>DATJHN010000001.1:0-15922 GCA_035493915.1 Bordetella sp.
CGACCCTTGGGCGCTGGATCTGCCGCGATCGTAGCTGCGCTGGGCGTTGCCACCACTCCCGCCCACACCGGTGAATGCGCTATCGCGTCCCCTGCTCGTAGTGCCGCGGTTGGCGCTGCCCGCCTGGCCGGCATTGCCACCGGCGCCGCGACTTGTCTGCGCACCCTGGTTCGATGCCGCCTGTCGATCCCCGGGCGTTGCGCGGTTTTGCGCTGCTGATCGATCACCAGCCGCCGCACGGTTTTGCGCCGTCGATCGATCCCCAGCGGCTGCGCGGTTTTGCGCGGTCGGCCGATCGGCGCCTGTTGGTCGATTGGCGGCCGTTGATCTATCTCCCGCGGATCCCCGGTTCCCCGCTCCGCCCCGCTCGGCGGCGCCGGCGCGATTGCCGCCAGTCGGCCTGTCCGCGCCGGGCGCGCGACCGCCCGCGTTTGCCCGATCGATGCCACCCTGGTTCACACCACCGCCGGGTTCGCGGCCGCGGTACTCCGCGCGCCTGTCGGCGCCCGGCGCCGCGCCCGCGAATTGCTGCCGGGTCGTATTGTCCCGATAGGCCACGCCCTGGCGATGCCCGGGATCATGCTGCCAGCGCCCTCCCTGCCCCTGCACCTTGCTTCGGTCGAAGTTGCGGTTGATGTTCGTGACCTTGTTGTAGTCGATGTCGACGTCCCCGCCGCCCCAATTGCAGTCGCTGAAGAGCGCGCCGGCGGCGGCAAGACCGACGCCCCAGGCGAAGCCGGTCATGAGTGCCGTGCCTGGGTAATAGGCCGGGGACGGCGGCCAATACGTCGGGGGATAGGAGGGAGCACTCCACCCCCCGTAGACCACGGTGGGGTTGTAGGCCGGCACATAGATGACTTCCGGGTTCGCGGGCTCGATGCGCACGACCTTGGTCTGTTCGCCCGCTGCCGCGGGCTCGACGCTGACCTTCTGTTGCGCGTTGGACTCCAGGTGGCCCGATTCCTGCGCACGTCCCCGCAGCCTCTGTATGGCGGCAAAGACATCCGCCGGCTGGGCGAGAAACGCATCGCCGAGTTTCTGGGTCCAGTCCAGCTTGTCGTTCATCGGCTGCAGGATTTGGGGGAATGCGACCAGCGATTTGACGCTGACATCCCAGGACATGTTTTCCACGGCCTTGACCGCCGCGTCGCCTCTCATGCTGGGATTTTCCTTGCTCCATCGCGCGGCATGCACGATTTCCAGCGGATACGTCGATGCCATCAGAACCTGGGAAAGCAATGGGTCCGGATAAAGCGCGATGGGTGCGACCAGCGCCTCGATTTCCTCGGGTTTGAATGCGGGCGGATTGTCCGGGCTGGCGGATGCGCCGGCGGGAATGGCCAGCAGGAATGCCAGCCACAAGAGGATGGCATTTGCGCTTCGTCCGTACCAAGAGGTCATGTGCCTCTCCCTCGGACCGTTGTCGTTCTACGGCAGAGAACGAATCCGCTTTCGCGACTGCGACCGGCAGCGGCCACAGATATGGCTTAGTGGATCAGATCTTTTGCTTTTGAACAATCGGGACTTTCGAAGCCAGTACCTTGACCGGCATTCCAGCCGTATTTGGCTCGAGTCAGAGTCGTGCACTTCGCGGGTAGTAGCCATAAGAAACTAGTTCAGGGTTTTCCCTGGATTCATCCCTTTTCCCGCGTAAATCCTTTTTTCTTCTATTCGACAGGACCTAGCATAGGCCGCCCGGCCCGCGAGCCGGCGATCGACAACAACGACACAGGCAGGAAGAGACATGGGCCTTAAATTTCTCGAGCACGTTCTTATCCTTACCCACGACCCGGAAGGTACGCGCGATTGGTTCTGTGAAAACCTTGGGTTCCGCAGTGGTGACCATCCCGATTTCGGTTTCCCGGTCTATTGGCTGTACATCGGCGACCAGGACGTCCTGCACATCGGCAAGGCGCGCCATTCGGCGCATCAAGACACGTACCTCAAGACGCCTGGCGACCGCGACGGCACCGACTATTCGGCGGCCGGAGCCATGGGATCAGGTCGCATCGATCACTTTTGCATCAACTGCGATGGCCTGGAGGAATTCGTCGAACGGCTGAAGAAGAACGGGGTGGAATTCAGCGAGCGCAAGGCGCACAACTCCAACCTGTACCAGTTGTTCATGCGCGAGCCCATCAATGGAATCAAGGTCGAGCTGAATTTTTCGTGGCAAGAGGCGCAGCGCAGCGGCCGTGTGCCAGGTTGGACCGACGCCGGTGCCGTTGCCAATCCGTCCTGATCGCCTCCCCTGCCCTGACGCATGATGTCGCGCACATGGCGCAGCCGCCGCGTGGCGACACATCGATAACAACGTAAAAAGAGACAGAATGCTTAGACGAGACTTTATCCGCGCCGTGGCGGCGGTGGGCGGCTCGGCCGTCCTGCCCGCGCCGGCCTTCAGCCAGACCTATCCCGCCGGCCCGGTAACGGTGGTGCTGCCGCTGCAGGTGGGCAGCGCGTCCGATGCCGCGGTACGTGTCGCCGTCACCGCGCTGGCCGCCCGCATGCGCGCCAGCTTCGTGGTCGAAAACATGGCATCGGCCGCGGGCCTGGTGGGATTGGATCGCGTGGCCCGCGCGGCGCCCGACGGCATGACCCTGGGCGCGTTCAATAACAGCATCGTGACCATCCTGCCTCATCTGCAGCCTGATCACATGAAGTTCGACACACGCACTGAATTCGTTCCCATTGCCGGCTTCGCCAACATCCCGACCTTCTTCGCGGTATCCAGCAAATCGACTATCAAGAATATCCAGGACCTGATCAAGCAAGCGCGCCAGCGACCGGACAAGATCGTCTATTCCTCGGGCGGGGTAGGCAGTCCACAGCACATGGCCACGGAGATGTTCAAGGCCTATACCGGCACGAAGCTGTTCCATGTGCCGTACCGCGGCGCCACGCAGGCCGCCCTCGCTCTTGCCACCGGTGAAGTGGAAGTGATGTCGATGGCCTTGTCGCTGGCGCAGCCCTATCTGCCGGACGGCCGGGTACGCCTGATCGGTTATTGCGGACGTGAGCGGCTGCCCCAGTTTCCGGACATCCCTACCCTGATCGAGCAGGGCGTGCCGGATTACGAATATTCGTCGTGGGTCGGGCTGTTCGCGCAAAAGAACGTGCCGGCCGGCATCGTTTCCGAATTGCGTCCGCAAGCGGATGCGGTGGCGAACGATGCGCAGGTACAGGCGCAACTGGTCCGCGCCGGATTGATCGCCTGGCCGCGCACCGCGGCGCAATTGGCCAAAATCGTCCAGGACGATTATCAGAAATGGGGAAAGATCATCAAGGAGGCCGGCATTGAACAGACCTGACGCACTGCCACCTGTCGAACATACCGATCCGCGCGTCGTGCGCCTGGCCGGCTATCAGGGCGCGGGCTCCATCCTGACCCGCGCGCTCCTGGATCTGGCGGAACGGCTGGGAGCGACTAGCGGGGATGCGCCGGCCTGGAAAGTGGAAACGACGGCCGACGTGACGGCGGCCGGAGAGACCGCCGCCGCCATGTTCCGCACCATCGAAGGCGGCCAGCGGCACATCGGCTACCTGGCTTCCGGTTATCTGAGCGCCATGGTGCCGGAGCTTGCGGCGCTGGATCTTCCGCTGTGCGTCACGGACCGCGCCGCGGCGCTCGATGCATTGGACGGCGCGGCCGGTGCCTATCTGGCCGGCGCGCTCGAAAAGCGGTCCGGATACAAACTGCTGGGCTTCTGGGACAACGGATTCCGGCATGTCTCCAATCGCCTGCGGCCAATACACTCCGCGGCCGACTGCGCCGGCATGGTGGTGCGTACCCTGGACAGCGCGGGCTATCGCGAGGCTCTGCAGGCAATGGGCTTCATTCCGCGTAGCACCGACGTCAAGGAACTGCTGCGGGTCGTGCAGACGCACGAAGTGGACGCGCAGGAGAATCCCTTGACCAACACGGTGAATTTCGGGATATGGCGGCACCATCCTCATGTGAGCCTGACCGGCCATTTCTTCGGGGTACTGCTGCTGGTGTGCAATAGGGCCTGGTTCACGGGACTGGCCGCGCGCGAGCAGGAAAAGGTCGTCAACGCCGCGGGTGAGGCCACACGACTACAAAGAGCCTTGGCGGCCAACGAGGATTCCCAGTTGGCAGCCTACCTTGCCGAACAAGGCGTCCAGGTGGTGCACGCGCGGGATATCGATCTGGTTTCCATGCAGCAGGCCACCCGGCACATCATCGAGCGGCAGCGTATGACGCTGCCGGCGGAACTGGTGCGCGGATACCTGGACCAGGTGATGGCTTGATGGCCTGATGGCCTGGTGGCTCGATGGCCTGGCCCCAGGTCCGGGGAGCCTACCTTTCGGCAGTGCTAAGAGCCGGGTGCTTCTTCCATAAGCCAGGCCACGAAATCATTGGCGACCGCGTCTTCTGCCCGGTCCTTGCGAACCAGCGCGGTGTAGGTGTGGTGCTGCAAGGTAAGTTCCGGAAAAAGCGGTACGAGACGGCCGGTGGCCAGCTCGTCGGCCACCAGCGGCAAAGAGCCTAGCAGTATGCCAAGGCCATCGAACGCGGCCTGCAAGGCCAGGTAGTACTGGCCGAAGCGGATCCACTGCGCCGGCTGCATAGCCGGCGTATCGGTCAGTTGCAGCCATTCGGCCCAGGATTCGGTCCGCAGATCGGAATTCAGCCAGCACGCCCGATCCAGGTCTTCCACCCGGCGGATATCCAGCCCTGCACGGTAGCGTGGTGTGCACATGGGCGTTTCACGTTCGGTCATGAAGCGATAAGCCGCGTGAGAATCGGAGGCTTTGCCGTCCCGCCCCAGGATGACGTCGGCCAGCTCCTGGTCGCCGCCCGATCCAGTGCTCAGGCTGAGCTTGATCCCCGTCTGCCGTGCCTGGAAGTTGGTCAGGCGCGGCAACAGCCAGCGCATGGCGAGTGTCGGCGCGGCATGGATACGAAAGGTCCGGCCGCGGCTGTCGGCGATCTGCGCGCAGGCATCCGCCAGGTTATCCAGGAACAATGCGCTATGCCGGTAAAGGCGTTGCCCGGAAACCGTGAGCGTGATGCGCCGCCCTGTCTGTTCGAACAGGCGTGTGTTCAGCCAGGCCTCGAGCTGCTTGACTTGCTTACTGACCGCGCCATGCGTCACGCACAGTTCTTCCGCGGCCAGGGAAACACTCTGATGGCGGGCGGCGCATTCAAACACACGCAGGGCGTTGAGCGGCGGCAGTTTGCGCATGATATGGGAATTTTTCTCACAGATACCGATGGGATTTCAATAGTCCCGCTCGCGCTTGTCAAGCTAGAGTCGGCAGTCAATACCATAAGAAAGGAGACAGCCGTGCCGGCCTCGACATCAATGTCATGGTCCCGCCGCCATGTGACGCTGGCGGGCGCTGCCTTCCTGCTGGGCCTGCATCGACTTGCCCGCGCGGCGGATGATTCGCCCGTCCGGATGGTTGTCGGTTTCACGCCCGGCGGCAGCATCGACGCTATCGCGCGCGTGGTCGCGCAGAAGATTACGACCCTGGGTGACCGGCCCTACATCATCGACAACCGGTCGGGCGCGGCAGGCAACATCGCCACACAGGAGGTGATGAACGCACCCGCGGACGGCAAGACGGTGCTGGTGGCCTCCCTGCCCTTTATCGTGAATCCTTACCTGTACCAGAAAGCGGGGTACGACGCGGCGAAGGATTTCGATCCGGTGGTGCTGATCGCGCGCTCGCCCATGGTCCTGGTGGTGCGCGCCGATTCTCCCTGGCATACCGTGCAGGAATTCGTGGCCGCGGCCAAGGCGAAGCCAGGCACGCTTAATTATTCGTCAGCCGGCATCGGCTCCAACCTTCATGTGGCGGCCGCATTGTTCTGCGAGCAAGCAGGCATCACCGCCGTACACATTCCATATAGGGGTGGCGGCCAGGTAGCCACGGCCTTGATGGCGGGTGAAGTGCAATTCTGCTTCGGCAATGCGCTGGTGGTCGACCCCTTCGTCGCGAGCGGCAAGCTGCGTGCACTGGCCGTTACGGGTCTCCGGCGCAATCCGGAGCTGCCGCAAGTACCCACGCTGGCGGAGTCCGCCCTTCCCGGCTACGAGTTTTCCACCTGGTGGGGTTTGCTGGTGGCCAAGGGAACTGATTCCGCGCTAGTGGCCGGGCTCAACCACTTGGTCAATATGGCATTGCAAACTCCCGACCTTCGGGCGCAGCTTGCCAAGCAAGGCGGAGACGTCGTGGGTGGAGACCCGGGGCAGCTCGCCAGCGCGATCCGCGATGATTCCGAAAAACTCGGTCGATTGATCCGCGAGCGCGGACTCAAGGGAGCATGAAAAGTGTTGGTCAAGATCACTGAGATTCGCGCCTATGCGCTGAATACCCAACTCACCCGCGCCTTCGCGATGGGAACCGAGGCGTTCTCCACGGTCGGGCTTATCGTGGTCGAGGTGCGGACCGATGCCGGTGTGAACGGCGTCGGGCTGGTCCACGGTCGGGCGGTGGCCCAGGTCATGGGAGCGCTGACCGAACTCGGTCCAGTGCTCCAGGGCATGGCGGCGCTGGAACATTTGACGGTCTGGGAAAGAGTCTTTGGCGCTACCCGTCAAGGCGGTTCGACCGCGGTGCTGGACACCGCGGCGGCCGGATTTCGAACCACCCAGCGCTCGCCTCTGCTGGCCGCGATGGCGGGCATCGACTTCGCGCTGTGGGACCTGAAAGGCAAGCTGCTGGGGCAACCCGTGTGGCGCTTGCTGGGCGCGTCCAACCGCAGGCTGCGGGTCTACGCCAGCGGCGGCTACTACAGCGGCGACCGGGGCAGCGACGGCCATTTCAAGGTGGTCGACGAAATGGCCGGCTACGTGGCGGCTGGCTTCAGCGCGGTCAAGATGAAGGTAGGCGGAGCGCCGCTGGCGATCGACGTGGAGCGTGTACGCCGGGTGCGCGAGGCAATCGGCGATGCGACCCTCATGCTGGACGCCAGTCGCTCTTACGCGCTGCCCGAAGCCATTGCGGCGGCGCGGGCGTTCGAGCCCTTCGACATTGCGTGGTTCGAGGAACCCCTGGAGTGGTACGACTCGGTACGCGGCATGGTGCCGCTGGCGCAGGCTACCCGCATTCCCCTGGCCAGCGGCGAAAGCGAACCGCACGCCTGGGCATGCCGCGACCTGGTCGATTCCGGCGCGGTGCGCTACCTGAACTTCGACGGCACCCGCAATGGCGGCGCCACGGAATGGCTGCGCATCGCCGCCTATGCCGACCTGCATGCGGTGGTCATGACCACTCACCATGCGCCGCATATCCAGGGCCACCTGGCGCTGGCCACCCGGCATGAGCCCTGGATCGAGACCTTTGTCGACCCTGCGCGGGACCCGTTCTGGGAGACCTTGTATACCCAGCGGGCCAGTATTGTTAAGGGTCAACTCGAGCTGCTGGACGCCCCCGGCTTCGGCATCGAACTAGACTGGAATGCCGTCGAACGCTACCGGATGCCGTCATGACCCTGCGCGTTGCGCTCTACGGCGCCGGCGCCATCGGCAGCCATCTGGCCTGGCGTCTGGCCCGCGCGGGGGCGCGGGTATGCGCGGTGGCGCGCGGGCGCCGGCTGCAGGCGATCCGCGGCGATGGCATTCGTATCGAGACCGCGGGAACGGTGTCGGCGCTGCCGGTCACGGCTGAAGAAGACCCATCGCGGCTCGGCCCACAGGACGTGGTGGTCATCGCCGTGAAAGAGCGCGATCTGGGTTCAGTGGCCGCGGGGATGGCACCGCTGCTGCGTCCGGATACCGCCATTGTTTCGGTCCAGAACGGCATTCCGTGGTGGTACTTCGGCCAACGTTCGGGCCGCGCCTGCCTGGATCTGCCCGCCCGCCATCCGGCGGCCCTCGCACTGGAGCAGGTCGTAGGGCCACGCCCGCTGTTCGGCGCGGTGGTGTCGAGCCCGTCGACGCTGCGTGCGTCCGGCGTTGTCGAACTCGATGGCGCCCGTCATACGATACGCCTGGGTATTACAGTGCCCGATCAAAGCCGCACGGCGGCGGATATGCTGGTGCGCCTGTGGTCTACCGGGGGCATGGACGCCGCGACATCGGAGGACGTACGCGAGCAGGTATGGGAAAAACTGGTGCGCAACGCCTGCACCGGGTTGATCGCGCTGCTTACCAACAGCGCCCCGGCAACGGCCCTGGCCGATCCCGTGCTGCATCGGCTATCGTGCGCCATTGCGCATGAGATTGCCGCCACCGCCAAGGCCTATGGCTATTCACCTGATCCCAACTCAAGCTCGCTGGCAACCGCGCGCGCGCTGGGCCACCTGCCCAGCCTGGTCCAGGACTTCAGGGCCGGGCGGACACCGGATCTCGCATGCCAGTTCATTATGCCGCTGGAAATGGCGCGGCAGGCCGGGGTAGCCGTGCCCCAGCTGGAACAACTGGCGGCATTGGCGCGCGGCCTGCTGGCCAATATGACCTACTCCACGTGACCAACGCCACGTGACCAACTCCATGTGACCTGCTCCACGCGAGCTGCTCCACGCGAGCTACTACACGTGCCCACCTCCACGTAACTACTCCGGCTGAATCCCGGCTTCCTTCACCACTTTCCCCCATTTCTCCAGGTCCCGAATCCGCTATCGCGATTGCGGCTGGCGGCCACAGGTATGGCTCAGTGGACCAGATCTTTTGCTTTATTTGCTGACGGCCGCCAGGGCCTGCCCGTCAATAAGGACAGGGGATTTCGTAGGTCTGCGAGCCGCTGTTCGCAATGCACATCCGCTGGGGCGCGGGTTGGGAATTCTCTATTGCCTTCTGCAGCTGTTCAATGTGGAAATTGTTGACTGCTTCGTCCCTGGCCCGCAGGTTTGCTTCTCCCTTGGCGTACATCTGCGCCGCGACACCGCCGGGGTCGCCCATGAAGATCAGGTCGTGGATGGCACTGGGATTCGAGTGGAGACCCGCCTTTTGCAACAGGGCAATCTGCTTGGCCTTGTTCTTCGGTACGCCGCGGCCCTCGGCATACATCTGCGACATCGCATACTCCGCGCTCGAGCGGCCCTGGTCAGCTGATTTCTGCATCCACGACGCGGCCAGAGCGTCGTTCTTGGTTACGCCACCTCGTCCCTTGGCATAGTCCCACGCGAGATTCTCTTCTCCGCCGGCATCGCCCCCTTGAGCGGATTTCACGTACCAGGTATGGGCGGTGAGATCGTCGTTTTTCTCGTTCGCGAAGTACTCGCCATACTGGTTTTGGAAATTGGCGTTGCCGCTTTCCGCCCCAGCTTTCATGGTCGCAATCCTCTTCGCCTCGCCATTGGCCCGCGCCTTCGCATCCAGCGCCTCTCGTAGCCCGCAGCCGCCGAGCAACAGGACTGAAATCAGGCCAGCGCCGAATACGAGACGTTGCAAGGACATGGTATTCATCGACATGGATGTCTCGGCTTCCGGAGAAATGGGGCTTGCGGTTCCCGGTCGGGATAGGGCTGCGAAATGATACTGATCGGTCTAGCCAGGGTCAATCAGATTTCGCGAAAGCAAGGTTCCCGCATGGGCCATGAAACAAGCCGGGTTGCTGACCTTTACGTGTGGCGACGGCGCTATGGGTGAATCTCACTGTCGCTGGCCTGCCTCAGGCTTTCTTGACAGCGTCAGCTCAGCCGGATTAGTATCACTGTATGAAACGGCATTTCAATTACAACGTTCCAAACATCAAAAACGGCTACTGACGCCGGCGCCCTGCACGCCGACCGTCACTGCAACAGATGCCGTCGGCGCTTCCCCGGAGACGGAAGACCGCCCTGCTTACCATGACTGTTCCGCACAAGACGCTGCATCTCAGGACAGCGCTCGGCAATCATCCTCACGTCGCGCCATTGAAAGACGGCCGCGTCAAATCCCTGTTGATCGAACTGGAATGCATCGAGATCGCGCCGCTGCCGGCCGCGTTTCGCCGGATGCTGCGGGAAGGCGACCTGGACCTGTCGGAAATGGCGGTCGCCAGCCATCTGCTGGGGGTCGATGCCGGCCGCCCCATCACCGCGCTGCCGATCCCGTTGTGGAGCCGCTTTCCACACAACAATCTGCTTTGTCCGCTGAACTCCGCACTGCGCGGGCCGGCCGATCTGGCGGGCAAACGCGTCGGTGTACGCTCATACGCGCAGACCTCCGGAGTCTGGGTACGCGGCATCTTGCAGACCGTCTACGGCGTCGACCTCGACAGCATTACGTGGATCACCCTGGAAGACGCCCACGTCGAAACCTTTGTCGACCCCGTTAACGTCATCCGTGCCCAGCCGGGCGCGCGACTACGCGATCTGCTGCAGTCCGGCGACGTACAGGCCATCATGGGCGAGCGCGATATCGATCCCGCGGGCGTATGCACTGTCATCCCGGATGCCGATGCCGCCAGCCAGGCGTGGTCCGCTAGCCGCCACATCGATCCCATCCACCACATACTCACGGCGCGGCGCGAGCTGTTCGACGGCAGGCCCTGGCTTGCCGCCGAGTTGATGCGCATGTTCGAGGAAGCGCGCCTGGTGGCGCAGGGTGCCGGCCCCGTGGTCGTGCCGCCTTACGGACTGGAAGCAAACCGGCACTCGCTCGACACCATACTGGGCTTCAGCCACGACCAGAAATTGACCACGCGCCGCTATTCCGCGGATGAAATATTCATGGCGATCTGACCCGCGCCAAAACCGCCATCCAGACATCAACACCCGGAAATCGCATCATGACCGACCCGAAGCAATCCCCGCTGATCATCGACATCCACGGCCATTACACGACGGAGCCGCGCGCCCTGCACCTGTTCCGCGACAAGCAGCTCGCCGGGCTGGCCGATGCGACGCGGCGGCCGACTACGTTCGACCTGGGTATTTCCGACGACGCACTGCGCGAATCAGTCGCGCCGCAGTTGAAGATGCAGAACGATCGCGGCGGCGACCTGACGATTTTCTCGCCGCGCGCCTCGGGCATGGCCCACCACATCGGCACCGAAGAAACGGGCAAGCAGTGGACCACCATCTCCAACGATCTGATCCATCGCGTGTGCGAGCTGTATCCGGACAACTTTGCTCCGGTCGGACAATTGCCTCAGCACCCGGGCGTGGCGCCCAAGAACTCCATTCCGGAGCTGGTGCGCATCGTCGAAGAGCTGGGTTTCGTCGGCGTGAACCTGAATCCGGATCCCACAGGCGGCTATTGGACCGATCCGCCGCTGACCGACCGCCAGTGGTATCCGCTGTACGAGAAACTGGAAGAGCTGCAAGTGCCGGCGATGATCCACGTTTCGTCCTCGTGCAACCCGGCATTCCACTACACGGGCGCCCACTACATCAACGGCGATACGGCCGCTTTCATGCAGCTGCTGCAGGGCGATCTTTTCAAGGACTTCCCCGATCTTAAGTTCGTCATACCGCACGGCGGCGGCGCGGTGCCGTTCCATTGGGGCCGCTATCGCGGCCTGGCGCAGGAAATGAAAAAGCCCCTGCTGTCCGAGCATTTGCTGAAGAACGTGTTCTTCGACACCTGCGTGTATCACCTGCCCGGCATGGAGCTGATGGCCAAGGTGATCCCGGCCGAGAATATCCTGTTCGCTTCCGAAATGCTGGGCGCCGTGAAAGGCGTGGACCCGGAGACCGGCCACAACTACGACGATACCAAGCGTTATGTCGACGCCCTGCCCGCGCTCAGCGCCGAAGATCGCTACAAGATATACGAGGGCAATGCGCGCCGCGTATATCCGCGGCTGGACAAGCGCCTGGCCGCGCGCGGCCGGCCGGGGCGGCAGGCTTGAGGCTGTCGATGCCGTATTGCCGCCACGTTGGCGCGCCACGTCATCAGCCGGCATGGAGCCACCCGCATGGTTGACGTGCTGAACCGCTCGGTAGAGCGTGCGCTGTCCATACTCAAATGCTATGGCGCCGAAGATCGCGGCTTGACGCTGGCCGAGATCTCCCGCCGCACGGGTATCCACAAGGCCACCGCGCTGCGCCTGCTGGCGACGCTGGAATCCCAGGGCATGATCGCGCGCGCGCCAACCGGCGCATTCTCGCTGGGGGCGGAGCTGCTACGGCTGGGCACGTTATTCGCCGACGGACTGGAAGTCGCGCCCATTGTCAGGCCCATACTGCTGCGCCTGGTGGAGGCCACGGGTGAAAGTAGCTCGCTGTTCGTCAAGGAAGGGGATTTCCGCCGCTGCCTGGTGCGCGAGGAAACCAGCCGCACCATTCGCGAGCACGTGCGTGTGGGCGATCTGCTGCCCTTGCCCATGGGCGCATTCGGCCGCGTCATCGAGGCATTCGGCGGGCCCGGGCCGGCCGCGCCGGTAAAGATTCCTATCGTGACGCGCGCCGAGCGTGTGCCTGGCCTGGCCTCCATCGCCACGCCTGTCTGGCAATCGGGCAGCAATTTCTGCGGCGCGGTGGGCATCTCCATACCCTTGTTCCGCGCCAGCGACCAGGCCATCGACGCGGCCGTGGTCCTGGTGCGCGACGCGGGCGAGGAATTGACGCGGCTGCTGGGCGGCAAGCCCCCATATCTCGCTGTGCCCATGTCGACGCCCGAGATCGACGGGCAGTAACTTTGCATCGAAATCATCGAATCATGAACGCACTTACTCTGAAGATAGCCATCGCCCGCACCCCCTATACCGAGGCGCTGTTCAATGGGACGGTCGTATCGGATCGGGTTTCCTTCGACTTCGTTGACGTAAAGCCCATTACTCGCGCGTTTCGCCGCATGGCACGCACGCTGGAATTCGACGCCTGCGAAATGGCCCTGGCCACGCTGGCCGTGGCTCATCGCTACGACATCCCGGTCACGGGCGTGCCGGCGGTCCTGCTGCGCGAGTATCCCCTGCCCCACCTGGTGTGCCTGCGCGACGCGCCGATAAGCCAGCCGTCCGACCTGCGCGGCCGCCGCATTGCCGTGCGCGCCTACAGCCAGACCACCGCGGTGTGGATCCGTGGCCTGCTGGAAACCGAATACGGCGTGAAACCGGATGAGGTGACCTGGCTCACCCAGGAAGACTCCCATGTGGCGCAACTCGGCCCGCAGCCGAGCGAACAGTCGCTGGCGCCGGACATGGAGATTTACGACGCGCTGGTCAACGGCGTCGCCGACGCTGCCATCACGCTGCACCTGGGATCGCATCCGAATATCCGCACGGTGATTCCCGATGCCGGCCAGGCGATGCGCGATTGGTTTGCCCGCCATCAGGCACAGCCCATCAACCATCTGGTGGTGGTGAAGTCGGAGCTCTTGCGCGAGCACGATTGGCTGGCGGCGGAACTGACCACGCTATTCGCGCGCGCCCGCAGCCTTAAGGACGGCAGCGATCCCGCCCCCTTCAGCCGCGCCGGTGCCGCGCTATTGCTGCAATTCTGCGCGCTGCAGGGATTGACGCCGATCGCCTACGGCCCGGAAAGCCTTATCGCGGGAGCCTGAAAACGGCTTCCCATTCTTCTTCCCGATACTTCCTCACGACTCAAGAAAACGCAGGAGACACAATGAAAGCGCTGCAACGAATCGCCCTGGGCCTGAGCATGGCGGCATCCACGTTCATGGCTGCCAATGCATCGGCCGCGGGAACGTATCCCGATCATCCGATAACGCTGATCGTGCCGTGGAACGCCGGCGGCGCCATCGACGTGACGGGCCGTAAGCTCGCCGAATTGCTGGGCAAGGACGGCGTTACCGTGGTGGTGGACAACGTTGCCGGCGCGTCCAGCATGATCGGCCTGGCTCGCGTGGCCCATTCCAATCCGGATGGTTATACCCTGGGCCTGGCGACGCCCTCGCTGATGGGCGCGATCGCATTGAAGACCACCAAGCTCACGCAGGCCGATTTCGTTTCCCTTAACAAGGTCGGCGTCGATCCGCTGATGCTGGTGGTGCCGAAATCCAGCCCCGTCAACAACGTCGAGGATTTCATCAAGCTGATGAAGGAAAAGTCGGGCGGCGTGTCCATCGGCATTCCCGGCAGCAATAACGTCAACCAGATCTTCGCCGCCAGCCTGGCAAAGGCGGCCAACGTCAGCTACACGAACATACCCTACACCGGCGGCTCCAAGGTGCTGATCGACGTGGCCGGCGGCCAGCTCGATGGCGGCGTGGTGAAGCCATCGGAAAGCATCGGGCAGATCAAGTCCGGCCTGGTAAAGGCGATCGGCGTATTCGCGCGCCAGCGCGTCGATGCCTTGCCCGACGTGCCGACCTTCGCCGAGCACCACGTCGACGTATTCGGCTATGGCGACATGGAGCAGGTGACCTACCTGGTGGCGCCCAAGGGCGTGCCGGCCGACCGGCTGGCCAAGATGGAAGACCTGGTCGCCAAGGCCGTGAACAGCGATGCCTACAAGCAGTTCACGCGCGATTACGGGATGAGCATTTCCGACGTGCGCAGCGCCGCGATGCAGAAGGAAGCCGAAGGTATCCAGAACACCTTCAACACCGTCGCACCAAAGATTTTCACGGCGGAATAAGGCGTGTGATGCGTAGCCGGGCGCTGCCCTGGGCCGCGCCGGGCTCCCCTGTGGGATACGGGTTTTCTCGTTCGCCCCGGCGTAGTGCTTTGGAGCACTGACAAAATACCGTCGTTTGCCGACGCGGATCCTTGTCGCGGGCCATGCGGCCACCTTAAGGCCTAAAGCTGGGTAAACGATCCTACGCAGGCAGCAACGCCCCCTCTACACTTCCGTGCAGTCTGTTGCGATAACAATGACAAGTTGCTTACCGAGCAGCGCCGCCCACGGCGCACGGCAAGCATGGCAGGCTAGCAGGCCGTGAACCTGGAGCGACGCGGAAACCACACATGGAGATCCGCATCATGAACAGTTTCACGGTTAAAGAAGTCCAGCAGGCGCTTCACGCCAAAGGCTTTTCTCCTGGCGAGATCGACGGGATCTGGGGGCGTAAAACGACCGCTGCGGTTAAACGCTTTCAGGAAAACCAAGGCTTGGAAGCGGACGGAATTATTGGCCCGAAGACAGGCGCGAAACTATTCGGCGCAACGCTGCCCGACGCGAAGGCGCCGGTACTGCCCTGGCTTGAGGAAGCCCGCAATCTGGTTGGAACTAAGGAAGTGCTGGGCGAGAAGCGCCACAACCCGGTGATTCTGGACTGGGCCAAGAATCTCGATATTTCCTATAAGGGCGATGAAGTGCCCTGGTGCGGCCTGTTCGTCGCGCATTGTGTGGGCGCCACCCTGCCCAGCGAGGTGCTTCCGGGCAATCCGCTCGGGGCGCGCCAATGGCGGAAGTTCGGCGATCCGGTCGAGCCTCGCCTGGGCTCGGTATTGGTGTTCTGGCGAGAATCACCGAATGGCTCGCTGGGGCACGTGGGCTTTTACACGGGCGAAGATGCCACGGCCTATCGCATTCTGGGCGGCAACCAGGAAAACAAGGTCTGCATCATGTGGATAGCCAAGGACCGCCTGTTGGCGTCTCGATGGCCGGCCGCGGCGGCGTCACTCGCGGGGACCGCAACGGCTGTCGCGATGCAAAGAGATGCAGAGTTGGCAACCAATCTGGCCTGACGGAGCCAGGCCGCGAACCGCGGCCTGGCATTCTTTGCTACTGAGCGGCTTTGTCGGCTGGCGAATTCGCGGCTTGCACCGCCGGAGCTGTGGATGACTCCTGCTTGCCGGACGGATAAACGGAGTTCTCGGTTCGAACTCTGAGACTTTCAGCCTTGTCGGAGATGGTGTAGACGGTTTCCACATACATATAGAAGAACGCAAATGCGGCAACGAGCATCAAAAGGCCGACAAACGGAGTGCTTATCGCGATGCCTTCCTTATTGATGGTCAGCGCGTTAACCGCGGGCATCTCCGAATTTCTATTTCGCCGCGCCCAGACCGCGAACTGTGCGTAGGCCAGATACAGAGCAATCAGGATGATGACCGTGACAAGCCCAAAAATCGCGTACTCCATCGTCAACTGATTTTGATATATGCGCAATTGAAC
>DATJHN010000002.1:0-5205 GCA_035493915.1 Bordetella sp.
AGGGTGGCCAGGTCGCGAGCGGTCGAATATGTTTGCGGATCCGGCAGCCCGTGGGGGCTGTTGAAGTGCGTGGATTTCAAGCCCATGCGCTCGGCCATTTCGTTCATGCGCTGCACGAAGGCGCCTTCGGATCCGGCGTCCGCCTCGGCCAGCGCGACGGCGGCATCGTTGCCCGATTGAATGAGCAGGCCCGACAGCAGATCGTCGATGCTGACGTGCATCCCCGGTTCCAGGAACATCTTGGAGCTGCCCGGCGCGACCTTCCATGCGTTGGTCGATATTGTTACCTGCTGATTCAGGTCCAGTGTCTTGTCGCGCAGCGCCTGGAAGATCAGGTACGACGTCATGATCTTGGTCAGCGAAGCGGGTTCGACGCGTTCGTCGGGATTGTTCGATGCGAACACCTGGCCGCTGGTGGCGTCCAGCACCAGCCATGACTTGGCGTCCGGCGTGGGCGCTTCGGGCGCGGGCGGCGTGGCGCCGACAGCTTGCCCTGCCGCGGCCGGTTGCGTGGCCGCGGGTTGCGTTGTTGCCGGGGTGGCGGCGGGAGCGGCGGCCAGGGTGACGTCCATCGTGCAGATGGCCGTCAGGGACCACAAAACGGCAATAAGCTTCTTTTGCATAGATTCCACGGATTGAAGACAAAAACCGACGTCAGCCTTAGTCCGGACGCTGCGGATAAGGTTCAGTCATGCACGTCCGGCCGGCTACGCATGCACCACGCGACGTATGGCGATGGAGCGATCGTGCGGGTGCCGTAGTACGTCCATCGGATACCTGTCCGGAATAAGGCTGCCTAGACTGGAGATGGATTACCGCATAGCCCATACGCCTTGGACCGGATGCGCGCGGGCCCAATGTTAACCCCTGAATTTCGGGAGAATGCGATGGGGGCGATCTGGGAGATATCGATGGTCGACGACGGCGCCGTATTCTGGCTGGAAACCGGGCAGCGATATGTCGCATGCCGTTGCCCGGCCGACGCGCTGCGCCGGGTGGAACGCAACACGGGCTTGCGTGGCGTAGCCGCCCTGCGCGCGGCCGAAAATGAATTGATCGAGGAAGCCAGGCGCAGGCTGGCGGATCACGAAGACCTGCCGCTGCGGCTGGCATATCACGATTAGCCCGGCTTGATCCGGCACGGCACGCTACCTGGCGGTGGCCGCCAGCACGCGGCGTGCGAACAGCCAGGCTACCGTCAGGAACACGGCAAGACCAAGCCACGAAGCGATGGGGCCGAATCCTGATCCGACTATCGCCAGCGGCGCCTCTTTGCCGCTCGCGCCGATGACCGCCGCCATGACGACGCCGATCAGGCTTTCACCCACGATCAGCCCGGATGCGATCAGCACGCCGCGGCGCTCGACGGCATCCGCGGTGCTGTCGTCCGCATGCCCCGCCTGGCGGCGGTGTCGCAACGCACGGCCGACCAGCCAGGCCAGCACCGCGCCCAGCACCAGCGGCGCGCTGACCGTGGGCGGCAGATAGATACCGATGCCGACCGCGAGTACGGGCATGCGGGCGACCTTGCAGGTGTGCTTGAGAATCTGGTCGACCACGATCAGCAACACGCCGATGCCCATGCCGATAACGATCATCGCCCAGTTCAATTGATGCGTGAATATGCCGCGCACGATGGCCAGCATGAGCGTGGCCTGCGGCGCGGACAGGACCTGCGACGGATCCATGCCGGGACGCGGCAAGGCGTCCGCGAAACCGTAGGCGTTGTACAGCAATTCCAGAATGGGCGAGATAACGATCGCGCCGGCCACGCAGCCGATCAGCAGCGCGACCTGCTGGCGCCACGGCGTGGCGCCGACCAGCCAACCGGTTTTCAGGTCCTGCAGGTTGTCGTTTGAGATGGATGCGACCGCGATCACCGCCGATGTGGTAAAGATGGCGACGGCGATGGCAAGCTGCCGGCCCGCTTCCGTTGCCAGAAGTCCATCGTGATTGCTGATCGCCAGTATCAACAGCGATACCAGCACGATGGCGACGATGCCGACGCCGGAGATCGGGCTGGTCGACGACCCCACCAGCCCCGCCATGTAGCCGCAGGCAGCGGCGACCAGCAGGCCGAACACGAACGCGAAGATGACCGCCGCCACCACCAGCCGCCAGGTCAGACCGGCCGCCAGCGGCGCGCCGGACAGAAAGGCATGGAAGGTCAGTATCAGCACAACCACCATGACCAGGCTGACCGCGGCGATCCAGAATCCCGGCATGTCGCGCTCCGTGCGTGGCGCCTTGCCGTTGCCGTGCGCGCCCTGCGCGCCCATCGCGGAGAATGTCGCCTTCAGGCCGCGCGCCATCGGCGCGGCAAGCGTCGCGAGCGTCCAGACGGCGCCCACGCCGATCACGCCGGCGCCGATAAAGCGCACCTGCGACGACCACAGGCTGGTGGCATAGCTTGCCGCGGAGCCGCCCGCCGGCATGGGATGCAAGGTCGTCAGAACAGGCACCGATATGCCCCAGGCAATGATCAGCCCCGTCAGCATTGCCAGCCCTGCCACGATGCCGATCAGGTAGCCCGCGCCCAGCAAGGCGAGCGAAAAACCCATGGGGATGCGGAAGATCGCCGCTCCCGCCGACAACCAGATGCTGACGCCATCGCCCAGCACGCGCAGGCCGCTGCCGGCGAAGCTGACAGCGGCCGCCACCAGGCCGCCCGCGGCGATGTCCGCCAGGCCGGTGCCTTGCCCGCGGCGCTTGCCGGATTGGCTTGTTTTCGAAACATCGGATGCGGCGCCCGCCTCTTCCGAGGCAGCAGTGCCCACGCGCAGGATCTCTGCCGCGGCGACGCCTTCCGGATACGGAAGGTCGCTTTGCACCACCATCACGCGCCGCAAGGGGATCGTGAACATCACGCCCAGCATTCCGCCCGCGGCACAGACCGCCAGCGTCAGCCAGAACGGGAATCCTTGCCAATGTCCCATCATGACGAGGGCGGGCAGGATGAAAATCACCGAAGACAATGTGCCCGCCGCGGAAGCTTGCGTCTGAACCATGTTGTTTTCGAGAATGTTGGCATCGCGGAACAGGCGCAATACCGACATGGATATGACGGCCGCCGGAATGGCCGACGAAAACGTCAGGCCGACCTTCAACCCCAGATAGACATTCGACGCCGTGAAAAGCACCGTAATCAATGCGCCGAGTATGACCCCGCGCACGGTCAGCTCGGGCAGCGAGACATTATCGGGAACGCGGGCGCTGTCTGTCATGGCGATGTCGGCTGTAAACGAAACGCGCGATTTTATCCCCCACTCGATGTCATCGCGGGCTTTATCCCGAAGAGCGGAATCGTGCGGCCGACGGCTATTTATCGCTGCCGTGGTGCGGTTGGCCCGAGGTTGCGTGGCTTATCCGCAAGATTCGCCGACGATTGCCGTTTTATTCAGCCCAGCGTAATCATTGGCGACGGTGTTTTGCGGCGATCATCGTTATTTTTGCCTGCGCCACAGCTAGAATTGCGCAGCACCGCACCGCGTCAATCCCAATTGACTATTGCGGTCAAACCGTACATGCTTTGCGCCACTGTACGACTGTATTACTGGATCCAGTAATACTCATTAGCTGATCGGCAAAGGACGCGTCGGGCTTGGCCCAAGGACCGCCGCTGTGGTTTGCGGCTGCCCGACTCGCGCCGGCATGATGGCTGGTAGCGATAGCGGGAGGTTCAATAAGGTGTCCCAAGCAGCAAACAAGGCCGGCTCGATCCCGGACGGTTATCGTCTGCGTCTGCCCGGTCCGACTTTCGTACCTGAACGCATACGGCAGGCAACGGCGAAGCTGATCGTCAATCATCGCGGGCCGGAATTCCGTGCCATGCTGGCCGACGCCGAAGAACGCCTCAAGCCCATTTTCGGTACGCGGAACCGCATCCTTTTCTTCGCTGCGTCAGGCAGCGGCATGATGGAAGCCGCGGTTGTCAACATTGCCAGTCGCGACGCCGACTTGCTGTTCGTCTCGCACGGGCAGTTCGGCGAACGCTTCGCGTCGATCGCCGATGCCGTTGGCGCGCGCTGCGACCGGCTGGATATGCCCTGGGGCGGCGACATCGACATCGATGCGGTGGCGCAGCGCCTGAAGGAAAAGACATACCGCGCGGTCTTCGTTATCCATAACGAAAGCTCGACGGCCATCACGGCCGACCTGGCTCGGCTCGGCGCACTGCTGCGCGATACGCCAACGCTGCTGGTGGCCGACTCGGTCAGCGGCCTGGCCGGCATCGAGGTAAAGCAGGATGAGTGGGGCGTCGACGTGATCGTGTCGGCCTCACAAAAAGCCCTGATGTGCCCGCCCGGATTGGGCCTGGCCAGCGTCAGCGCCAAGGCCTGGGACGTGATCAATCGCGGCGATCACGTACCGGCCTTCTATTGGGACTTCAAGCGCGCGCTGACCTCGCTGGAAAAAGGCGAAACGCCTTTCACGCCGGCGGTGTCCATCGTTTACGGCCTGCTCGAAGCGCTGGACATGATTCACGCCGAAGGCCTGCCCCAGGTACTGGCACGCCATCGCCGCCTGGCGAACGCATTGCGCGACGGTGCCGCCGCCATCGGCCTGCCGGTCTTCGGGACGGGACAAAACAGGTCGAGCACGGTCGTCGCCTTGTCGGTGCCGCAGGCGCTGGATGGCGCCGCGATCGTCAAGGGGCTGTACGAACGCCATCGCACGGTGATCGCCGGCTCGCGCAACAAATTGTCCGGCCGGGTCATCCGCATCGGCACGATGGGCGATTTCGACGATGACACGATCCTGACCGACCTGGCCCATCTGGAAAGCGTACTCACGCATCTGGGCCACTCCTTCACGCCCGGCGCCGGCATCGCGGCGGCGCGCACCAGTCTTGCTGCATCCGTTCAACGATAAAAAAGGGGAAAACATGAAACGCCTGCCCACCTGTATCGCGATGTTGGCCCTCGCCGCCATCGGTACGGCCACGACGGCCATGGCCGCGTCCGACCACGTAGTGCTTTACTCGGCCAATGACGATACCGTCAACAAGCTGATCTCCGACGGCTTCAAACAAGCCACCGGCATCACCGTGAACGTGATTTCCACCGGTTCCGGCGTGCTGTTTCGCCGCATCTCGTCGGAACAAGGCAACCCGCAGGGCGATGTGGTGTGGGGCGTAAGCTCCGCGCTTCTCAAGCAGAACAGCAAGTATTTCCAACCCTATGCCGTCAAGGGCCGCGAGACCGT
>DATJHN010000003.1:0-25645 GCA_035493915.1 Bordetella sp.
AATCCAGACGGCTCTGAAAAAATTTGCGTGTGTCGTCGTCGACGAAGTGGACATAGCAACCTTTGATTCCTCTGGTGAAAAGTACGCGGTACGTATTCTTCACGAGATCAAGAAATTGCTCTTTGCTGCGTTTGACTACACTGTCGAATGATTGGGTCTTGTCCCCGACCCACTCATTCTTGTCCCAGTCGTATCGCAAGTCTCGACCAAAGATGATGCCAACATAGTCGAACTCGAATCCTTGGGCTGTGTAGACACATCCTACCTGTTCCAGCCCACCTGCGTCTGATGCCCAGAAGTTTGACTTCGGGACGTTCTTGGCCAGTCGTCCAGAATCAGGTTGCGCGTTCCAAGGCATTGACCATTGGTCAACTTGGACATCAGGTACAAGCGTGCCATCCGGCTTAGGCTTCGACCAGGGCCAGCAGAAGCCTGCTACCAAGCGTGCGCTTCCCTCTTGCGCTCTTTCACGAATTCTCTGCTCAAGTTCATTGACCGTATCGACGACACGAAACTCATAAGGGTCATCGCGTTTCCATAGTACGTTGGCTGTGCGCCGGATGCCTAACGTGTTGTCCACCCAATTGATAAAACCATCGGACCCGCTGCAGCGAAACTGGGCGTCCAGCTCGTACTCCAGCAGTTTTGCGCCGGCACGCTTTGCTGCCGCGCGGACGAGGTCGGAGCTACCGACCTCGCCAGGACGGACAATCTGGCGGTCGTCGATGAAGAAGACGCTGACTCGGGCAGGGCCTATAAGCTCATCGATCTGAGGCAAGCCCGACCAGTCTTCTGCTTTGGTAAAACGGTCCTTGCTGCCTTCACGAATGCGGTGTGCTTCATCGAGGATGAGTGCATCGAAATGGTTGGGAGGTAGCTCGCCGCGTTTGTTGACATTGAAATAGCCGAATTGTGCCGACGCACGACTCCCAACGATCTTGCGCATGTTCTCCGTGAATGCCTTCGATCCGGTCAGGTGCATGACGTTCAGCCCTGCGCCGGAAAGCCGTCCCAGGAGGTGTAATGCGATGACTGATTTTCCTGTGCCAGGCCCGCCATGTACAAGCACGACAGTCTTCTTGAGTTTGCTTGCCTTGGCTGCTTCACGAACTTCTGCCAGGACCTTGGCGAAGACCACCTGTTGGCTATCAAGCAGTACGTACGACTTCTGATCCTGCACTACCTTTGAGGTGTGCTCCAGCAGTTTTTTACTGGGGGCGTATCGACTCTTAAGCACCATGTCCAAGATGGGTTCGCCGCGGCCGCCTTGCAGGTGCTCTGCCATATAGGATATGAGCTGATCCTGCTGGTCGCCCGAGAATGCCGGGTAGCGGTTCAGGATGTCTGAGTGCCGTGGTGCATAAATCTCGTTATCCGGTTTGAACGTCAGGTTATGCAGAAAAGCACAAGAGCGCAGTTCGACATCGCCCTGGGTAAATACAGAGTGCATATCGCGGAGATATTCCTCGTACTGCCCGACTTGACGCGAAGGATGCAGAATGTCTTTCTTGCTTCCGGCTACCCAGGTGGTGACGCAGTCGTCTGCGTTTGACTCTTCCACGTCGCTCCATTGCTTGAGTTCGACGATGACCGAGCTGCGAACACCTTCACTGCTGTGGCCTGTGACCATGCAATCGAGGCGGCGACTGGAAAGGGGTAGCTGATACTCGAGCAGGACGCCGTGGTCCATGAAGTTGCCCTCTTGCAAAGCGAAGGCCATGCGGAAGAGGGAGTTCTGCCAGGATTGGACCTCTTGCAAGGACGGCTTGTAGTGGAAGGCGTCGAGAAAGGCGCCCTCTAGCCTGCTTGCAATGCCGTTGCGGGTGGCAATGGTGACGAAGTCCCTGGATGTTCCGGCGTAAAGCTGCATGTGACGGTTTGCCTTGGTCGAGTCCTTCGGGTGGCATCTGTTACGACTTGCTACATCACATATTAACGTTGATTGCAATTGCGACCGGCTTAGTGGGACCCTCTGCTGTCCATCCGGGGAAAAACGCGGGGGTATCCGAACCTACTCCCCCATCCCAGCCGAAATTCGCAACCAACTACGAGCCGAAATTTTCATCATCCGACGAAAAATGATCGTTTTTGTGTAACATCGGCGAATTCGTATCAAATTTGCGGCGCAGAGAAGGGATTCGCATGCGGATTGGCTTTACTGCATTGGAAGAGCGCTACGCCATCGCGGTGGCGCAGCCGCTTCGTGTCGAATCGACGATCGGTACGGTGCGGGTTCGCCGCGAATCCGGCGGACATGTCGAGAACCAATATCCACTCAGCTATCGCCCGGCGGACGATTTCGCCGGGCATTTCGAGTTCGGTCTCAAGTACGAAGAGGTCCATCTCGAGTTCTTCGCTCGCCTGTTTGCCGCCACCGGTCCCGAGCCTGTAGCGGCTTGGTGCCTGCGGGAACCGAACGGCCGGCACGCGCGTCGTGCTGGATTTCTGTATGAGTGGTTAACGGGCCGGCGTCTGGATGTACCCGATGTGAAGGTCGGGCGTTATGTCGATGTACTGTCGCCCGAGCATTACTTAACGCGAGTCGAGCCGTTACGTGTAAGGCGGTGGAGAATCAACAACAACTTGCCGGGGACTGCGGCGTTCTGCCCATTGGTTCGTCGTACTGCCGCGGTCCGGGATTCGCTCCGCTTCGACCTTACGGCCGCGTTAGCCGAACTCGATCGCACTTATGGCGCGGACGTGTTGTTGCGCACGGCTAGCTGGCTGACGTTTCAGGAATCCCGCGCTAGTTTCCTGATCGAGAGGGAAGCGGACCAGGCGGACCGCATTCAGAGGTTTGCGCAGGTAATCGCCCAGCATTGCGGCCATATAAAGGACCCGCTGAGCAATGACAGTCTGTATATCCTGCAGGCCGGCATACTGGGACGCGATGCCATGGGGTTGGGGCTGCGTCGGTCGCCGGTATTTGTCGGGCAGGCCACTATGCGTGAGGACATCGTGCACTACATCGCGCCCCGCTTTGACAATGTGGGGCAAATGCTGGATGGCTTGAAGGAATTCGAGGTTGCGACACGGGGAGCCGAGCCAGTGGCGCGGGCCGCCGCGTTAGCCTTCGCGTTTGTGTATATCCATCCGATGCGGGACGGCAATGGTCGGATCCATCGATTCTTGATCAACGACACGCTGGTACGAGACAAAGCGGTGCCGGATGGTGTGATCCTGCCGATATCGGCCACCATCACGAGTTCAATCACTTTTCGGGCGGGCTACGATCGCACGCTGGAGGTCTTTTCGCGTCCGTTCATGCGACGCTATGTGTCGGAGTATCGGTTCGGCAAGGTCGTGACCTATGAGGATGGTACGCGTAGCAATCTGATGTTCGACGCTTACGAAGACGCGCGTTTCGTCTGGCGCTATCCGGATCTGACCGACCATGTCTTGTATACGGCGCGGGTGATCGAGCACACGATACGCAAGGAAATGGCCGATGAAGCCCGGTTATTGGCTACCTTCCAGTTGGCACAGGAACGACTGAAAGAAGTGCTGGAAATGCCAAGCCAGGATGCGAACCGCGTGATCCGGTCTGTGAGGCAGAACGGATGGAGGGTATCGGGGAAGCTGAAGGCCGAGTATCCGCATCTGGTGGATGAAGACACGGCACGGCGGGTTGTGGAGGCCGTACGGTCCGCGTTTGAAGAGCACGAGGTGAAGCCCGTTGGGTCATAGCGATCCAAAATCCCGGCCAAGGTCTTGGCATACAATATTGATTCATTATCAAGTAACTTTACAATGATGGCCGCCTCGCATGTCGTGCGTCGTGCGGGCGTGACATGCGCATGGGGTCGTGCGCCGGGCGGGACGGGAGAGGCCAAGTTGGAAATCAAAAGAACGACGACAAAACTGAGTAGCAGGAACAAGAAGCCAGCCGTGGGCAGGGGCGACCGCAAGGTCGTCACCAAGCCTTCCGCGAAGGTGCGGGCGCGCGCGGAAGCGGCCGAGACGCCGCGGGAGCCGCTGCGGATCGGCTCGAAGCTGAAGCATGCGCGCTTGCTGCGGGGGTACACGCTGAAGGAGCTGGCCGACATCGTCGAATGCTCCGAGAGCATGCTGTCCAAGCTGGAGAACGACAAGCTCGCGTCGTCCATCGCCTTTCTGCACCGCCTGGCAAATGCCCTGGGGACCAGCATTGCCGAGCTGTATTCGGAGGAAGACAGCTTCTCCGGCCCGGTGCACGTCTTCCGTGCCGACCGGAGGGGCCCCGGTGTTGTCGACCCGGAGGCGCCGGGCCAGGGTGTACGCGTCGAACGCATCGTGCCGATCGATCGCAATGGGCTGCTGCAGGCGCTGGTCCACAGCATTCCGCCCGGCGCACGTAGTGGCGGCACGGTTACCCACACCGGCGAAGAGCTGGGCTACATCATCGAGGGCGAAGTCGAAGTGACGGTAGACGGGAAGAGTTACGCGGTTCGCCAGGGCGACATGATTTTCTTCCCATCTTCACTGCCGCATGGCTACTACAACAAGGGCGATAAGACCGCGCGCATGTTGAAGGTCAATACGCCGCCGTCGTTGTAATTGGCCGGATAGGGGATCCGGCGTTCCGGATTCTCTCGTGCGCGGCCGGCGTAAAATGCGCGCCCCAGAGCGCCACGGGCCAGACGCTGCATCGTGCAGCCGTTGCATTCTTGATGCGCCGCCCGACTCCATATCGGTATAAACTTGATCCCTTATAAAGTTCCTTGACTGCCTTGGTTCCCTTTAATCGAGAGGAGCGGGGCAGGCAGGGGTCGCTTGCGCCCTCTTGTTCGCCAGGAGCATCAGGGTCTCGGTAATTCCAGGAGCCTTGATTGTCGATGAAGCCTGACGCCGCTGCCGCGGGCAATGCAAATAACGCCGCCCACGCCGCCGCGGATGCCGCCAATGCAGGCGCCGCCCCCGCCGGCAATGCGGATGAAGCACCCGCGGGGACCGTGCCCTGGCGGGAAAACTATATTCCCTACGCGATCTCGCGCGTGCTGTCGGCGATGGCCTTCCAGGGCATCGGGATCGCGATGGGCTGGCTGGTGTACGACAAGACGCACAGCGCGTTCTACCTGGGCCTGATCGGGCTTTGCCAGTTTCTGCCCATGGTGGTGCTGACGCTGGTGGTGGGGCAGGTCGCCGACCGGTACGACCGGCGCCGCATCGCCTTGATCGCCCAGTCCGTCAAGGCCGTGGTGGCGATCGGTTTGACCTGGGCAATATGGTCCGGGGCGCTGAGCGTGCCCATGATCTTTATTTCGGTCGTCATCCTGGGCGCGGCGCAGGCCTTCGAGCAGCCGACCATGCAGTCGCTGGTGCCGAGTATCGTGCCGCCGTCGGCCTTGCAGCAGGCGCTGTCGGTGACGACGGCGCTGTTCCAGACCGCGACCATCGTCGGGCCCGCGCTGGGTGGCGTGGCCTATGGCTTCAATCCGCTGGCGCCGTTTCTGCTGTCGTCGGTGATGTTCGTGGTGGCGGGCGTTTGCGTGATGTCGATCAAGACGGTGCGGGGCGGTTACAACCGCGGGCCCGTCACGCTGACTTCGGCCTTTGCCGGCGTGTCGTTCATCTTCAATCGGCCCGTCATGCTGGGTGTGATTTCGCTGGATTTGTTCGCGGTGCTGCTGGGCGGCACGACCGCATTGCTGCCGATTTTCGCGCGGGACATCCTGGACGCGGGTCCTTGGGCGCTGGGTTTGCTGCGCTCTTCATCGGCGGTCGGGGCGGTGTTGATGTCGGTGTACATCGCACGCGTGCCGCTGAAGACCGGGATCGGCAAGAAGATGCTGGCGGCGGTAGCGGTCTTCGGGTTGGCGACCATCGTTTTCGCGTTGTCGACGAATATCGCGTTGTCCATCGTGGCCCTGGCGGTACTGGGCGCGGCCGATACCATCAGCATGGTGGTGCGCATCACCCTGGTGCAGCTCTTGACGCCGGACGAGATGCGCGGCCGGGTCAATGCCGTCAATTCGCTCTTCGTTGGCACTTCGAACCAGTTGGGCGAGTTCTATTCGGGCACCTTGGCGGGCTTCGTCGGTCCCGTATCGGCGGGCGTCATCGGCGGGATCAGCACGATCCTGGTGGTCGCGCTCTGGATACGTCTCTTTCCCGACCTGCGCAAGGTCAAGACGCTGGCAGGGTAGGTTCTGCCTGGACTGATGGCCGCGCGCCCGTGTTCCGGCGCGCGCCACCCGTCGATCCCTACGAGGCCACCGTTATCTGCGTGAAATCCTGGTACCAGCTTTCCGCCTGGGCGAATCCTTTTACCTTGGTGCTCATGGCGCGCGGGTTCAGGTCGTGCACGGCGAAGATGTTGGGTGCGTCGTCCACGACCTGGGCGTGGGCCGCCGCGAGCTTGGCGTCCTGGTCCGCCTGGTTGAAGGCGGACAAGGCCTCGGTAAGCAGCTGGTCGACCTTGGGACTGCTGTAGCGGCCCCAGTTGCCGGTGCCGCCGCCATCGCGGTTGAAGCAGTTGGTGTAGAACTGCGTCGGGTCACCGAAAGGCTGGCCGTGGCAGATCACGTCGTAGCGCTCCGCGCCATTCACGCCCGGCACCTGACGCATGGCTGTCAGCACGGAACCCCAGTCGGCGACGACCAGGTCGACCTTGACGTTGAGTTCTTCCAGGCTTTGCTGCATGAACTGCCCCATGGGCAGCGGCACCATGTTGCCCGAGCCGGCGGTGGGAATCAGCGTGCGCAGGGTGATGGGCTTTTTGCCGGGACCGTAGCCGGCCTCGGCCAGCAGCGCCTTGGCCTTATCGAGGTCGTAGGTGTAGATCTGCGTGGGCTTGCCGAACAGCTTGTAGTCCTGGTCGTAGAGTCCGATGGCGGGGGTGGCGGTGCCGTTGAGCAGGCCGATCATGCTTTCTCGATCCAGGCCGTAGTTCAGGGCGCGCCGCACGCGCACGTCCGTCAGCGGGCCGGGGTCGGCGCAGTTCAGCACGAAGGACCACAGGTGCAGGTAGGGCTTGGTGACGACATTGAAACCGCCGCTCTTGAGCGACGGAATGGAGTCGGGGTCGGGGAATTCGATCCAGTCGACCTGGCCCGAGCGCAGGGCCGCCACGCGTGTATTCGAATCGGCGATGGGCATCAGCACCAGCCGGTCCAGCTTGGAGGTGTGCTTGGGATCCCAGTATTTCTGATTGGGCACCAGTTCGATGGCGACATGGGGCGTGACCTTCACGACTTTGAACGGCCCGGTGCCCGATGGGTTCGAGCGGAACGCCAGCCAGTCCTTGCCCAGTTTTTCGTACTGGCGGGGACCGACGATGAACAGCCGTGACAGGTGATAGGGCAGCAGGCTGAACACGGTTTTGGTGCGGATCGCGAACTGCGTGTCCGAGACCTTCTCGTAGCCGGCAATGATGGCCGCATAGGCGCCGGCATAGGTCGGCGCCAGCTTGTCGTAATGCGGCGCGTCGCGATTCAGCTGGCGGTCAAAATTCCAGACGATATCGTCCACGCTTAGTGGCGAGCCGTCGTGAAAGGTGACTCCCTGTCGAATCGTGAAGATCCAGCGCTTATTGTCGTTGGGGTCGACGTGCCATTCCGTAGCGAGCCCAGGGATAAGGTCGGGTGGCGACGTGGTGTTGGCGAAATCCCACAGGACCAACGCGTCGAAGATCGGATAGCCGGCGAAGCGTCCGCCTTCGCTGCCGTTGTCCGGCATGCCGTTGGTCAGCGGCACGTCGGTGGTTGTCATTGCAATCCGCAGCGTGCCGCCGCCGGTGCTTTGCGCGAAGACGCCGCGCGGCCCCGCGGCCGCGAGCAGCGCGGTACCGGCTCCCGCGAGCTTGAGCGCATTTCGACGTGTGATCGTTCCCATGTATTTCTCCCTTGACCAGGACGCCCGTGCGCCTGGGTTGATGCTTTCGTGAAGCTCCTGGTAGGGAGCCTGATGCATGAAGACTGTCGCTTGCATATCAACGATCCGACGGATGCGAAATCGTGTCAAGTACCTTGATTAATAATTAAGTGGATCTCATCGAATAACCCGTGTTCGCCCTAATCGGGTTTTTCCGAGCATGCGCACAAGGTCGGTGCGCAGCGTGTCTCTGCTTGGTGCGAGCGCTGCACCATAGTGTTTCAGTACGAAATCACACGCGAAAAACACTCAGGAAAGTCACTTGACAAGAGATCAAGTCATGCGACACGATAGCTTCACCCGTCGGTCATCGCGCAACACCAGGTGAACCAGGTTCAGAGGGACGGGAAGTTGATTGGCTGATCAGCGGCCGTACGCGCCGCGGCGAGGATAGAGACCATGAACGATATGCGTGTCAATGTGACGCCCGCGGCCGGAGATGCCAAAGGAGCCCGTCCCTTCCAGCTTGAAGAAGCGACGATCGATGAACTGCACGCCGCGATCAAGCGTGGCGAGATAACCGTGGTCCAGATCGTGCAGCGGTACATCGATCGCTGCCGCGCCTTCAACGGCGTGTCCAGCATGCTGGTGACGGAGGACGGCAAGCCTGTGCCGACAGCGCCGGGCACGGTGCGGGCCGGCACTCCGCTCAAGTTCCCGACCGAGACTGTGCCGGTGCGGGACTATGTGCCGGATTACGACAAGTACCAGGGCGTGCCGCTGGAATTCGGCCGCATGGAGTCCACCGCGTCCGATCCGAGCGTCATGCAGCAGTACGGCATGATCGTCGGCATTCCCAATGCGGGGCAGGTGAACGCGTTGTCCACGCTCAACATCCGCGGCGAACGTTCGACGGTTTGCAAGGGCGAGTTCGACAAGCATCCCTCGCTGGGTCCGCTACCGGCCGGCGCGCCGCCGATGTGCGAATTCTTCCGTCACCTGCCCGACTCGCTGGAGCGCGCAGCCGAGCTGGATGCCGAGTACGGCGCCAATCCAGATCTGGAAAAAATGCCCATGTACGGTGTGGTCTTCTCGTTCAAGGATCCCTTCGACACGAAAGACATGCATTCGATGGGAGGCGCTGACGCGGCCTACGATATCGACGTGCCGGCGCGCGACCATATCCTGGTGGACCAGTTGCGCAAGAAGGGTGCCATCATCTTCGCCAAGTCCGTCAGCACGGAATACAACGGCCGCGCCGGCGATCCTGGCGGGCGCCACAAGCCGGAAAAAGTTCTGGTATCCACACTGGGATACCAGCGCACGACCTGGGGCGGCAATCCTTCCAATCCGTACGACACGACGCGCTCCGCTTCGCTCGGGTCGAGTTCCGGCTCGGCGTTGTCGGTCAGCGCCAACCTGTGCATGATCGGCCTGGGCGAGGAAACGCGCGCTTCCACGCGTGGACCCGCCAACCACAATTCGGTTGCGCTGATCCTGCCGCACAAGGCGTTGATCGGCTTTGACGGCGGGGCCATCGGCGCCGACATACACAACGACCGTACCGGAATCCACGCCCGCAAGATCGGCGATGCCGCGAAAGTCCTCGACGCCCTGAAGGATCCGGTCGAAGGCTATTACGACCCGCGCGATCCGTTCACGACGGTACCGCGCTCGTCGGCGCTGAGCACACCGTACGCGAGCCACGTCTACAAGTCGAAGTCGCTCAAGGGCAAACGCATCGGTATCGTGCGCGAGTCCATGTTCTGCCTGCCAGGCGATGTGGCGGCCAAGCCCATTACCAGCGCCGTCGCCAGGGAGATCAAGGCAGTGTTGGGCGGGCAACTGGGCGCCACGCTGGTAGAGTCGTCGCACGCGCACTGGACGCCGGATCCGGAGGTCGAACAGATGACGGTCGACTTCAGCAAGGCGCTGGCGCGGCTGGTGCCGGTGTTCATGCCGGACATCCTGTTCCGCCTGACGCCAAGCGGCGAGCCGGTGTTTCCCGATTTCGCGGCCGCGGTCAAGCGTACCGAGTTCCAGCCCGGCAAATTCTTCGGTACGGGCACCATGAATCCCATCGACTACATGGTCGAGATGTCGGAAGGGCGCATCGCGCCGCCCGCCAATCTGGACATCATCACGGTGCAGCACCAGGCCGACTCGATGGCGTTCCGCTTCCATATCCCGCAATACCTGACGCGCCGCGCCGAGGACTGGAAGAAACTTGGCTTTACGGAAACAGTGGTGGATTTTCCGACGCTCAATGCCCGCTCCAAATTCTGGGGCGACGACCAGCGCGCCGCCTTCAAGAATTGGGAGGAAGTCGTCGACATGCGCAATCCGCTGGACGAGCGGCAGGGCGTCAATGAGCGCATGATGCTGCGCGAACTGCTGCGGCGCGTGGACATGATGGTGATCCTGGAAAACCACCTGGACGGGCTGGTCCGCCTGCATACGCCGTATCCGCCGGGCAAGATCGGCGGCGCGCCGTATCCGGGCGTGTCGGGCACGCCGCGCAACGAGTCCGCCTACGGCCCGAACGCGGGATTGAGCGAAATCCTGATCCCGGCCGGCTACGTCGATGAGGTGTACGACTACACGTTCAAGCTAAGCGCCGACGGTACCCGATATGTGCCGCAGCCGGCCGACACGCCGACGCCGGTGCCCGCGCCGGGCATGCCGTTCTCGCTGGTCTTCCGCGCCGAGCCGGGCAAGGAGGACGTCATCCTGGATATCGCCTCGGCATACGAAGAGGCATCCAGGCGGCGTGTGATGCCGCCTTCGTTCGGGCCGCTGCCATAAGGCGCGGCGGCGGGCGGTCGACTTCTTGCAAACGGGGGTAAGGCATGGCCAAGCTGGATCGCGAACCGGAACGCGGCGGGCCGGCGCAGCCGCTGCTGATCGTCAAGGGGCTGATGAAGCATTTCCCGGTCGGCTCCGTGCTTTCCGGCGGCCGCAAGCTGGTCCGCGCCGTCGATGGCGTGGACCTGACCGTGCAGAAGCAGGAAACGCTGGCCATCGTCGGCGAATCCGGTTGCGGCAAGTCGACGGTTTCGCGCCTGATCATGTCGCTGCTGGAGCCGACCGAGGGCGAGATCATCTTTGACGGCGATCCGGTGGGAGGCTATCGCGGTATCGGCCTGAAGGAATATCGCCGGCAGGTGCAGATGGTGTTCCAGGACAGCTATTCGTCGCTGAACCCCCGGTTGACTATCGAAGAATCGCTGGCCTACGGCCCGGTCGTTCACGGAGTAAGCCGTCGCGAGGCCTCCGAACGTGTGCGCGACCTGTTGTCCGCCGTCGGTCTGGCGCCCAGGCAGTACGCGCGGCGTTTTCCGCACGAGCTTTCGGGCGGACAGCGCCAGCGCGTGAATATCGCGCGTGCGCTGGCGCTGCGGCCACGGCTGATCATCCTGGACGAACCGGTATCGGCTTTGGACAAATCGGTGGAAGCCCAGGTGCTTAACCTGCTGATGGACCTGAAGGAGCAGTTCAGCCTGACCTACCTGTTCATCAGTCACGACTTGAACGTGGTGCAGCATGTGGCAGATCGCGTGCTGGTGATGTATCTGGGTAAAGTGGTGGAGGTTGGTCCGGTGGATTCGATCTTCGCGGCGCCGGCCCATCCTTATACGCAGGCCTTGATGGACAGCCGGCCGTCGATGGATCCCGCGCGGCGGCGCACCGAGCCACCCCTGAAGGGCGATCCGCCCAATCCGATAGAGCCGCCCTCTGGCTGCCATTTCCATACACGCTGCGCGATCGCGCGCGAGATGTGCGCGGGCACGGCGCCGGCGCTGCTCAATGTCGGCCAGTCGCGCGAAGCCGCCTGCCACGCCGTCGTGCCGGGCAGTGCCTTCGTGGCCAGCGAAAGGTGGGTGACGCCATGAGCAAACGTACCGGTGGCCGCCCGGAGGGCGCGATATGAGCAGGCAACCGTTGATACGGGCCCGTGGCCTGCACGTGAGTTTCGTGTCGCGCGATGCGACCATCGCCGCGGTCAACGGCATCGACCTCGATCTGAACGAAGGGCAGGTGCTCTGCGTTCTGGGCGAAAGCGGTTCGGGCAAGTCGGTAACGCTGCGTGCGCTGATGCGTCTGAACCCGAAGGCGAAGACGGTGATGCGCGGCGAACTGAACGTCGCCGGCCATGACATGATGGCGCTGCCGGAATCGAAGCTGCCAGCCTTGCGCGGCAAGGTGGTGTCGATGATATTCCAGGAGCCGATGACGGCACTCGATCCGGTCTTTCCGATCGGGCGGCAGATCGTCGAAACCATCGTCAGGCATGACGGCGTATCGAAGGCCGATGCGCGGCAGCGCGCGCTGGACCTGCTGGACCTGGTGCAGATCCCGTCGGCCAAAATGCGATTGAACGCCTACCCGCATGAATTGTCCGGCGGCCTGCGCCAGCGCGCCATGATCGCCATGGCGATCTCCTGCCGGCCCCGGCTGCTGCTGGCCGACGAGCCGACCACGGCGCTCGACGCAACCGTACAGATCCAGGTGCTGCTGTTGTTGCGCCAGTTGCAGGAGGAACTGGGCATGGGGGTAGTGTTCGTCACCCACGATCTGGGCGTGGCCGGCGAAATCGCCGACCGCGTGGCGGTGATGTATGCCGGCCGCATCGTCGAGCAGGGCAGCGTTTCGTCGCTGCTGGCCCGTCCCCTGCATCCTTATACGCAAGGCCTGCTGGGCGCCACCGTGCAGCCCGGCAGTCGCGGCGCGCGGCTGACCACGATTCCCGGCGCGCCACCCGACCTGCGCAGGCCCATGCAGGGCTGCGCCTTCGCGCCGCGCTGTCCGCAGGCCGAAGAGTCCTGCCGCGCGGCGGTGCCGGAATTCTGCCATCCCGCGCCGGGGCGCACGGTGCGCTGTATCAAGGTCATGGAAACGTTGTAGGCGCCGCGGCTCCGGCGTGCGCCAACCGATCGAGGAACAGGAACGATGCTGTCTTATATTGCTCGCCGCATTCTCTACATGATTCCGATCGCGCTGGCGGTAAGCCTGGTCTGCTTCCTGCTCATACACCTGGCGCCAGGCGATCCGATCGCGGCCATGGTGCCGCCCGATACGCCGCCCGACGTAGTCGCGCAGGTGCGCAGCGACTACGGACTGGACCGCTCCTTGCCGGTCCAGTTCGAGCTGTGGCTGGAGCACGTGGTCCATGGCGATCTGGGCATGTCGATTACGCGCGGCAGGCCGATCCTGCCGGACTTGATCGTGGCCAGCGGCAACACCCTGATCCTGGCGGTTACCGGCGGCATCCTGGGGTTCGTGCTGGGCTGCGTGTTCGGCGGTATCGCCGGTGTCTGCCGCGGGACCTGGATAGACCGGGTGCTGCTGGGCGCGGCCGTTGCCGGGGTATCGATCCCGCACTACTGGCTGGGGATGGTCCTGGTCATTATCTTTTCGGTGGGCATGCATCTGCTGCCGGCCATGGGGGCCGGGCCCGGCACGTCGAGCGTATGGGCGTGGGACTGGGCACACATCCAGTTCCTGATCTTGCCGGCGCTCACGCTGTGCGTGATTCCCGCCGGCCTGGTTACCCGCACGGTGCGCGGCCTGGTCAGCGACATCATGAGCCAGGACTACATCACGACCTTGCGCGGCAAAGGCCTGCGCTGGGATGGTATAGCCAGGCATGTTTTCCTTAATGCCGCGCCAACCGTGATCGCGGTCATGGGCCTGCAGCTGGCCAACCTGATGGGCGGCTCCATTCTGGTCGAGACGGTCTTTGCCTGGCCGGGTACCGGCTCGATGCTGAACGACGCGATCTTCCAGCGCGACTTTCCGACGCTGCAGGCCGCCACGCTCGTGCTGGCGTTGTTTTTCGTCGTATTGAACCTTGCAGTGGATCTCGTCCAGACTGCCATCGACCCCAGGATCAGCCGCTCATGACAGCCATCCCGAAAGACGCCGGCGTGTCCGTTGCGGCCGATGCACAGGCATGGGAGCCCGAGAACAGCTATTGGCGCGGCGTCGGCCGGCGCCTGCTGCGCGACAGGACGACGCTGGTCTGCAGCGCCGTCCTGCTTGCGATTCTCGTGATCATCGTGCTTGCGCCCTGGATCGCGCCGTACGAGCCCAATGTGGGGCGGGCCATTATCCGCCTGAAACCCATCGGGTTTGCCGGTCACGTGCTGGGTACGGACGAGCTGGGGCGCGACATGCTGACCCGATTGATATACGGCGGCCGTTATTCCTGGCTGATCGGCATTTCGCCCGTGCTGATGGCCTTCGCGATCGGCGGCATCCTGGGCATCGTCGCCGGCTTTGCCGGCGGCAAGGTCAACATGGCGATCATGCGCGTTACCGATGTGTTCTATGCATTCCCGTCCGTGCTGCTGGCGGTTTCGGTCAGCGGCATGATAGGCGCGGGCATACTCAACGTCATTCTTTCACTGACCTTCGTGTTCATTCCGCCCATCATCCGCGTCGCGGAAAGCGTCACCACCGGCGTACGCAATCTGGAATACGTGCAGGCGGCGCGCAGCACGGGAGCGAGTCCGCTATCGATCATCTTCACGCACGTGCTGCCGAATGTACTGGGGCCCGTTTTCGTCTATGCCACAGGGCTGGTCGGCCTGTCGATGATCGTCGCATCGGGGCTTTCCTTCCTGGGACTGGGCGTGAAGCCGCCGGATCCGGAATGGGGGCTGATGCTGAGCAGCCTGCGCACGGCGATCTACAACCAGCCGCTGATCGCGACGCTGCCGGGGGCCTGCATCTTTGTCACCAGCATGTGCTTCAACTTCGTGAGCGACGGCCTGCGCACCGCGATGGACGTACGCGCTTAGCGTATCGGAGGCGCAGGCACCACTCCGACAGCAACTACGTGGCCGCGCTGATCACTCCTTTCCCCGCGAAGAATGAGTCCAGATTGTCCTCCACGCGCTGCATCATTGCCGCCCGCGTTTCGTGGGTGTTGCTGGCGATGTGTGGAGTAAGGACCACGTTATCCAGTTCACGCAGCGCTTCGGGTACCTTGGGTTCGGCGGCGTAGACGTCCAGGCCGGCGCCGGCGATGCGTTTGTCGCGCAGGTACTCGATCAGCACCGGTTCGTCGACCACCGAACCGCGCGAGACATTGATCAGGTAGCCTTGCGGGCCCAGGGCGTCCAGGACGCCGCGGGAAACCAGGCCCTTGCTTTGGGCGCCGCCGGAGCTGGCCACTACCAGGAAATCGGCCCATTCGGCGAGTTCTTCCGCGCTGCGGGCGTAGCCCAGCGGGCTGCCTTCGACAGGGCGGCGGTTGTGATAGCGCACTTCCATGTCGAAGCCGGTGCCGCGACGCGCGATTACCGCGCCGATGCGGCCCATGCCCAGGATGCCCAGGCGCTTGCCCGACACGCGCGACGCCATGGGAAAGCCCCCCTTTAACCAGTCGCCCCGGCGCACGAAACCATCGGCGATATGGATGCGGCGCGCGACATTCATCAGCAGAACGAAAGCCAGGTCGGCGACACAGTCGTTCAGGACTTCTGGTGTGTAGCCGACCGCGATGCCGCGGCTGCGCAGGGCTTCCAGGTCGAAGGCGTCCAGGCCCACGCCCATGCTGGAGATTACTTTCAGGTCGGGCAGGGCATCGGCGAGTCTGCCGTCAGCGCCGTATCCGGCGTTTGTTGCGAGCGCTTCCACGCCCTTGCCGTGTTGTGCCAGAAACTTGTCCTGCTCTGGGCCCGCGGGCGGCAGGATCTGCGTGTCGTACTTTGCTTGCAGTCGAGCCTGCAGCGCGGGGAGTAGTGAGCCCTGCTGTATCAGAAGTCGGTGCGACATTTCGGTTCCTTGGTGGGTTCGGGTTTCGTCGAGTTGCGTCCGCGACATGGGCCGCCGGAGCAGCCGGTTGCACGGGGTATGCATCACCCGTATCTGGTGTTAGCATACTATCGTTAGTATACTACCAATGAGGCCGGGCGCAGCCAGCGACTATCGGGCCGATCCACCGGACGAGACCATGAGCAGACTCAATGTATTTCTTACGTATACCGACTACGAGTTGGCCAGTTACTACAGCGAAGCGGGGCTGAACGAGCTGAGGAAACACGCAAATGTGGTGCTTAATCCCACCGGCCGCGTGCTGCAGGGGCGTGAGTTGGCCGAGGCCGCGGCGGGCTGCCAGGTGATCCTGGCACATCGCTCGTCGGCGGGGTCGGCGGACATCTTCGAACACTCGCCGGATCTGGTGGCGTTTGTGCGGGCGGCGGTGGATATCAGTACGGTGGACGTGGCGGCGGCGAGCGCGCACGGCATCCTGGTTACGCGGGCCAGCGCGGGTTTCGGAACGGCGGTGGCGGAAATGGCCATCGCGATGATTTTCGATCTGGCGCGTGGAATATCGCGGGCACGCGACGCGTACGCGCAAGGCCAGGAGCCGGTGCTGCCGAAGGGGCTGCAAGTGGGGAGCTGCTCGCTTGGCATAGTGGGCCACGGGGTGATCGGGCGCCGGCTGGTTGACATGGGTCTGGCCTTGGGAATGCGGGTGCGCGTGCATGATCCCTATGCGGATGCCGCGGCATTGCGCGATGTCGCGGCTTCTTTTGACGAGGTGTTGGCGGAATCCGACTTCGTGGTATGCCTGGCGGCTTCCACGCCTGATACGCGCGACATGTTCGGCGCCGCGGCCTTCGCGCGCATGAAGCAGGGTGCGAGCTTTCTGAATCTATCCCGCGGCGAACTGGTTGATGAGGACGCGCTGGAAGCCGCACTCGACAGTGGCCGGCTGCGTGGCGCCGGGCTGGATGTGGGCCGCGCGGCGGACCAGAAGCCGTCTGGCCGATTCATCAACCGGCCCGATGTGGTGGTGATGCCTCACGTGGGGGGCATGACCGCGCAGGCGCGGGAACACCAGACGATGGATACGGTGCGCCAGGTAGCCGCTTTGGCCGCCAGGCAGGTGCCGCCGGGCGCCGTGAATGCGGCCACTGCGAGCCGACTGGGGCGGTTGGGAATAACCCCGGACCGGACGGGCGAGCGTGGACATAAGCAGGCAAGCGCGCCATGGTCGGCAGGCACCGAACGCGCCTGCCTGACGCTGCCCGAAGGCAGCGTCGACTGCCACCATCACATCTATGACAACCGTTTCCCCTATGCCGCGGATACCGCGATGCGTCTGCCGGATGCGACGGTGGCCGACTATCGCTTGTTGCAGGAGCGGCTGGGATTGCGACGCAACGTGGTGGTACAACCTTCGAGCTACGGCACTGACAACAGCTGCCTGGTGGATGCGTTGCGGCAATTCGGTCGAGATGCGCGCGGCGTTGCGGTGATTGATATGCAGACGACGGATGCGGCGCTGCGGGAATTGCATGAGGCTGGCGTGCGTGGCATACGCTACAACCTGTCGAGGCCGGCGGGCGCCGGAGTGGAAACGCTGCAGCAGCTGGCGGAACGAGTGGCCCCCCTGGGCTGGCATGTGCAGTTCCACACTGCCGGTGCCGCTTATCCGCAGCTGGAGCAGCAACTGGCCGAACTGCCGGTCCCCCTGGTGATCGATCACCTGGGCAGGATTCCCCAGCCGGATGCGTTGCGGCATGATGCCTATGCAACGCTACGACGCCTGATCGATGGCGGAAATACGTGGATGAAGATCTCCGGCGCATACCATGACAGCCGCGTCGGTGCGCCTTCATACGGCGATAGCGGCGAACTTGTGTCTGCCTGGGTGCGCCATGCGCCGGAGCGGGTAGTGTGGGGAACCGACTGGCCGCATCCATCCGCCATGATCGGCGAGAAGCCCATGCCGGATGATGCGCGCCTGCTCGACTTGCTGGCGGAGTGGCTGCCGGACGCGCGTACGTTGCGGACTGTCATGGTCGATAACCCGGTCCGCTTGTATGGATTCGATGCGCCGATCAAGGCGCAACACTGAACCCCGGTACCGTCAACGTTCTGGACATCAGATGAGCACAGTCTCCGAATATGACGCAAGCACGATCATCGTTACCGAGCATGACGGGTGGGCGCACATCCGTATCGACCGTCCGCAAAAGCGCAACGCGATGGACCGGATGTCGCGTTTCACGTTGAAGCGCGCACTGGAAGGTCTGGCAGGTCGGGCACGCGCGCTGGTACTGACCGGCGCCGATCGATGGTTCTGCTGTGGCGCCGATATCAAGGAACGCGCGCAATGGCGGGCCGAAGGCAAACCCGACACCGCCGGTGCGGAAGGCATCGAACTGGCGATGGCGCTGAAGACCTTTCCTGGTGTCGTTATCGCCGCGGTGAACGGTTTGGCGCTGGGCTACGGCGTCAATCTGGTGAACTGCGCCGATCTGGCTGTAGCGGCCGATACCGCGCGGCTGGGGCTGCCTGAATTGCGTTCCGGCTCGTACGCCAGCATGTCGGCAGCCAGTACGTTTCTGTCCGGCGTAGGCCGGAAGCGCTTGGCGTGGATGGTTTTCAATACCGAGCCCATCGACGCCCGGACCGCGCTGTCGTGGGGCTTGGTCAATGAAGTCGTTCCCGCCGCGGAACTGGACCAACGCGCTGCCGCGCTTGCCGGTCACATCGCTACGTTTGAATCCGCCGCCATAGCCGAGACCAAGGCGGCGCTTGCCGATCTTCCTGAAGTCACCGCGGACTGGCAGCTTGCCATGACGCGAGGACAAGGCGTGGGCGCGGCGATCAAGGCCCGAATGACGGACGACACCGGCTCGGGCGCCAACGATTCCGAGCGCCGCGGTCGCTGAAGACCGGCCACGTACATCCTGGTTATCCAATTACTTCACCCGGAATACATACGACTATGTCGCTACCTCTACACGGCTATCGGATCCTGGACCTGACCAATGTGCTGTCCGGTCCGTTCTGCTGCCACCAGCTTGCACATATGGGCGCCAACGTTATCAAGGTCGAAAACCCCAAGGGGGGCGATCTGGCCCGCCAGTTGGGCGCGGACCCGGATCTCGTCAAGCGCTCGATGGGGATTTCATTTCTTGCCCAGAACGCCGGCAAGCGCTCCATCACCATCGATTTCAAGCAGCCGCAAGGCAAGGAGCTGTTTCGCAAGCTGGTGCGCGGGGCGGACGCGGTGGTTGAGAACTTCCGGCCGGGTGTGATGGATCGCCTGGGACTGGGTTACCAAGACCTGCTCGCCGACAATCCCCGTCTGGTGTATTGCGCGATCTCCGGATTCGGCCAGGACGGTCCCTTGCGCGATAGGCCGGCCTACGACCAGATCATCCAGGGGATGTCGGGCGTGATGAGCATTACCGGCGCGCCCGATACCGCGCCGTACCGCGTGGGTTATCCGGTCGCCGATACGGTGGGCGGCTTGACCGCGGCGTTCGGCGTGGCAGCCGCGCTGGCCGACAAGCACCGGGAAGGAGGCGTCTATCTGGATGTCTCGATGCTTGCCGCGACGATGGTTTCCATGGGTTGGGCGATGTCCAATATGCTCATCGCCAATAAGGAGCCGGCGCCGATGGGCAATGAGAACATTACCGCCAGCCCATCGGGGACCTTCAAGACCGGGAATGGTTTGTTGAACATATCGGCCAACAAGCAGGAGCAGTTCGCGGCACTGTGCCGCGTGGTCGGCCGCCCTGAGCTCTACGAGGACCCGCGCTTTCATGAGCGCCATGCGCGGCTGAAGAACCGCTACGAATTGCGCGAGGCACTGGAAGCTGGGCTGGCGTCGCGTTCGGCCGACGAATGGTGCGATTTGCTCAATGATGCGGATGTGCCGTCCGGCCCGGTGTATTCGGTGTCGCAAGCGCTGTCGCAGCCGCAGATCGCCGAACGCGGCATGGTGGGTACGTTCAATGATGTGCCGGGCGTGGGGCGCGATCTGCGGCTTGTGCGCACAGGGATCCGGGTCAATGGTGAGACTCCTTCAGTCGATATTCCTCCGCGCGAGCTGGGCGCGGATACTGATGACATCCTGCGAGAACTGGGCATGAGTCCCGAAGAGATCCAGGCGCTGCACCACGTGAAGGCCGTCTGATCTTTCACGCTTGCATCGTATCCAGTTGAACAATCGATTTTTAGAGGGCCGTCGCGTCTTCCCGCCCGTGTTGCGGATGGGGGCGGCGCCGCGCCGGCCATCTCGAATTCCAAGGAATGAACCGGTGAAAATCGTTTCGGTGCAGTGCCACGCCGTGGACCCCGGCTTTCGCAGTCGCACCTGGCTGTTCGTCAAGGTTGTGACCGACTCCGGCCTCCACGGGTGGGGCGAGGCTTACACCCTGCGCGGCCGCGACCGCGCCATCGTGGGCCAGATTGGTGAATTGGGACAGGCCTGCATCGGCCGCAGCCCTTTCGACATCAAGCATTTCCTGCAGGTGGTGCATGATGACTATGCGCAGCGCCGCGGCTCGTTCGAGCTTTATTGCGCGCAGAGCGCCATCGAGCAGGCCATGTGGGATATCGTCGGCAAAGCGTGCGGGCAACCGGTGTACAACCTGCTGGGCGGCCGCTGCCGCGACAGGATCCGCGTCTATGCGAACGGCTGGAGCGACGATTGCAGCAAGCCCGGGGAATATGCGCGCGCCGCTGCCGCGATCGTCGCCCAGGGCTATACCGCCATCAAGCTGTCTCCGCTGCCAGGGCCCTGGCGCACTTACGTGCCGCGTGAACATGAGAAGCATGTGGTGTCCGTGGTGCGGGCTGTGCGGCAGGCGGTGGGGCCGGAAACGGATATCCTGCTGGATATGCTGCGGCGGCTGCCCGCGGGCGCTGCCCGTCGCCTGGGCAGGGAGCTGGAAGAGTGCGACCTGCATTGGTACGAGGAACCTTGTTCCTCCGAGAACATCGGCGCCATCGCCGAAGTGCGTCGCGACGTTCGCATTCCGATCGTGACCGGCGAGGCGTTGTACGGTAAATCTGCCTTTGTGCCGGTGCTGGAGCAGCGCGCTGCCGATATCCTGAACCCGGATGTCTGCAATGTCGGCGGCATATTGGAACTGAAAGAAATCGCCGCGATGGCGGAGCCGCATTTCGTGGCGGTGTCGCCGCACAATTTCAATTCGACGACGGTGGCATTGAACGCGACGGTGCACGCGGGCGCGACGATGCCGAACTTTACGCTGACGGAATATTATCTGCCGTTCGCCCGGTTCGCGGCGGGGCTGTGCCCGACGCAGTTGCTGCCGCGCGACGGCTATATCGATCTGCCGACGGAGCCCGGATTGGGCATCGACCTGGACGAGGCGCTGCTGGAACGGCACGCCGGCTATGCCGGCAGCGCGCCGGCCTTGCGGGGGCCGGCATGACAACTATTTCTCGCCCACGAATTCCGGCAGGACCAGCGGCGCGCGCGCCTTGTCTTCGAGTGACGTCGTCAGGATCTTCAGGAGCTTGATGAACTGCTTCTGTTGCGTTTCGGTCAGCGGCGACAGCAGCAGGGCCGAGGCCTGCTCGGTCGGTGCCTGCGCCTTGTCCAGCAGGGCGGTACCGGCCTTGGTAAGGGACAGGGCGATGCTGCGCTTCGTGGTTGCGGACGTTTCCCGTACCAGCAGTCCGCGGTCCGCCAGGCCGCGCAGCACGTACATGATGGTCACCTTATCGAAACCCAGCGATCGGGCCAGGCTGGATTGGTCGATATGGGGGATGGCGGCGACGACCGAAAGCACCGCGAATTGCGCCGGTGTCAGGGCCACATCACGGCATTCCGATTCGAAGAGACCGACCGATATCTGGTACGCGCGCCGCAACAGGAAGCCGGGGCGGTCGTACATCTTCACAAGGTGACGTTGGGTATCTTTGGGCATGAAAATGGATGTGATGAGGCCATCGGACGGCGACATGAAGCATGGGCCGTACCGCGCCTGTCTCCTGGAAAACAGGCCTAATTTTCGCACACGGCGATAACCGGCCGCCATGTACGCCGGCGGCGGATGCCCGATTCCCCATGGCCAAGGCCGGATGCCCGATACCCGATGTCCGATCCGGCCCGCGGCAGCCCTACAGAATGAACGTCAGATTGCCTTGCCAGGTATCGCGGTTGATAAGGAGTATCTTCTTTTCCGCGATCGATAGCTTGCCCTGGTGTGGACGCAACCGGTAATCCACACGCGCGATCACGGGCGCGATATCACCGATACCGGTCTGCGCGAAATCGCCCGTTCGCATTTCATAGATAACCTGGCTGGAGGTCACGAAGGTTTCTTCGCCCCGCGGTTCGACGATCACGTTGGTGACGACGTGAACGGTACGGGACCGTGGCGACTGCGCCGGAAACGAGGTGTGCAGCACGTGGTAGACGCGCTCCTCCCGCCGCAGGGGGGTGTCGTAGATGATCGCGCCCTGCGATGCGACCGGCGCCCTATCGTCGATGGGCACCCAGTACAGCCCATCGGGCGTGAACAGGGTCAGCCATTCGTCCAGCTGCAGGGTGTCCAGCAGATGCGCCTCGCGGAACAGCAGGTCCTCTGCGTCCGCACGGGTAATGACCGGATCGGCCAGGGTGTTTGATTCAGGATGACGCACTATGAATTCCTTCTGAATTTCAGCTGTCGCTCATCAGGCGGTCCCACTCGCGCCATAGCGCGCGCTGGGGTGCCTCGCTGGTAGTAAGGCCTTTGTAGTTGCCCTCTTCGTCCAGCACATCCGTGTCGACACCGCGTTCCAGGATCAGCCAGTCGACGGCACTGCCTGCCAGTCCCTGCTGGTTGCGCGCGAAGATTTCGACGTCGTCGGCCTGTCCATGCCCGGCCGGTCCGTAGAAGCGTTCCTGGCTGCGCAACATGCCTTCGTTGTAGCCAGCGGGCGCCCCCTTGAGTTCATAGGGATAGATGATGACTTCGGTCAGGTCGGGCGCGATGGGCCGCCATACGCGTACCTGGTTGTGGATCAGGCCCAGGTTCGGGAAGATGGACGCCGATAGCTTGCCAGTCATCGAAGCAAGCGTGTCCGCGCCGTGACGATCGCGTATGCCGCGGAAATAGTCGCCGAATTCGCCGCTCAGATAGGAGTCGATTTCCCCCGACGGCGTTTCCACCAAACCGTGGCCGTTGACGCAATTCCAGGTCACACCGGCGAAGCGCACCTTGCGCATGGACTTGGCCGAACCGCCTTTGTGCACGTCGAAGTCGCCCGTCGTCTGGCCGTACTTGGCCTGCAGCTGGACGAAGCCCTTGTGCGTGTGCATGAAGTGGTATTCGTCGACGATGTTTTCTGCCTGGAACTTCCAGTTTCCCTGATAGCGCCCGACGTAGGGCCGCGAGACGAATTCGATTTCTCCGACCGGTGACATATCGAGCTTACGGTCGATGACGCCACGCGCGCGCCCCAGGTATTGCAGCAGCGGCTGCACCTGTGCATTGAAGCTGGCGAAGATAAAGCCGCGGTAGATCTCCACGCGCGGCAGCTTGAACAGCCCTTCGGGCGCGTCGAAGTCGTCCGCGTAGCCACCGGCTTCGCGGCGTTCGGACATCGCCAGCAGTTTGCCGTCGATGCCGTAGACCCAGCCGTGATAGGGGCAGTTGAATTCGGTGGCGTTGCCGCGCTGTTCGCGGCAGATCACCGCGCCGCGGTGAACGCAGCGGTTCACGAGCACATTCACCGCGCCCGCGGGGTCGCGGCTGACGATGACGGGCTGCAGCCCGATGTAGCTGGTGTGATAATCGCCCGGGTTGGGGATCATGCTTTCGTGCGCAACGAACACCCAGGTCCTGGCGAAAACGCGCTCCATCTCGGCTTCGAATACCGTGGGATCCGTATAGGCGCGCGTATGCACGCGGAACGTGCGGGGCGCCTGCCGCACCAGATCCTGTGCGGCAGGTGCGGTTTCGCCCCGGCCATACCAGACCTTGGCGCCGGCGCAATTGCTTTGTGACACGATGGTGTCTCCTTGAAGTTGGACGCGGCTGCGTCTAATCCATGAAACGTCCGCCCGACAGATTCAGCGTCTCGCCGGTGACGTAACCCGCATCCCTGGATGCAAGAAAGAGCACGGCATGGGCCGCTTCTTCCGACCGGCCCGGGCGGCCGACCGGAATGCCCTTGACCACCTCGGCGCCGTCGTGCATCGATGCGACCTGGACGTCGAAGAGGGCGGTGGCCAGCACGTTGACCGTGACGCCGGACGGCGCCAGCTCCGCCGCCAGTGTTCGGGAGAAGGCCAGCAGGCCGCCCTTGGCTGCCGCGAAAGGTGCAACATGCTTGTGCACGCCCGTCTTGCCCGACATGGAGATAAAGGACATGATCCGGCCGAAGCCGCGTGGCAGCATCCGGCGCGCCGCCTCCTGCATGCAAAGGATGGGCCCGATGAGTTCGCGTTCGACCGCGGCGCGATAGTCTTCCGGCTTGAAGTCCAAGGCATTGCCCGATGCGATGGGCGGCGCGACATTCACCAGGACGGACAGTGGCCCGACGGCTGCTTCGCAGGAGTCGAAAAACGCCGCGATCGAGGCGGTGTCGCTGGTATCCACGTCGAACTGCACCGTGCCGGGCAACGCCGGCTTCGCTTCCTGTCCGGCTACCTGGCCGACCGCGACGCGGGCGCCGCGCTCGACGAAGGCGCGCACGACGGCCGGGCCGGTACCGGCGTGTGCGCCGATGAGTACTACGGGGGTGTCTTGAAACTCCATGTCCTTCCTTGCGCTGTGGACGGCCGCCTTATTGCTCGGCCTTGATGTTGGCTTCCTTGATGACCTTGCCGAATTCGGTGTATTCGCGTTGCATGACGTCCTCCATTTCCTGTGGAGACGTGGCGCGCACCGTCAGGCCTGTCTTCTCCAGGCCGCCCTTGACATCGGGCATCGCCAGGATGGCGACGATTTCCTTGTTGAGCTTGTCCAGGATTTCCGGCGGCGTGCCGTGGGGCGCCAGGAATCCGTACCACATGGCGGTGGAGAATTTGGGATAACCCTGTTCGCCGAAGCTCGGGACGTTGGGCAATACCGGATGGCGGGTGTCGGCACCGACGGCGATAGCCTTGATGTGGCCGTTCAGCACATTCGGCGCCACGGTGTGCGTGGCCAGGAAAGCCAGGTCCACGTGGCCACCCATGACGTCGACTTCAGCGGGGCCGGTGCCCTTGTAGGGGATGTGCGTGAACTTGGTGCCCGTCAGTTCCTGGAATTCTTCCAGCTGGATGTGCATTGGCGAACCCACGCCGGCGGAGGCGAACGTCAGCTTGCCGGGGTTGGCCTTGGCGTAACTGATCAGGTCCGCCAGGCTGTTGATCTTCAGGTCGGGGCGCTCGACCAGAGTCGAATTTCCCCATGCACCGATGGACAGGGGAGCCAGGTTCTTCATCGCGTTGAACTCTGGATCCGGATACAGGTTCGCGTTGATCGTCAGGTTGTTCGACGTGGCGAGCAGCGTGTATCCGTCCGGGGCGGCCAGCCCGACGTACTTGGCGCCCAGGTTACCGGCGACTCCGGTTTTGTTTTCGACGATCACGGCCACGCCCAGGCGTTCCGTCAGCTTTTGGCCAACGGCGCGCGCGATGTTGTCCACTCCGGTACCCGGGGTGAACGGCACGATGATTCTGATCGGCTTGCTTGGATAGGCCGCCTGGGCGGCACAGGGCGCCGCCAGCGCCGCCGCCGTGGCCACGGCGGCGCATAGCAGGCGAGGTGACAGCAACGTGCGGATTGAATGCTTGATCATTTCACAATTCCCCTTGTGTAAACGACGGCTTGCGAGAATGGCTCGCGGGACTTTGTCGTCCCTAAGAGCCCTGGATGAACACCACTTCGTTTTCTACTTTGACCGGATAAATGCGGATGGCCTTCTGGACGGGTCCCGAAACCGGCTTGCCGGTCGGAATATGGAACACGCCGGCATGCAGCGGGCATTCGACACAGTCGCCATCGATGTAGCCGTCCGACAGGTGCGCCAACGCGTGCGTGCAGACATCATGCGTGGCATGGAACGTGCCGTCCAGGTTGTAGAGGGCCAC
>DATJHN010000004.1:0-9111 GCA_035493915.1 Bordetella sp.
GCGTTCGTACACCACGAAGTCGTATTCATAGCCGTTCTCCGCGGGCTGCGGCTCGCGCGAGATTTCGCGCCAGCGGAACGAGGGCAGGTAAGGGAACCAGGCATCGCCTTCCACGTCCGCCTTGATCTCCGTGGCGATGACGCGATCGGCATGATCCAGCACGGCGCCGAATATCTGCGCCCCGCCGATGATGAAGATTTCGTCCGTGTCGCCACCCGCATGCAGGGCGGCGTCGATATCGGGCACCACGATCGCGCCTTCTGCCGTGTAGCCCGCGGTACGCGTGATGACGATATTGGCGCGGCCCGGCAGCGGCCGCCCCAACGATTCCCACGTCTTGCGGCCCATCACAATGGGATGGCCCAGCGTCGTGCGCTTGAAATGCGCCAGGTCACCGGGCAGTTTCCATGGCAAGCCGTTGTCGCGCCCGATGACCCGGTTGCGCGCATAGGCCACGACCAGGGTCAAGCGAGGAGCACGTCCTTCGGACGGCCGGGCGAACGTGGTCATGGACGGCCCTCCTGTCGCTGCGCGACTCCTCCCCGAGGGAGGGCAGCACGTCCTTCGGACGGCCGGGCGAACGTGCTCATGGACGGCCCTCCTGTCGCTGCGCGACTCCTCCCCAGGGGAGGGCAGCACGTCCTTCGGGCGGCCGGGCGAACGTGCTCATACCGCCACCGCCCCCTTGATATGCGGATGGGACTGATAGTCGACGACTTCCAGGTCTTCGTATTCGTATTCGAAGATGGACGCTGGTTTGCGTTTGATGCGCAGTTGCGGATAGGGGTAGGGCTCGCGTGACAGTTGCAGTTCGACTTGCTCGAAATGATTGCTGTAGATATGGCAATCGCCGCCTGTCCAGACGAAATCGCCTACCTCCAGATCGCACTGTTGCGCCACCAGGTGCGTTAACAGTGCGTAGCTGGCGATGTTGAAGGGCACGCCCAGGAAGATGTCCGCGCTGCGCTGGTAGAGCTGGCAGGACAGCTTGCCGTCCGCCACATAGAACTGGATCAGCGCGTGGCACGGGGGCAGCGCCATGCGCGGGATATCGGCCACGTTCCAGGCCGATACGATCAGGCGCCGCGAATCCGGATTGCGTCGGATCTGGTCAAGCAATTGCGTGATCTGGTCGATGTGGCCGCCGTTCGGCGTCGGCCAGGAGCGCCATTGAACGCCGTAGACTGGTCCCAGATTGCCTTCGGCATCGGCCCATTCGTCCCAGATGGTGACACCGCGCTCCTGCAGCCAGCGGACGTTGCCGTCGCCGCGCAGGAACCAGAGCAGTTCGATGAAAATGCTCTTGGTGTGCAGTTTCTTGGTCGTTATCAGCGGAAAGCCCTGCGACAGGTCGAACCGCATCTGGTGGCCGAACACCGAGCGCGTGCCGGTGCCGGTGCGATCGGTCTTGGTGACGCCATGTTCATAGACATGGCGCATGAAGTCTTCGTATTGGCGCATGGGTAATCCGGCTGGCGCTCAGTTTGTATCCACGTCTGCGTCCGTGGCAGTGTTCGTGGCGCTTGCCCCGGCATCGACCACGTTCACCGAAAACGTCATTTCGGCCGTCTTGGCCAGCATGGCCGAGGCCGAGCAGTATTTTTCGTGCGACAACTGCACGGCGCGTTCAACCGCCGCGCGCGGCAGTTTGTGGCCCGTTACGGTAAACGCGAAATTGATGCGCGTGAACACTTTGGGGTCGGTTTCCGCGCGATCGGCTTCCAGCTTGACGCTGCAGCCGGTCACGGCGTGCCGGCCTCGCTTCAGGATGAGCACGACATCGTAAGCCGTGCAGCCGCCGGTGCCCGCCAGCACCATTTCCATGGGGCGGAACGCCAGATCATGGCCGCCTCCATCCACGGCGCCATCCATGACCGCGACATGCCCGCTACCCGAAGTGGCCACAAACATCATGCCTGAAGGGCCGCCCCAATCGATCGTGCATTCCATGTCGATATCCTGAATCGTCATTCACAAACAGCGATGATAGCTGGTTCCCTACCGGCCCTGGGGCGCTCCTGGGGACGGCAAGCCGGCGCGGCCGGCATCCCGTGGGGGCGTCATTGTGGACACCGGGCCGCCCCATACAATATGGGGATCGAGCCGGACAACCCTTCGATGGCGTCCGGTGCCTGACAGGAGTATCCGATGCCGTCTCCCCAGCAGCAGTCCCTCGCATTTCCGTCCCTGTCCCGCCGCAAGGGGCCGTTGGACGCGATCCTGGGCGAAGCCGACCGTGCCCTGCGTGTACTGGCCGGCGCGTCCAGCAGCGGGCGCCCCTATCCGCCGGGCGCGGAGGTATCCGAAACGTTGACAGCGGACGACCGCCGGCACGCCGCCGGTCTCATGCGCGTCAATCACGTCGGCGAGATCTGCGCCCAGGCCTTGTACCGGGGCCAGGCGCTGGGCTGCGCCGACGCGTCCGCCCGCCGGATGTTCCACGAGGCTGCCGCGGAAGAGGTCGATCACCTGGCCTGGTGCGAGCGGCGTCTGGACGAATTACGCAGTCGTCCCAGCTTGCTGAATCCGCTCTGGTACGCCGGCTCCTTCGGCCTGGGCCTGCTGGCCAGCCGGACCGGAGTGCGGCGCAATCTGGGTTTCATGGCGGAAACGGAACGGCAGGTCGAAGCCCATCTGGATAGCCATCTCAAGCGCCTGCCTGCCCAGGACCAGCGTTCCCGCCAGGTGGTGGATCAAATGAAACAGGACGAGATCAATCATCGTGTCAGCGCCGAGCGCGCCGGCGCCGCGGAGCTGTCATGGCCGGTCCGTGGCGTTATGCGGGCGCTGTCGCGCGTGATGACGGGGACCGCTTATTGGATTTAGGCCGGTCGAGGGTTAACCCCTGCGGCGGTTTTGGAATCGGCATTCAACTGTGGCACAATGATTGCTCAGTGTTGCCTAGCCTGACACTGTGGGATGCACGGCTCGGCCGCCATGGCCGATTCGATAATGCGATGCACCAAAACAACAGTTTGTGTCGCGTAGAAGGGGGAGAAAATTTCTTCTTGCATCGCACAAAAAGTTTGGCTATGATTTGTCCATCGGATGTCGAAATGCAGTCGGCGCGGTGCCAAACCCCGACAGCAGACAGAGTACCTGGGAGGGTACTCCAGGGTTAACCCTCTGCGACATGCCACGATTGTCTCCTCCACCCTCCTCCTTTGGTGGATTTAGCCCGAGATCGCAAGATCTCGGGCTTTTTTTTATTCGCTTTCCCAGCCGCGGGCCCGGTTTTCCAAGTGCCCCGAACCGCCAGGCCCCATCCACTAAAATCAGCGAATCTATAGCGGTAGGAAATCCGTCATGTTGCGTATTCAGGATGTGAAATTGGCCATCGTGGGCCTGGGCTATGTCGGCTTGCCGCTTGCCGTGGAGTTCGGCAAGAAGCGGCCGGTTCTGGGTTTCGATATCAATACGCATCGGATCGATGAACTGAAGCGCGGCCAGGATCACACGCTGGAGGTCGACGAGGCCGAACTTGCCGCCGCGGCGCAACTGGAATTCACCGCCGATCCCGCCCGGTTGGCCCTGGCCAATGTATATATCGTCACCGTCCCCACGCCGATCGACGCCTATAAGCAGCCGGACCTGACGCCGCTGCGCAAGGCTAGCGAAACGATCGGGCGAGTGTTGAAGCGCGGCGACATCGTCATCTACGAGTCCACCGTCTATCCCGGTGCAACCGAAGAAGAATGCGTGCCCGTGCTGGAGCGTGTTTCCGGCCTGGTGTTCAACCAGGATTTCCATGCAGGGTACAGCCCGGAACGCATCAATCCGGGCGACAAAACGCACCGTGTCAGCACCATCAGGAAGGTCACCTCCGGTTCGACCCCTGAAGTCGCGGACCTGGTCGACACGCTGTATGGCGAAATCGTCACCGCCGGCACGCACAAGGCTGCTTCCATCCGCGTGGCCGAGGCGGCGAAGGTGATCGAGAACACCCAGCGCGACGTCAACATCGCCCTGATCAACGAGCTGGCGCTGATCTTCAACAAAATGGGGATCGATACGGAAGCCGTGCTGCAGGCGGCGGGCACCAAATGGAATTTCCTGCCGTTCCGGCCCGGACTGGTGGGCGGCCACTGCATCGGTGTCGATCCTTATTACCTGACGCACAAGGCGCAAAGCCTGGGCTACCACCCGGAAATCATCCTGGCGGGCCGGCGCCTGAACGACTCCATGGGCACCTATGTGGTGTCGCAGCTGGTCAAGGCAATGACCAAGCGCCGCATCCACGTACAGGGCGCACGGGTGCTGGTCATGGGCCTGACCTTCAAGGAAAACTGCCCGGATCTGCGCAATACCCGTGTTGTCGATATCGTGCGGGAACTGCGCGAATACGGGGTGGAAGCCGATGTGTACGATCCATGGGTGGATCCGGCCGAAGCGCGGGCCGAATACGGCATCGAACCGGTGGCCGCACCGCAGCCTGGATACTACGATGGCATTGTTCTTGCGGTAGCGCACAGGGAGTTCGCCGAATTGGGCGCGGCGGGGATACGCGCCCACGGAAAGCCGCAGCATGTGCTGTATGACCTGAAGTATGTGCTTCCGCCCAACGAATCCGATCTCCGCCTGTAATCCACGTTTGCAAAAGGGCAAAGCATGACGCACCGCTATCAACAAATCACCGAAGATCTGCGCAAGTCGCCCCGCACCTGGCTGGTTACGGGCTGCGCCGGGTTCATCGGCTCGAATCTCGTGGAAACGCTGTTGAAACTGGACCAGTCCGTCGTCGGCCTGGATGACCTGTCGACCGGCTACCAGCACAACCTGGACGAAGTCATGGAGCTGGTATCGGCGGAGCAATGGGGCCGCTTCAATTTCATCCAGGGCGACATCCGCGATCTGGAGACCTGCCGCAAGGCCGCCGCGGGCGTGGATTTCGTGTTGCACCAGGCGGCGCTGGGCTCGGTGCCGCGGTCGCTGCAGGACCCGATCGCCACCAATTCCGTGAACGTCGATGGTTTCCTGAACATGCTGGTGGCCGCGCGCGACGCGCGCGTGCATGGCTTTGTCTATGCGGCTTCCAGTTCCACCTACGGGGATCATCCGGCGCTGCCCAAGGTCGAATCGGAAATCGGCAACCCCTTGTCGCCGTATGCGGTCACCAAGTACGTGAATGAGCTGTATGCCGACGTATTCGCGCGGTCTTACGGCTTCGGCAGCATCGGCCTGCGGTACTTCAATGTGTTCGGCAAGCGGCAGGATCCGAATGGCGCCTACGCCGCCGTCATTCCCAAGTGGATCGGTGCGATGATCCGCGGCGAGGACGTGGTCATCAATGGCGATGGTGAAACCAGCCGCGATTTCTGCTTTGTCGAAAACGCCGTACAGGCCAATCTGCTGGCCGCGCTGGCGCAGCCGGAAGGCGTGAACCAGGTCTACAACGTTGCGTTCAACGCCCGCACCAGCCTGAACGAGCTGTTCAGGCACCTGACGCACCTGCTGGCCAGGCACGGCGTGCAGTACGGCAAGCAGCCTGTCTACGGCGATTTTCGTCCAGGCGATGTGCGGCATTCACAGGCGGACATCGCCAAGGCCAACGATCTGCTGGGCTACAAGCCCATGCACGACATCATCGAAGGCCTGGAAGTCTCCATGCCCTGGTACACGCAATTCCTGAGATAGGGGCTCCGCCACGGGCGGCGCGCCCCCTAGGGCAGGAAGCCGCCAGCGGCGGCGCGCCGTGGGGGCTTTACCCTTTTGCCTATTAGAAAGGCAGTTTGACGTCAGGCTTCAGGGCCTGCAGCTGCTTGCGGAAGTCGTTCTGGATGCGTGCCAGCGCGGCTTCGTTGTCCGCCTCGAAGCGCAGCACCACCACGGGGGTGGTGTTGGACGGCCGCGCCAGGCCGAATCCATCGGGATATTCGGCGCGCACGCCGTCGATGGTCACCACCTGCGTGGCGCCTTCGAACTTGCCCTTCTGCTGCAAGTCCTTGATCAGCGCGAAGGGTTCGCCTTCCTGCATTTCCAGCTTGAGTTCGGGCGTGGACAGTGCCTGGGGCAGGGCTTCCAGGACGGCCGACGGGTTGGCGCTGCGCGACAGGATTTCCAGCAGGCGCGCGCCCGTGTACAGGCCGTCGTCGAAGCCGTACCAGCGTTCCTTGAAGAAGATATGGCCGCTCATCTCGCCGGCCAGCGGAGCGCCGGTTTCAGCCAGTTTGGCCTTTACCAGGGAATGGCCGGTCTGCCACATCAGCGGCTGGCCGCCGGCCTGCTTTACCGCAAGGCCGACGTGGCGGCTGCACTTCACGTCGTAGATGATGGTGGCGCCCGGATTGCGGGACAGCACATCGCGCGCGTACAGGATCAATTGGCGGTCGGGCCAGATGATCTCGCCGGACTTCGTCACCACGCCCAGACGGTCGCCGTCGCCATCGAAGGCCAGGCCGATTTCGCAGTCGGTGGTCTTAAGGCACTGGATCAGGTCTTCCAGATTGTGCGGGTCGGCCGGGTCGGGGTGGTGGTTGGGAAAGGTGCCGTCCACATCGCAGAACAGTTCGGTGACCTCGCAGCCCATTTCGCGGAACAGCCGGGGCGCGATGGCGCCGGCAACGCCGTTCCCGCAGTCGATCGCGATCTTCATTGGGCGGGTCAGTTTGACATCGCCGATGATGCGCTCGATATAGCGGCCGACGATATCCATGGTGCGGCGGCGGCCGGGCGTGACACCCGCGGGCGCCTGCCCGCCGGCGGCTTCCATTGCGCCGTGCAGGGCCTGGATATCGGCGCCGTACAGGGCGGCGCCGCCCATCATCATTTTGAAGCCGTTGTATTTGGGAGGGTTGTGGCTGCCGGTGACGGCGACTCCCGACCCTGTTTTTTCCGTGTACGCGCCGAAGTACACCAAAGGCGTGGGCACTTCTCCGATGTCCAGTGTGCTGACGCCGCCGGCGTTCAGCCCTTCCTGCAAGGCCAGGGCCAGTTCTTCGCTGCTGAGCCGGCCATCGCGGCCGATCACGAGTTCGGGAATGTTCTTTTCGCGTGCCCGGGCCGCCAGGGCCAGGCCGAGTTCGCGCGCGAACCGCGCGTTGAGCAGGTCGGGCACGGTGCCGCGTATGTCGTACGCCTTGAAAATGGAGGCCGGGAAAGACGAGGCATTACCCACGGTGGTTCCTTTGTGGTCAGGTGATTCGGTAAGCACGGAAGCGCGATTATCCCTGATAAGCGGGGCCGGACCGAAGTAGGGAACATGGCTTAGTGCCACTGGCTGGTGCCATGGCTCGCCCCATAGGCTCGCACCACGGCTCGCACCATGGGTTGGCGCCACGGGGCTATTCGCGATTGTGGCATGAGAGCCCGTGCGTGGACTGTGTCGGAACCAGACAATCCTGACCGGGTGTTGCCGCTGATCGCCTCGCCCTACAATACATCCTCCGCCCGACCAGATTTCGGGCGTTCTATCGATAACGGTGGCCGATGACCTTCCTTGCCGAACTTCAAGCCCTGCTGGGCGCCGGACATGTGCTGACCGGCGAAGATACCGACTCCTACACCCTGGACTGGCGCGGGCGCTATCGCGGCCGCGCCCTGGCGGTGGTGCGGCCGGATTCGGCGGAGTCGGTCGCGGCCATCGTGCGTCTGTGCGCGCGCCACGGCGTTCCGCTGGTTCCGCAGGGGGGCAATACCGGCTTGTGCGGCGGCGCGACGCCGGCCGATGACGGCAAGGCGGTGCTGCTGTCGCTGGCACGGATGAACCGCGTGCGCGCCATCGACACCGATAACGACACCATTACGGTGGAGGCGGGCTGCATCCTGCAGGCCGTGCAGCAGGCCGCCGAACAGGCCGGGCGCCTGTTCCCGCTGAGCCTGGCGGCGGAAGGCAGCTGCACCATAGGCGGCAATCTGGCGACCAATGCCGGCGGCACCCAGGTGTTGCGCTACGGCAATACACGCGACCTGACCCTGGGACTGGAAGTCGTGACGCCGGATGGCGAGATCTGGCATGGCCTGCGCGGGCTGCGCAAGGACAACACCGGATACGACCTGCGCGATATCTATATAGGCAGCGAAGGCACGTTGGGCATCATTACCGCCGCCACTTTGAAACTGTTCCCCATGCCGGTCGCACGCTGCACGGCGCTGCTGGCGGTGCCGGACGTCGAATCCGGCGTGCAGTTGCTGGGGCGGGCGCGCAAGGGCTTTGGCGCGGCGCTGACCGGTTTCGAACTGATGGCGGGCAATTGCCTGCAGGCCGTGGTCCGGCTCTATCCGCAGCAGCGGCTGCCGTTCAGCGGCGAATCCGCGCAATCGCCCTGGTTCGCCCTGCTTGAGCTGTCCGACAGCGAAAGCGAGGCTCATGCGCGCGAGCGCTTCGAAACCGTGCTCGGCGAGGCAATCGAAGCCGGCCTGGCGACCGATGCCGCCATCGCGGAAAACATTACGCAAAGCCGCGCGCTGTGGCACCTGCGCGAAAGCATTCCCCTGGCCGAGGCCGAACTGGGCAAGTCCATCAAGCACGACGTTTCAGTACCGATTTCGCGTATCGCCGATTTCGTGCGCACGACCAACGCACTTTTGCAGAAAGACTTTCCCGGCATCGGCCACGTGATCTTCGGCCACCTGGGCGACGGCAATCTCCATTACAACGTCACGCGGGCACCCGGCCAGGAAGAAGCCGCGTTGCTGGCGCAGCAGCCGAAGGTATATGGCGTGGTGCATGACAGCGTGCACGCGCATGGCGGTTCCATCAGCGCCGAGCATGGCGTCGGGCAATTGAAGATAGACGAACTGCCGCGCTACAAGGACCCCGTCGAGCTCGAGCTTATGCGTCGTATCAAGAAAGCGCTGGATCCGGCCGGCATCATGAATCCGGGCAAAGTCGTCCGGCCCTAGCGGACGGGATATGCCATGACAGCCGCGCCTTTTTCCGCCGCCCATTACCTGGTGCTGATCGTGGAGGACGACGCCACGATCGCCGGCAACCTGTACAGTTTCCTGGAAACGCGCGGCTTCGTGCCGGACGCGGCGTACGACGGGCGCGCCGCCCTGTCGCTGCTGACCTCGCAGCATTTCGACGTGGTCATTCTGGACGTGGGCCTGCCCGGCATGGACGGCTACGGCGTACTGCGCGCGCTGCGCACGGAACACATGTCGCCGGTACCC
>DATJHN010000005.1:0-2393 GCA_035493915.1 Bordetella sp.
GACGTCTGTGAAAGTAGGTCATCGTCAGGCTCTTATCCCCAAAACCCCGCTGCTAACACCAGCGGGGTTTTGCTTTTTACGGCGCCGTCATTTTTGGAATTCAGTTTTCCGCCAGCTTCCTGACAGATTGATTGCCTAAAATACGTTATCAGTAGCGTGTGACGTGGGGCGGCGCTATCGTCGGGGCCTGCCAGGCGCAATGCAATCAAGTGGATGAAGCAATGATCGAAATAGATCAAATCGAAGTACCGCGGAAGCAGAAGTTCTACCAGATTCTTTACGTGCAGGTCATCGTCGCCATCGTTATCGGCATAGCGCTGGGTTATTACCAGCCGCATGCCGCGGAGGCCATGCGGCCGCTCGGCGACGGCTTCATCAAGCTGGTCAAGCTGATTATCGCGCCCGTGATTTTCCTGACCGTGAGCACCGGCATTGCCGGCATGAACGACCTGAAGCGCGTGGGCCGCGTGGCGGGCAAGGCCCTGGCCTATTTCCTGTTCTTTTCCACGGTCGCCCTGATCGTCGGCATGGTGGTCAGCCATATCGTGCAGCCCGGCGCTGGCCTGCACATCGATCCGCAATCCCTGGACACCAAGGCGGTCGCCGGGTACGTCACGAAGGCCCATGATTCCACGGTTACCGGTTTCCTGATGAACATCATCCCGGGCTCGCTGGTAGGGCCGTTTGTCACGGGCGACATCCTGCAGGTGTTGTTCGTGTCCGTGCTGTTCGGTATAGCGCTGGCCCTGGTGGGCGAACGCGGCAAGCCCGTGCTGAACTTGCTGAATGCGGTTGCGCATCCGGTGTTCAAGATGGTGGCCATCCTGATGCGCGCGGCGCCGATCGGTGCGTTCGGTGCGATGGCATTCACTATCGGCGCGTACGGTATCAAGGCGGTGTTGAACCTGGCGGCCCTGGTCGGCACGTTCTATGGCACGGCCGTCCTGTTCGTTGTAGTCGTATTGGGATTGGTCGCGCGCTATAACGGTTTTTCGATCATCAAACTGGTGCGCTACATCCGCGAGGAATTGTTGCTCGTGCTGGGTACCAGTTCCTCGGAAGCCGCGCTGCCCAGCCTGATGCAGAAGATGGAACGCGCCGGCGCATCCAAGTCCGTTGTCGGCCTGGTCGTACCGACCGGCTACTCGTTCAACCTGGACGGCACCAACATCTACATGACGATGGCGGCGCTGTTCATCGCGCAGGCCTGCGACATACATCTTTCGCTGGGTGACCAGGTCCTGCTGCTGCTGGTCGCGATGCTCAGTTCCAAGGGTGCCGCCGGCGTGACCGGATCGGGCTTCATTACCCTGGCCGCGACGCTATCCGTGGTGCCCAGCCTGCCGATCGCCGGCATGGCCTTGATCCTGGGCGTGGACCGCTTCATGTCCGAATGCCGCGCGCTGACCAACCTGGTTGGCAATGCCACGGCATGCGTGGTGGTTGCGCGCTGGGAAGGCCAGCTCGACAAGAGCGCATTGGACGCGGCCTTGAACGGCCATCCGGCGTCCCTGCCGGAACAGACAGGCCAGCCAGCGGTGGCCGGGCGCCAAGCCTGAGTCGCGGTCAAGGAAGCGTGATATCCGCGCGGCGCAACAACGCCGCGGTCTCGAAAAGGGGTAATCCCATTACCCCGGTATAACTGCCCTCGATCCGCTCGATGAACGCGGCCGCCAATCCTTGGATGCCGTACGCGCCCGCCTTGCCGTACGGTTCGCCGCTATCGCAATAGCGGGCGATTTCCTCCGGATCCAGCACGCGCATGCGTACCTGCGTGATGGAAACCATTTCGTGCAGTCGGTCGTCGGCGAGCAGCGCGACGGCGGTATGGACCTCGTGGCACGATCCGGACAGGCGGGTCAGCATGTCGACGGCATGGTCGCGGTCCGCGGGCTTGCCCAGCACGTCGCCGCCCAGGATGACGGTGGTGTCGGCGGCCAGCAGCGGCAAGCGCCGCAATCCCTGCTCGTGCCTGTAGCGTTCACCACGTATCGCCTTGTCGCGCGCCGTTCGGCGCACATAGTCCGCGGCTGGTTCTCCGGGGTGGCGGGGCTCGTCCTCGCCGGGCGGTGCGGGAACGTCCAGGACCTGGTGTGCCAGGCCGATCTGCGTGAGCAATTCCCGGCGGCGCGGGCTGGCTGAAGCCAGGTACAGGCGAGGAGGGGAGTCTGGCAAAGGCTGCATGGGGATGTGGAGTAGGACAGAGCAGGCCGCAAGCCTGTTCTCAAGCCCGATGATAAGGATGATTGGTCAGGATCGCCCACGCACGGTAAAGCTGTTCCGCCAGCACCACGCGGACCATGGGGTGGGGCAGGGTCAGCGAGGACAGCCGGATCAGGCCGTCGCACGATGCCTTCATGTGTTCGTCCAGCCCATCCGGACCGCCGGCCAGG
>DATJHN010000006.1:0-17946 GCA_035493915.1 Bordetella sp.
TTGCGCGCCAGCGCCATGGCGATCAACAACACCCCCACCAGCACGTACCACACCGCTTCGATCATGGACAGGGGTTTCCTTTTTGTGCACCGGGGTCGCCGCAAAGCACAAATGTGTGCTCAAACCACGCAAAAGGACCCGGAGCGTCCCTTGAGAGGCGCCTTTCAGCACACATCATGCCCATCGATGGGGGGATTTTTTGCCGCCGGGTCGCCCAAAGGCAAAAAAGCGCCCCCTTGGGGGCACCAGCGGTTAGGCGCGGCGTGGGGGCTTCATCCCGCCGCGGGCGGGTAGGCCATGGCGGCCAGGGATTCCCGCGCGTCGGCCAACAGGCGATCGGACAACTCCGGGTCGTTGATGGCGCGCGCCATGGAGACCGCACCCACCAGCGCGGCGACGATGGTCCTTGCCCTGGCTCGCGCGTCCGCTGCCTCCGGGGCCGGCATGCACTGGACGACGATGTCGACCATGCGTTCGAAAGCCTGGGTGGTCGAGCTGCGGGCGGCGTCGCCGGCACGGGACAGTTCGCTACCCAATGCCGACAGGCCACAGCCGTTTTCCGGGTTGTCGCGGTGCACGGCGGACAGGTAGGACGCCAGGAAGCTCCGTAGCCGCTGCTCGGGCGGTTCCTGGGCGGCGCGCTCCGCCAGCGCATCCACCACCCGATTGATCGATGCGCCGCAGGCCTCCGCGACCAGTTCGTCCTTGGACGAAAAATGCTTGTAGAAGCCGCCGTGGGTCAACCCGGCGGCGCTCATCAGTCCCGCCAGCCCGGTGGCCGCGATGCCGTTGCGGCGGAATTCCTGCCCCGCCGCGGCAATGATGCGTTCGCGGGTACGGGCGGTTTCTTCGCGGGATTTGCGCATGGCCGGAGTCCAAAAAAAGTAATTGACAATTGGATGATAACCGACATCTAATTGGATGTCGATTGACATCTAAACTTTATCGGACAGGAACGAATCATGGAAATCAAAGGACGCGTGGCGCTGGTAACCGGCGCGAACCGGGGCCTGGGCAAGGCGATCGCGCAAGCTCTTCTGCAGGCAGGCGCCGCCAAGGTCTATGCGGGGGCCCGCAATCCCGCCAGCGTGGACCTGCCCGGCGTTGAGCCGATCGCGCTGGACGTGACCGATCCGCAGAGCGTGCGCGCGGCGGCCGAACGCTATGGCGACGTGGAAATCGTTGTCAACAATGCCGGGGTTTCATTGCCCGGCCCGGCGCTGGGCGGCGATGCGGTCGATCGGGCGCGCGGCTTGTTCGACGTCAACTTCTACGGCGTGCTGAATGTCAGCAGTGCGTTCGCGCCCATCGTGGCCCGCAACGGCGGCGGCGCGTTCGTGAATGTGCTCTCGGTGCTGAGCTGGGTAGTCGTGGAAGGATCGGCGCTGTATAGCGCGTCGAAGGCGGCCGCCTGGGCGCTGACCAACGGCATGCGCCTGGAGCTCAAGGAACAGAATATCCGTGTGACGGGCGTGCATGTGGGCTATATGGATACGGACATGGTGGCCAGGCTCGATGTGCCCAAGACCGCACCGTCCGTCGCGGCGGAAAAAATCGTCGCGGCGATCCGCGACGACCAGTCCGAGCTGCTTATCGACGAGATCAGCCGCACGGTGAAAAGCTCGTTGAGCCTGGAAACGCCTGCTTATCTGTAAGCCTGATGGAACGCGGATCCCCGCGGTGTGCGCGGGGATCGGATTCATTCGCGGTTGGCTGGTGCATCCAGGATCGTGGTCAAGTGCGGCTCCAGCTTGATGCCGCTGCCTGCCTTCGTGGCATCCGGGGCAGCGCCGGCCCGCGCTATCGCCATGGCCTGGTCGACATGGCGCGCCTGGCGGAAGTCGGCGTGCTATCTTTGCCGCGACAGAGGATCCCTTATGGACAAGACGCTATTGAAAGGGCTGATGGTGCTCGAGGCCGTGACGGAGGTCGACCACGGGCCGCGCACGATCGAGGAACTGGCAAGCCGTGTGGGACTGACGCGCAGCAATACGCACCGTACGCTGCAGACGCTGGCACATGCCGGCTATATCGTGAAAGACGACCACAGCGGCGAATACCGCGCCACCGTGCGCCTGTTCGAACTGGGCGCGCGCCAGCTGGCGCAGCTGGATGTCCGCAAGCTGGCGCAGTCCGCCATGCGGCAACTGGCGGAGCGGTCCGGCGAAACCGTGCACCTTTCGCTGCTGGATGGCATGGAAGTCGTCTACATCGACAAGATCGATAGCCCCCAGCCGGTGCGCGCCTATTCGTATATCGGCGGACGGGCGCCGGCCTACGCGGTGGCGACCGGCAAGGCGCTGCTGGCGTATCAGCCGGATGGCTATATCGGGCGCCATGCCAGCGTGCTGCAAGCACATACGCCCAAGACCATCACCGCCATGGCGGCGCTGGAAGAGGAACTGCGCAAGATACGGCGCCAGGGCTATGCCGCCAACCGCGGCGAATGGCGCGCGACCGTGGGGGGCGTGGCGGTTGCCATTTTCAATAGTCTGTCGCAGCCGGTGGCGGCACTGGGAATTTCCGGGCCGCTGGAACGCCTGGGCGCCGCGCGCATGCGGGAACTGGCGCCCGTCGTGGCCGAATGCGCGCGCCAGGTGTCCGAACTCATGGGATACCGGGCCACGGAGCGCTGACGGCGGCGCGGCAAGGCATCTTTTTTGGCGGCCCTGATGCCATGAGTCGCCTCACGATCAGCCGTTATAAAACCGGCGCCCGTGATTGCGCAGCCACAGCCGCACCAGGTGGCGCTTGCGGTCTTCTTCGGGAAAATCGACGAAGGCGGTCCGGCGGTGCCCCAGCCGGGTGTTGTCGACGATCTGGATCTGCCCGGCTTCGAAAAAGAATTCACGCGACCAGCGCGGCTCCATCATGATGGATTCCAGCGTGGACAGGGCGGCCTTGGTCATCTCGTCCATTTCCTGTCCCGCCATCGCATAACCGGTCACTACGTGCCGGTGCGACAGCCGGCATAGCGTGCGGCCCTCGCGCGTCTGGAACAAGGGATGGCTGATCAGCTTGGCATCGTCCGGAGCGTGCTCGCGCTGGCGGTCGAACAGATAGGGCTGATGCAGCCGCTGTATCAGGTCAGGATGCGAGGCCAGCATTTCGTTGTAGACGGAATAGAAGCTGACAATGCTGCTGATGCCGCCTTCCATCGCGGGACGCAGGCATAGCAGCGCGACGTAGTCCGGTGGATAAAGGTTGTAGCTGTTGTCGGTATGGAAGTTCTGTTCGGCATTCGTGATGTCGGGCCGCACGCCGTTGCCGGCCGGCTTGCCAAGGTCGCGCACGTCGTAGATCACCTTGCCGTCCCAGCTCTGCGCCACGGGACGCGAGACCATTTGCGACAGCAGCCAGTACACGGCACGGGCCTCGTCGACGGTGTAGTCGTCCATGGGCAGCTTGTCGACGATGACGAAGCCCACGCCGTGTTCCAGAGTCGCGCGGGCGCGCGTCATCATCGCGCGGCAGGCGGGCAGGTCGAAGTCTTCCAATTGCAAAAGCGGCGTCGGCAAGGGGTTGTGCCGCAGCGTTTCGACCAGATCGTCCAGCTCCCGGCGGCAGGCGGCGTCGAGTGGAATGATGCCGTCTTCCGGCGCCAGCGTGTCGCGGCGCCAGACGATGGGGCCCTCGAAAGGGGTTGTGCGTACCTGTACGGCCTGGTTCTGGTGTTCTGCAAGGATGCGTTCGATGGCGCCCATGTGAGTCTCTCCATGTTGTCGGCCGCGCGGGGGCTGGCTTGGCGGTGCGCGGATTGATAACTAGTCTAGGACCAGCTATTGATCGAAGAAAGCGATTTATTTTTGATTAACTTCATCGGATACTTCGATAAAGAACCAAGGGCGTGGCGGGGCCGGCCGGTGCACGCCCTGCTGTTCGCGTCCAGTCCACTGGCTTCGGAGCCACCGCATGCATATACGCCAATTGGAAACCTTCATCCGCATCGTGGAAACCGGCAGCTTCGCCGGGGCGGCGCAGGCCATGCATACCACGCAGTCGACGATTTCCGCCCGCATGCGGGAATTGGAAACCTCGCTGGGCGTGCCTTTGTTCGACCGCAGCGGCCACCGAGCCATCCTGACGCCGCGCGGACGCGCGCTGCTGGAGCGCGCGCGCCAAATGGTGGGCCTCGCCGCCGACATCGCGCGGGACATCGGCGATGCGCGTACCGCGGGCGGTGTCATCCGGGTGGGCGTGGCAGGCCTGGTGGCCATGACCTGGCTGCCGCGGCTGCTGGCCGCGCTGCGCCAGCGCTATCCCGCCGTTACAGTGCAGCTGGAAATCGCCCTGACCACACCGCTGGTGGAGCGCCTGGCCAGCGGTGAACTGGACTTGGCTATCGCGACCGGACCCGTGCAGGGCGCGCGACTGGAATGCCTGTCGCTGGGCCATGACGAGTTCGTCTGGATGGCGCCGCCGGGCATGGCCTTGCCGCCCCACGCGGTGACGCCGGCCGAACTGGCGCGCTGGCCGGTGCTGGGATTGTCCGAGGCGTCGCATCACTATCCCGTGATCGAGCAGTGGTTCAGCGCGGGCCAGGCGTCCTATCAACCAGTGGTGTCGTGCAGCAACGTACGGGTGCTGGCCGATCTGACCATGGCGGGCCTGGGCGTCAGCCTGCTGCCCTTGCGGTCCTGCCGCAAGGAGCTGGACGCCGGGCAGCTGCGCCTGATCGATACGCGGCCGCCCCTGCCGCCGGTGGAGTTCGTGGCGGTGTACAAGCGCGACGTGCTGGATCCGCTGGTCGGCGCCATTGCCGAACTGGCGCGCGAAACCAGCGAATTCCCGCCTATTTCTTCGCGATCTCCTTCCCGCCCGCGGCCTGCACGACCGCGGTCCACTTCTTGAGTTCAGCCTGCAGCATCCGGGTGGTTTCGTCGGGAGTGGTGGTGACCGCTTCCGCGCCTTGCTGGCGGAACTTCTGCTGGACTTCCGGCATGGCGCCCACTTCCTTCATGGCGCGCGCCAGCTTGTCGATCACGGGCTTGGGCGTGCGCGCGGGGGCCAGCACGGCATAGGCATTGGTGACGTCGTAGCCGCGCACGCCTTCTTCCTGCAGCGTGGGCAGTTCGGGCATGCTGGGCGAGCGCTTGGCGCTGGTGACGGCCAGGACGTGGATGCGTCCGGTGTTGATATTGCCTTGCAGCGCGGGCAGGGTTTCGAATACCAGGTCGACCTGGCCACCCAACAGCGCGGCAACAGACGGGCCGCTGCCCTTGTACGGCACGTGCATCAGGTTGGTTTGGGTATCGGCCTTGAACAGTTCGACCGCCATTTGCTGCGGCGTGCCTGGGCCGGCGGAGCCGAAGGTCAGCTGCCCGGGTTTCTGCTTGGCCAGTGCGATCAGGTCGGCGATCGACTTGGCTGGCACCTTGCTATTAACGGCGACGACCATGGGCACAGTGGCGGCCATGGAGACACCGACGAAGGCCTTGCCCAGGTCGTAGGGACTTTCGCCCAGCGCCGCATGGATGGAATGGCTGCCCAGCGCGCCGAGCAGCAGCGTATAGCCGTCCGGATCGGATTTGGCGACATGGTCCGCGCCGATTTCGCCGCCGGCGCCGGCGCGGTTTTCCACCACCACCGTCTGGCCCAGTTTGTCGGTCAGGTATTGCGCGTAGATGCGGCCCGCCGCATCGCTGGCGCCGCCGGGCGGGAAGGGCACGACCAGCTTGATCGGCCGTGACGGCCAGCTGTCTCCCTGCGCCGAGGCGACTGCCGAACACAGGGTAAGCATTAATGCGCTTGCGAGGGTACGCCAGGGTTGATGCATGATGAGTCTCCTTCAATATCCCTTTGGGGGCTTGTGTGTGCGCCGCGTTCTTCGACGCGGAATTTCGACTGCTGCTTCATGCTGCGCCGGCGTGTGCCGGATGATTCGGTTCTACGAGCTGACTGCCTCCGCGCGCAAACGCGCGGCAAGGGCGTTGCGGTCCACTTTGCCGACCGCGTTCTCGGGCAATGCATCGACCGCGATGAAGCGGTCCGGTACATAGATACGGCCCAGCGCGCGCAGCATTTCGCCACGCAGCGATGCTTCGTCCATGGCGCCGCCGTTCCTGCCAACCACGAAGGCCACCGGGACTTCGCCCAGATCGGCGTGTGGGCCGCCCACCACCGCGCAGGCGGCCACGCCCGGCAGGGCGGCCAGCGCGCGCTCGATCAGCGACGGCGAAATGTTTTCCCCGCCGCGGATGATCACGTCCTTGATGCGGCCCGTGATGCTGAGATAGCCGTCGGCGTCGAAACGGCCCAGGTCGCCGGTGCGCAGTACGCTGTCGCCGGCGCCACTGCCGCGTTCCGTACCGTCATCGAGCCCGCGTTGCGTGGCGCCGATATACCCCGTCATCAGGTTATCGCCGCAGATGCAGATTTCGCCTTCCGTGCCCGGCGCGGCGACGCCGCCATCGGCCCCACGCAGGAAAACGCGCTGCCCCGGCAGCACGGTGCCCACGGTACCAATGCGCCGCGCATGCGGTGGGTTCATGGTCGACGTGCAGGTGGCCTCGGACAGTCCGTAGGACACGATCAGCGGGCAGCCGAGGAAATCCTCTATGCGCCGATGCAGGGCTTCCGTGATGGGCGCCGATCCACACCGCGCGAAGCGCAGGCGCGCCAGGTCGGCGGCGTCGAAGGACAGGTCCAGCATGCGCGCATACATGGTTGGTACGCCCGTGATGATGGTCGGCGCATGGCGCGCCATCAGATCCGGCATGTTCTCGGCACGGAAACGGCCGCCCAGAGCGACCGCGGCGCCGGCATACAAGGGCGCCAGTATCTGATTGTTGACGGCATTGGTGTGATGCAGCGGCATCACGTGCAGCAGGCGGTCGTCAGGTTGCAATCCCGTATGCGCCGCGACGCCGCGTGCATTGCACAGCAGACCGCGGTGGTTCAGCAGCACGCCCTTGGGCTGGCCCGTGCTGCCGGAGGTGAACAGCAGCAGCGCCGGATCGCCGGGTAGAACGTCCGTGTCCCAGCCATCGGCGTGCGGGCCCGCGGCGGCATCCGTATAAACGCCATCCGTATGCACGGCCGCCGCGACATTCAGGCCTCGGGCATTCCAATCCAGCAGTTGCGGCGGGAGCAATCCACACGCGGCCGCCAGTTCGCCGTGCGCAGGGTCATACAGCATCCACCCCACGCCGACCGTGGACACGCGGCGGCGCGTTTCCTCGGCGGAAATGCGTGGCTCCAGCGGGCAGGGGCAGGCGCCCGCCGCTAGCGCGCCCAGCAGCGCCAGCACCTGCGCGGGCGAACGTTCCATTGCCAAGCCGATGAATTCGCCGCGCCGCACGCCGCGTCCGCGCAACCAGCGGGAAACGCCGGACACCTGTTCGGCGAGTTCACCGTAGGTCAGGGTTTCCCGCTCGTGAATCAGGGCCGGCCGCTCGCTCCAGGCGGGGTCGCGCCAGCGTTCGCGCAGCGCCGCCGGCAAGTTGGTCGCGGGTTCGTGGATCTTGTTATGCACGGCGGTTCTTTCCTTTCCTGTCGGCTTCCTTGCCTTTCTGTTGCCTTCCTGTTTGCGTCCTTTCCTGGGCCGGGGCGCGATCGGCAAGTCAGCGCAGCCTGACCGCGGCGTCGCGTTCGAACTGTCCATCGGGATCCAGCGCGCGCAGGGCGCGCAGTTCGCCGGCCGTCGGCGGTTCTGTCGGTACCGCGCCGGCGGCGTCGAATTCGAAGGCGGTCCGGGCGCGTACTTCATCCAGGCTGGACTCCGGATGCCAGGATTGCAGGGCCAGCCGGCCGTCGCGCTTGATGAACACCGCGATGGGCGTGGCCACCCCGTGAAAACCGCCCCACGATGTCGTGAAGTCCAGCTTGCGCACGAAGGTACGGGTCGAATGCTCGGTGCGCCAGGTGCATGCGCGCCGGGCGGTCGGCAGCATGACGGCGCCGCCGCCGCCCCCCGGCAGGCGTACCTTGGGCCGGTGCCAGTCGCCGATGCTGGAGTTGTTGGCGCAGCCGTTGCCGTCGATCTGTGCCGCGCCAAGGAAGGTCAGATCCATCCTTCCGCGCGTGCACAGATCATAGAAATCCTCGTTGGCGAAGATCGATGCCGAATGCTCGGCCAGCACGGGGTCCGAACTGGATAGCGGCACGTGCGACGGCCGCGGGTCCACGCCCCCGGCCACGTTGATATAGACGAAGTCCCAGTCATAGGCCTGCTTGGCGAGCAGGCAGGCCAGCATCGGAAAGGTGGAATTGACGCCGCTGAACGTGATTTCGTCGGGCCGGATGAAACGGGCCAGATTGATCACGATGTAGGAAAAAGGCGACCAGGCTTCATGCATGGAGCGTCTCCCGGATTTCGGGCGCTTCGGCCATGTGGGCGTCCAGGCCGTTCGCCGCGTCCATGTAGCGCTCCACCGCGGGATAGTCGATCGCGTAGTCGGGCCAGCACGAACCCGGCCAGGCGCCTTGCGGCACCACGGCCAGCGCCTGGACCATGAAATAGGGCACCACGGTGGCTTCCGGTTCGCGTTCGAACACGGCGCTGTCCACCATGCGTTCGGCCACCACCAGCACGCTGCCGGCGGCGCGGCTCATGATGCGGTCCCAGTGATAGGTGCCACGCACCCGCACGTTGCCCTTGGCGTCGACTTCGCTGGCATGGATGACCGCGAAGTCAGGACGGATGGCCGGTATGACCCAGGTTTTCTGTCCGCTGCCGTAAGGGTCGTCCAGGCAGGCCCAGCCGTTCAGGGCTGGCAGGTCGCTGCCGTGCAGTCCTCCGCAGGGCATGAATGGAACGCCATACGCGGCGGCGCGCAGGCCGGCGGTCAGGCTGGCGCAGGCGTGTTCCTCCAGTTCCACCTTGCCTTGTTCAATCGCCTTGCGATAGCCGGGCGCCAGGCCGAAATTGCCTTCCATGGCGACAATGCCGGCGCGCACGCGGCGCAGAACGCCGGCGCGGCACAGGATGTCGACATCGTAGCCGGGCGATTGCTTGATCAGTTCCAGATCGCGGCGCCCTTGCCGTATCAGTTCGCGCACCAACGCGAACGGGCCGCGGTGCAGAAAGCTGCCGCCCAGCGCCACCGATGCCCCATCGGGAATCAGCGCGGCGAGTTCGGCCAGCGTACGTTGCTTGCGCGTTTCATTAAAGCCGGATGCCATGATGCGATGTCTCCTCGCGTTTGCTCGTGCTGCTCTTTGTGCCGCGCTCACGGCACGTTATGTCTTCGCCTTGTCCGTTCCCTGGCGTTGGGCCTGCAGATAGGCTTCGATGCGCTGTTTCAGTCCCGGCGCGGTAGCCGACCGCACCAGGCGCGCCAGGTCTTCGTCGGCGCCGCGATCGGCCAGCGTGTCGTACAGCGCGGCGCGGCTGGCGGCCGGCAGTTCCACCGCGCGCTCAGCGGCCTGCGCGCGTAGTGCCGGCCATTCGCCGCGCGTCGAAATGTTGTGCACGAAGCCAATTTCCAGGGCGTGCGCGGCATCGAAGACGGCGGCGGTCTCCAGCAGTGTGCGCGCGGTCTGGACGCCCACCAGCGACGCGAAATGGCGCGTGCCCAGCACCAGGCCGAACTTCAGGCCCGGCATGCGGAACGTGGCATCCCGATCGGCGCAGCGCACGCGGCAGGCGGCGAAAAGATCGACTCCCGCGCCGAAGTTGCGGCCATGCGCCAGCGCCACCGTCAGGCACGGCGAAGCGCGCAGCGCCTGCAGCAAGGTTTCGATGCGCACGAAGCGCAGCAGCAGATCGCCCTCGGTCTGCGCTTCCAGATCGGAAAAGTCGAATCCCGCGCTGAAATTCCTGCCTTCGCCTTCCAGGACGATGGCGTCGGCGTTCTCGCGATGAGCCTGGTCCACGGCATTGATCAACGCTTCCACCATGACGGCGGACAGCGCGTTCATCTTTTCCGGCCGATTCAGCGTGATGTGAAAGGCCGAGCCCGCGCGCCGTATCTGCACCAACTCGCTCATTTAGCGGTCTCCGATGCCGGCAGGGCGTCGCGCAGCGGCGCCAGGATGTCGTCGTTGTGCTCGCCCAGCGCCGGCGGGCGCTCGCGGATCGCGCTGGTTCGTCCGTCGAAGCGCACCGGCATGCCGAAGGTGCGCGTCTGCACGCCGTTGGGCAGCTGCACCGGCTGTACCCAGCCCATGTGCGCCACCTGCGGATCGTCCAGCACCTGTGAATAGGAATTGATGGGCGCGCAGGGCACGCCGGCCGCGCGGAAGCGATCCAGCCAATATTCGGCGTCCTGCTGCATGAAGATGTCTTCCAGCGATTCGCGCAACGCGTCCTGGTTGCGCGCGCGCAGGCTGGTGTCGGCAAAGCGCGGATCGGCATACCAGGCTTCGCGCCCGACCACCGCGCATACGCTCTTCCACAAGGCGTTATTGCCCGCCGCCATGCCGAAATAGCCGTCGCGGCAGCGGAAAGCCTGATAGGGCGCATTGCGAGGATGCGCCGACCCCAGCTTTACCGGATCGCGCCCGCTGCCGAAGAACTCCGACGTCTGCAGGGCGGCGATGCCCAGCGTAGCGCCCAGCATCGCGACGTCGATATGCGCGCCCTGGCCGGTGGATTGAACTTCGCGCAGCGCGCTGGCGATGCTGAATGCCCCATAAAGGCCGGCGGAAAAGTCGGCCAGCGGCACGCCGCATTTGACGGGCGCGCCGCCTTGTTCGCCGGTCACACTCATGATGCCGCTCATGGCCTGGATGGTCAGATCGAAGCCGCCTTCCTGGGCGCGCGGCCCGGATTGGCCATAGGCTGAAATCGAGCAATAGAGCAGCCGCGGATTGCGTTCGCGCAGCGCCGCGTAGCCCAGCCCCAGGCGATCCATGACGCCGGGCCTGTTGTTCTCCAGCAGTACGTCGGCATCGGCGATCAGGCGTCGCGCCAACTCCACGTCGCCGGGGTCTTTCAGGTTCAGGGTTACCGAACGCTTGTTGCGGTTAAGGGACGCGAAGTTCTCGCTGTAGCCGTTCGAGATCGGCGGCCAGCTGCGCAGCGTGTCGCCGCCTTCCGGGTGCTCGATCTTGATGACGTCAGCGCCCATGTCCGCCAACAGCATGCCGCAGAACGGACCCGCGGCAACGTTGCAGATTTCGATGACGGTAATGCCGGACAGCGGCGCAACCATGGAATCTGGCATATCCATATTTCCTAAAATTTGGGACGTTCCAAATGAAATTTGGAATACGAGGGCAGGTTAGCACCGGACTTGGCGACCCGTCTACTGGCGCTGTCACGGGGGCGTGCTCCGGCCTTATCATCGTCGGACCACAACAAGGAAGAGGAGGGTTCACCATGTCACGCATTTCGCCGAAATTCCGCAACGCCGCCGCATCCGCGCTGCTTGTCCTTGCCGGCCTGGGCGCCGCCGCCAGCCAGGCCGAACCCGTCGCCAGCGTGATGGATGCGGCCAAGGCGCAGCAGCAACCCATGCTGGATACCTTGCGCGACCTGGTCGGCATTGAGTCCGGCAGCCGCGACCCGGAAGGCGTGGAGCAGATCGCGGCCCTGGCCGCCGGCAAGCTCAAGGCCCTGGGCGGATCGGTGCAGATCATCAAGCCCACCGACGTCTTCCGCATGGGCGATACGCCGGAGGTCATCGGGCCCATGGTGCATGCCGAATTCAAGGGCAAGGGCAGCAAGAAGATCATGCTGATCGCGCACATGGATACGGTCTACCGTAACGGCATGCTCAAGGATCAGCCCTTTCGCGTGGACGGCGACCGGGCCTACGGCCTGGGCATCGCCGACGACAAGCAGGGCGTGGCGCTGGTCATCCATACGGTGGAGCTGCTGCAGAAACTGAACTTCGACGATTTCGGAACCTTGACCGTGCTGTTCAATGGCGACGAGGAAATCAGTTCTCCCGGTGCCCGCAGCACCATCACGCGGCTGGCCTCGGACCAGGACGCGGTTTTTTCCTTCGAAGGGGGCGGCACGCATGGCGACCTGCGCTTGGCCACCAGCGGTATCGGCGCGGCCTACCTGACAGTGCAGGGGCGCACCTCGCATGCCGGCTCGCGGCCGGAGGGCGGAGTGAACGCGCTGTACGAGCTGTCGCACCAGATCCTGCAACTGGATGACCTGTCCAAGCCGGACGACGGCCTGAAGCTGAACTGGACCGTTGCCCAGGCAGGCACCAACCGCAACGTTATCCCCGGCAATGCCACCGCCCAGGCCGATGCCCGCGCGCTGCGCGTGGCGGATTTCGATGCCCTGGAAAAGGCTTTGCAGGAACGCATCAAGAACAAGCTGCTGCCCGAATCCAAGGTCAGTGTGACGTTCGAGGTACGGCGGCCGCCGCTGGAAGCCACGCCGGCGTCGCGCGCGCTGGCCGCCCATGGCAAGGCCATCTACCAGGAACTCGGCATGTCGATCAACGTGGTGGACCGCGCCGCCGGCGGCGGCACCGATGCCGCCTTCGCCGCGCTGAAGGCGCGCGGGCCGGTGATCGAGGGCATGGGGACCAATGGCTTCGGCGCGCATTCCAACGCGGCGGAATACATCGAGATCAAGACCATCGTGCCGCGCATGTATCTGGCGTCGCGGATGATCATGGATATTTGCGGCGGCAAGGTTCAGGGCCTGTAGAACGGGGCGGCCCGGGACCCGCACCGCGGCAGCAATGCCGCGGTGTTCGAACTCCATTCGATCAAGGGTTCAAGCCATCCTGGGCCTCCGGGGTGTTGCGGCCGTTACACGTTATTTCACCGCTAGCGTTATATCCGGTGAAATAGTTCGAGGGGCGCCACGGCATTACATAATTACTTTATTGGATTTGCTTATAACTAGAATACGAAATGCCGATTTCTGCGGCTATGACCCCATTCGTATCATGGGCTCCAAATGGCCGGTGCGGACGCGCGGGCCGTAATCGCTTGCATACACAAGGAGGCGCCGCATGGAGCATGGGCATCGCACGCAGCGCGAGAATCTCGAGGTCAAGACCACGACCTGTTATATGTGCGCCTGCCGCTGCGGCATCCGCGTCCATTTGCGCGATGGAGAAGTCCGCTATATCGATGGCAATCCAGAGCATCCCCTGAACCAGGGCGTCATTTGCGCCAAGGGTTCGTCGGGCATCATGAAACAGTATTCGCCGGCGCGGCTGACGCAGCCCCTGCGGCGCAAGCCCGGTGCCGAGCGCGGCACCGCGGAATTCGAGCCGATCTCCTGGGACGAGGCGCTGTCGCAAGTGGAGACCCGCCTTGCGCACCTGCGTGCCACCGATCCGCGCAAGTTCGCGCTGTTCACAGGGCGCGACCAGATGCAGGCATTGACCGGGCTGTTCGCCAAGCAGTTCGGTACACCCAATTACGCCGCCCATGGTGGGTTCTGTTCGGCCAATATGGCGGCCGGCATGATCTACACGATAGGCGGCTCGTTCTGGGAATTCGGCGGTCCCGACCTGGACCGCGCCAAACTCTTCCTGATGATCGGCACGGCGGAAGACCATCATTCAAATCCGCTGAAGATCGCCTTATCCAAGTTCAAGCGTGCCGGCGGCCGTTTCATCGCCATCAATCCCGTGCGCACGGGCTACGCGGCCGTGGCGGATGAATGGATACCCATCCGTCCCGGCACCGATGGCGCGCTCTTCCTGGCCCTGATCCACGAACTGATCGCGCAGGATGCCTATGACCACGAATTCGTCTCGCGCTACACCAATGCCGGCGAATTGATCGACCTGCGCGATGACGTCGAAACTTCCGGCATGTTCGTGCGGGATGCGGCCAGCCCGGAAGTCAACGCACTGTTCCCGCAGAACCGCATGTGGTGGGACAAGCACAGCAACCGGCCGGTGGTGAATCATGCGGCGGGCGCTGAGCCCGCGCTCGACGGCCAGTACGTGCTGGATGACGGCACGCCGGTGACGCCGTCCTTCACGCGCCTGCGCGATCGCGTGGAAACCTGTACGCCGGAGTGGGCGGCCGGCATCACCGGTATCGCGGCCGACACCATCCGCCGCCTGGCAGGCGAGCTGATCCAGGTCTCGCGCGAGCAAAAGATCGAACTGCCCGTGCGCTGGACCGATGCCTGGGGCGTCACGCATGAATCCGTGCGCGGCGCGCCCATCGCCTTCCATGCCATGCGCGGCCTGGCGGCGCATTCCAACGGTTTCCAGAGCATCCGGGCGATGTCCATCCTGATGACGCTGCTGGGCACCATCGATACCCCGGGCGGCTTCCGCCACAAGGCGCCGTACCCGCGCGCCGTGCCGCCGTCGGCCAAGCCCCCCAACACGGCCAGCGACGTCCAGCCGAATACTCCGCTGCCGAATGGGCCGCTGGGATGGCCCGCCGCGCCGGAAGACCTGTTTCTTGATGAGCAGGGCGGCCCGGTACGCATCGATAAGGCGTTTTCCTGGGAATATCCGCTGGCCGTGCACGGCATGATGCATAACGTCATCACCAATGCCTGGCGCGGCGATCCCTATCCCATCGACACGCTACTGATTTTCATGGCCAACATGGCCTGGAATTCGTCGATGAATACGGTCGAAGTGCGCAAGATGCTGACCGACAAGCGGGCGGATGGGGAATACAAGATTCCCTTCCTGGTCGTCTGCGACGCGTTCCAGTCGGAAATGACGGCCTTCGCGGACCTGATCCTGCCGGATACGACGTACCTGGAGCGGCACGACGCCATGTCGATGCTGGATCGTCCCATCTCCGAATTCGACGGTCCGGTCGATTCAGTGCGGATTCCCGTCGTGCCGCCCACCGGCGAGTGCCGGCCCTTTCAGGAGGTACTGGTGGAGTTGGCGGGCCGCCTGAAGTTTCCGGCCTTTACCAAGCCGGACGGCGGCCGCAAATTCAGCGACTACAAGGATTTTGTCGTCAACTTCCAGACCGCGCCCGATTCCGGTGTGGGTTTCCTGATCGGCTGGCGCGGCAAGGACGGCGATAAGGCGCTGGTGGGCGAACCCAACCCGCGCCAGTGGGAGCAGTATGCGGAAAACAACTGCTTCTACCACTACGAGCTGCCCGAGGACATGCAGTACATGCGCAACTGCAATGGTCCTTACCTGAAATGGTCGGTCGACAACGGCATGCGCAAGTTCGGCACGCCCATCGTCATCCAGCTGTATTCCGAAGTAATGCAGAAATTCCGCCTGGCCGCGCAGGGCAAGACCAGCGGCCGCCAGCCCCCGGATCATCTGCGCGCCCGTGTCGAGCGGTATTTCGATCCGGTGCCATTCTGGTACGAACCCATCGAGAGCGGCGTCACCGATGCGCAGGCCTTCCCGCTGGCCGCCGTGACGCAGCGGCCGATGGCCATGTATCACTCGTGGGACTCGCAGAATGCCTGGCTGCGGCAGATCCATGGCGAAAATTATCTGATGGTCAATCCCAAGACCGCGGGCGCGCAGGGCATCGAGGACGGCGGCTGGATCTACGTCGAATCGCCATGGGGCAAGGTGCGCTGCATGGCGCGCTACAGCGAGGCCGTGGAGCCCGGCACGGTGTGGACCTGGAATGCCATCGGCAAGGCGGCCGGCGCCTGGAACCTGGGGCCGGATGCCAATGAGTCGCGCCGCGGCTTCCTGCTGAACCACCTGATTACCGAGGAGCTGCCGGGCGGCACGGACGGCGTGCCGGACAAGGTATCGAACTCCGATCCCATTACCGGCCAGGCCGGCTGGTACGACCTGCGAGTGCGCATCTATCCGGCCGAAGCCGATGCCGATTTCACGCTGCCGCAGTTCGCGCCGATGAAGCCGTTGCCCGGTTCGTTGAATGTCGTGACACGGGTGGTGCAGACTTACTTCGCGGGCAAGGGTGAATTCCTTGGCCGCCTGCGCCGCGCCGCGACCCATAAAGAATAAGGAAATGACATGACCCAGATGGCTCTGGTGATCGATCTGAACGTCTGCGTGGGCTGCCACGCCTGCGTGACGAGCTGCAAGGAATGGAATACGTCGGGCGAGGCGGGTAGCCTGGCCGACGAACGCGCCTACGATGCCGACCCCAGCGGCAATTTCTTCAACCGCGTGCAGACCTACGAGGCCGGCGAGTTCCCCCTGACCGACACCATACATTTCCCCAAGTCCTGCCTGCATTGCGAGGACCCGCCGTGCGTTCCGGTCTGTCCGACGGGGGCCAGCTACAAGCGCGAAGCCGACGGGCTGGTGCTGGTCGATTACGACAAATGCATAGGTTGCAATTACTGCGCATGGGCCTGTCCCTACGGCGCGCGCGAGCTCGATCCGCAGCGCAAGGAAATGACCAAATGCACCTTGTGCTCGGATCGCATCGATAACCAGGCGCTGCCGGAACGCGACCGCAAGCCGGCCTGCGTGCTGGCCTGTCCGACTTCGGCGCGCCTGTTCGGCGACATCCACGATCCGGATTCAGAGGTCTCGCAAGCCATCCGCGAACGCGGCGGCTACCAGCTGATGCCCGAATGGGGCACGCAGCCGGCCAACCACTATCTGCCGCGACGCAAGACCGAGGCGCAGGGATGCGGGTCTTCGTGTTCCTGCGGATCGGCGGAAGCGGCGCCGGCCGGCGGGAATATCGAAGCGCAACTGGAGCGTGGACAACTCGACCTCGCCGCGGCGGCATCGTCGCATTGACGTTGCGGGCGGCACGAATTGACAGGCATCGAAGCGCGCGATACGACAGGTAGTGAACGGGTGTGATTCAACGGCGGGTGAGCCTGCAGGATTCGACGATGAATCCGCATGGTCCTGCGACGGGCGAATCCGCACGACCTGAAAAATAGCTATTTTCCGGCGGATAGTGTGCATCACCATGCACCGCCGGTTCAAGGAATAAGGAGCATCCATGCGGCCACCATTTTCGGTCGTGTTTCTGACCACCCTGTGCGGCGCCGCCCAGGGATTGTTGATCGCCCTGGTGGCGATGCAACTTGCAGCGTCCTTCGAGATGCTGTCCATGCCACCCCAGGCGTTTTTCGTGGCGGGCGCGACCGTGTCCGTCATTCTGGGCGTACTAGGTCTGTTGGCGTCCTTTTTTCACTTGGGTCACCCGGAGCGGGCATGGCGCGCCATCGCCATGTGGCGCACGTCATGGCTGTCGCGTGAATGCCTGGCCGTGCCGGCCTTCCTGGGGCTGACTTTCCTGTATGGCCTGGCGCACGTGCTGGCGCTGCCTTATTCGCTGATCATCGGGATCGTCGCCGTTTGCGCGGCGGCGGTGCTGTTTCTTTGCACGGCCATGATCTATGCCTGCCTGCGTTTCCTGCAGGAATGGGCCAGTCCGTTCACCCTGGTCAATTTCGTATTGCTGGGCTGCGCCTGCGGTTTCACGCTGGCGACGCTGATCGCCGCGGCCTGCTATCCGCCATTGGTAACGGTGCTGGGCCCCTGCGCCTGCATATTGATCGCCGCGGGCTGCATGTCGCGCATGGCCTCGCTGGCACGCAACGCGCGCCTGCATCCCAAGTCCACGCTACAAAGCGCCACCGGCATCCGCTCGGACAAGCTGGTGCAGAAGTCGCAGGGTTTTACGTCCAGCTCGTTCAATATGCGCGAGTTTTTCCATGGGAAAAGCCCCGCCATGCTGGCAACCGTGAAGACAGGTTTCCTGCTGGGCGCATTCGTCATTCCCTTCATTCTGGTCATGTTCGCCTCGGCCATGGCCGCTCCTGTCGCCATTCTGCTGCTTGCGTTCGTGATCCAGTATCTGGGATTGCTGGCGGAACGCTGGTTCTTCTTCGCCGAGGCCCGGCATCCGCAGAACCTGTATTACCAGCGGGCAGCCTAGGGAAGCGTTCGCGGCCTCAATCCATCAGGGGTATATCCAGGCGCCGAATCGGCATAGCATTTGCGTCACGCTTCGCTTTCGCGATGCCGGGAGGGCACCAAAATGAGCCGGATGCAAGCCTATCGTGTTCACCGCTTCGGCGGCCCTGAAGTGCTGCAGCAAGAATGGGTGGCCGTGCCGGAGCCCGGGCGGGACGAAGGGCTGATACGCGTGAAGGCGGCCAGCTTGAATCCGGTGGATTTCAAA
>DATJHN010000007.1:0-23062 GCA_035493915.1 Bordetella sp.
CGCGCCGACTCGCCCTTGCGGTTCAGCGCGAGCCGCTGGCCCACGCCGAAACGATGCTGTTCATCCACGATGGACAGGCCCAGGCGCTGGAAGGCCACGTGATCCTGGATCAGCGCCTGGGTGCCCACGACCAGTTGCACGCTGCCATCGGCGGCGGCCGCCGCCGCCTCGCGCCGCGCCTTCGCGCCGACACTGCCGCTTAGCCACGCCACGCGCAGGCCCAGCGGTTCCAGCCAGTCCACCAGTTTGCGGAAATGCTGTTCGGCCAGGATTTCGGTCGGCGCCATCAGGGCTACCTGCGCCCCCGATTCCATGGCTTGGGCCGCGGCGATGGCGGCGACCACGGTCTTGCCGCTGCCGACGTCGCCCTGCAGCAGCCGATGCATGGGAAAGGGTCGCGCCAGGTCGGCCGCGATTTCGGCGACGACACGCTGCTGCGCGCCCGTCAGCGCGAACGGCAAGGCGCCGTACAGGCGAGCCACCAGGCCCTTCTCGTCTCCGGACAGCGGCAGGGGCAGCGCCTTGTGCGTGCGCCGCGCCGCCCGCGCCGCGGCCAGCGACAGTTGCTGCGCCAGCAGCTCGTCGAACTTGATGCGCCGCCATGCCGGATGGGCGCGTTCCACCAGCTCGTGTTCCGACACCCCGGTTGGCGGCGCATGCAGCACGCGGATGGACTCGTCGAACGGTGCCAGGTCATAGCGCTCGCGCACCGCCGCCGGCAGCGTATCGGCCAGATCGGCCTGCGCCAGCGCCTGGCCGATCGCCTTGCGCAGCACCGTCTGGTGCAGGCCTTCGGTGGTTGGATAGACCGGCGTCAGCGCGGTCGCCAAAGGCGAATCAGCGCTGGCCATGCGCGGGTGCACCATTTCCCGTCCGAACAGGCCACCGCGCACTTCGCCGCGCGCGCGCAATCGCCGCCCCACCGTGAGCTGCCGCTGCTGGCTGGGGTAGAAATTGAGCCAGCGCAATTGCAATTCGCCGCTATCGTCGGCGATGGCCGCCGTCAGTTGCCGGCGCGGACGGTATTGCACCTCGGAACGCGTGATTTCGCCTTCCACCTGGGCGGAAAACCCGGGCCGCAGCGCGGAAATCGGCGTAATGCGCGTTTCATCCTCGTAGCGCAGCGGCAGATGCAGGATCAGGTCGACCGCTTCGACCAGGCCCAGGGCATGCAGGCGGCGCGTGACGGCGTCGCCGCGCGGCGGCGCGGCGGCCTCGGCTGCTGGCGCGCGTGTTTTGCCCGGGGCCACGGCGGCAGGCATGGTGACGTGTGGACGGATCAGGAGCAGGACGCGGTAAAGCGGTGCTTACAGGACAACGATCGCTTCCACTTCGAACTGGGCGCCCTTGGGCAGGCTGGCGACCCCTACCGTCGAACGCGCCGGATAAGGCTCGGGAAAGACGTCGGCCATGATGGTATTGACCGTGGCGAACCTGCCCAGGTCGGTCAGGAAGAGCGTCAGCTTGACCACGTTTTCCTTCGTGCCGCCGGCGGCTTGCACCACCGCCAGCATGTTGGCGAAGGCCTGCTTGACCTGGCCTTCGAAGCTTTCGGACACCAGTTCGCCGCTGTGCGGCTCCAGGCCGATCTGGCCGGATAAATAGACCGTCTTGGAACCGGTCACGGCAACCGCCTGCGAATAGGGGCCGACGGCCTTGGGGGCGTCCTGGGTGTGGATGATTTGTTTGCTCATGGGCGGCTCCTGGCACGGAAAGAGATAGGAAAACTTCTATCGAAGTTTAATCATCCATAGGCTACCGCGAAAGTCCCGCATATTGCTCGATCGACGCGATGTGTTCACGCTGGCGTAACAAAGTTTCATAGAGCGTCTGGGCGGCCAGCGGCAGCGTACGCCCGGTGCGCTTGACCAGATAGAGCGCACGCGTCGGCACTTTGCCCGCCAGCGGCCGGATCGCCACTCCGGGCCGCCTGAAATGGAACAGCGTCATCGCCGGCACGATGCTGACGCCCAGGCCCGCCGCCACCAGGCCGGTAACGGTGGCCAGATGTTCGACTTCCACCAGCGGCCGCAGTTTGCGCCGGCCCAGCGCGGTATCCAGGTGCTGCCGCACGCTGCTGTTACGGGCCAGCTGGATCAGCGGCCATTTGGCGATCTGCGCCAGCGTCGCGGCCGGCTGGGCTGCCAATGGATGATCGTCCCGGCACACCAGGTGGAAACGGTCGGCGTGCAGGAACTCGCTGTCCAGGTCCGACATATCGGCGCGCCGCGAAGCCACGGCGAAATCGACCTCGCCATCGCGCACCATATCCAGGCAGGGATCGAGCAGCGCGTCGCGCAGCGTCAGGGCGATGCCCGGATAGGTCCGGTGGAATTCCGCCAGGATATCCGGCAACCAGCCCGCCGCCAGCGACGGCAGGGCCGCCAGCGCCACGCGGCCGCGGCGCCGCGCGGCAAGGTCGCGCAGGTCCTCCATTACCAGATCGAAGTCCGCCAGCAGCCGGCGCGCCGACGTTTCCAGCACCTGGCCTTCCGCGGTCAATTCGACGTGTCGCGTGGTGCGGTCGAACAGGCGCATGCCGGCGTCGTCCTCGATGGCGCGGATCAGCGCGCTGAAGGCGGGCTGGGTCAGGTGGCAGCGCTGCGCTGCCCGCGTGAAGTGCTTTTCTTCCGCCAATGCGACGAAGGCGCGCAGGTGCCGGGCCGATAGATTCATGGCATTTCTCTATCAATCGATCTCTTATTTCTATTTTACGTATGAACGGCGGCTGCCTATAGTGGCCGCGGAGACTCATAGCCCATGTCGGATTTTTCACACCTGCCCCCGCCTTCCAGCGCCACGGATCCGCTGCTGATCGGCTGCGCGTCCGGATTTTCCGGCGACCGTACCGACGGTGCCGGCCCCGTGGTCGACACACTGGCCGCGCGCGGCGGCGGCACGCTCATCTTCGAGACCTTGGCCGAACGCACGCTCGCCCTGGCTCAGTTGGCCCGCCAGCATGATCCGCGGGCAGGCTACGAACCGTTGCTGGACGAACTGGTCGGGCCGGTGCTGGCGCGCTGCCATGCGCACGGCATACGCATCGTCAGCAATTTCGGCGCGGCCAATCCGCCGGGCGCAGCGCGCCGCATTGCTGAACTTGCGCGGGCCCAGGGCCTGCCCGTTCCGCGCATCGCGATCGTTCATGGCGACGATCTGTCGTCGCCGGAACAGCGCGCGCTGCTGCGCGAACAGCTGGGAGCGCGCATGGACGATATGGACATCGTCAGCGCCAATGCCTACCTGGGTGGGACCGACATCGCCGCCGCCCTGCGCGGCGGCGCCGGCATCGTCGTGGCCGGCCGCGTGGCCGATCCTTCGCTGACAGTCGGGCCGGCCCTGGCCCACTTCGGCTGGCGCGACGACGATTGGGAGCGGCTGGGCCGCGCCACCATGGCCGGCCATATGCTGGAATGCGGCACCCAGGTCAGCGGCGGCTATTTCTGCGTACCGGGGCTGAAAGACGTGGACGGCCTGCATGAAACGGGCTTCCCCATCGCGGAGATCGCCGCGGATGGCGATTTCGTCATCGGCAAGGCCGCGAACACCGGTGGCCGGGTGGACGCGCGCACCGTCAAGGAACAGCTGCTGTATGAAGTCCACGATCCCGCGCGCTACCTGACGCCGGACGTGGTGGCGGACCTGAGCCGCGCGGAAGTCGTCGACCTGGGCGCGGACCGCGTGCAGTTGCGCGGCATCACCGGCCACGCCCGTCCGGACACATTGAAAGTGAACATCTGCCACCGCGGCGGCTGGCTGGGCGAAGCGGAGATTTCCTACGCCGGTGTGCAAGCGGAAGCCCGCGCGCGATTGGCGGCGGAGATCGTGCGCCGCCGCCTGCAAGGCGCCCTGCCGCTGCGCGTCGACCTGATCGGCGCGGTCAGCATCCTGGATAACGACGACGGCGCCCTGCTGGACGGCCGGCCCGATCGGCATGCGCGCGACGTCAGGCTGCGCATCGCCGGCACGCATGCCGATCGCGCCGTCGCCGAGCGCGTACTGCGCGAGGTCACGGCGCTGTATTGCTGCGGCCCGGCCGGCGGCGGCGGCGTGCGCACGTCATTGCGCCCACGCCTGAACATGGTGTCGTGCACCATCGATCGCGGCGCGGTGCGTGGCGGCTGGCGCATGTTCAATGAAGGGGAGGAAGCGTGATGACACGCAAGAAAGCCGCTCCGCACATCGGCCCGGACGGCCTGGATAAGCCGCACGGTCAGAATGCCCTGCACGTACCGCTTTACCGCCTGGCGCACAGCCGCTCCGGCGACAAGGGCGATATTTCGAACCTGAGTCTGATCGCCTGGGATCCTGCGTGCTACGAGGTGATCGCCGCCTACGTAACGGCCGAGCGGGTGCGGACATGGTTTGCCTATCGCACGCCGCGCGCGGTCACACGCTACGTGTTGCCGACACTGCATGCGATGAACTTCGTGCTGGACGGCGTACTGGACGGCGGCGTCAACGACGCCTTGAACCTGGACGCCCACGGCAAATCGCTGTCCTTCCGACTGCTGGATATGCCGGTTCCCGTAAGCGCGGAACTGGCGGCGCGCCTGCCGGATGTACCGGACGATGACTGGCCCTTTCGCGCCGGCCCCTTCGAATAAATACCCCCTGAATAAACACACGAATAAACCAAGGAGACACACCATGAAAATCCGTGCCCTGCCGGCTCTGGCCGCCCTGATCGCAGCTGCCTGCCTGCCGCCGGCGGCGTCCGCCCAGGATTTCCCCAACCGCCCCATTACCTTCGTCGTCCCGTTCGCCGCCGGTAGCGCCACCGACCAGATCGCCCGCGCCCTGGCCCAGGGTGTCACCGAACAGACCGGGCAAGCGGTGGTGATCGAGGACAAGCCGGGCGCCAGCGCGATGATAGGCGCGCAGGACGTGGCACGCGCCAAGCCGGATGGATACAGGGTGCTGATCACCACCAACACCACTCACGCGGCGAACGAACACCTGTACAAGCACCTGCAATACGATCCGGTCAAGGATTTCGAGCCGTTGACGCTGCTGGGCAAGGGCAGCCAGATCATGGTGGTGAACCCGTCCTTCCCCGCGAAGACGGTGGGCGAATTCCTGGCAATGGCGAGGAAGGAGCCCGGCAAGCTGAGCTTTGGCAGCGGCAGCTCCAGCAGCCGCATCGCCGGCGAACTGCTGCAGCAGATGGCCAACGTGAAGCTGCTGCACGTTCCCTACAAGAGCAACCCGCTGGCCGTGACCGACCTGCTGGGCGGCCAGATCAGCACCATGATCACCGATATGGCCACCGGCCTGCCGCAGGTACAGGGCGGTAAGCTGCGCGCGCTGGGCGTGACCACGCTGAAGCGTTCCTCGCTGGCGCCGGACGTACCCACCATCGCGGAATCCGGCGTGCCAGGCTACGAAATGGGCTACTGGTTCGCCGCCTACGCACCCGCCGGCACGCCCGCCGGCGTGGTCAAGCGTCTGAACACCCTGCTGATCAAGGCCACGGAAGGCGACGCCGCCAAGAAGTTCTACAGCAGCACCGGCACCGATGCGGAGACGTCGACTCCGGCCGAACTGGCGGCATTCCAGAAGGCCGAATCGAAGAAGTGGCAGACCATCATCAAACAGGCCGGCATCGAGCCTGAGTAAGCACCGGGGAAGCGGCGGGAAGCGTGAGAAAGCGGCGGCGGGTATCCTGGCGTGTCTTTTCACGATCGGGATTTCCGATGCCGCGCTTAATTCGCCACGCCCCGGCTGTTTCAATCATCGCCGCCCTGCTGTCCGCCTGCGCCGGCCCTTCCGGCGCCCCGTCAGACAGGCCGTCGGCAGCGCTGCCCCGCATCATCGCGCACCGCGGCGGCACCGGCGATGCCCCGGAAAATACGCTGGAGGCGATCCGTGCGGCGATCGCGCATCATGCGGACGCCATGTGGCTGACCGTGCAACTGAGCAAGGACGGCGTCCCGGTTCTCTATCGCCCCGCCGATCTGTCGGCATTGACCGACGCCACGGGCGCGGTACATACGCGCACCGCGGCGGAACTTGCATCGATCAATGCGGGCTGGACCTTCAAGACGAAGGATGCGCAAGGCAAGGACGATTATCCCTTCCGCCGTGAGCCCGTCGGCATCCCGACGCTGCGCGACGCGCTGCAGGCGATTCCCTCGGACATGCCCGTGATCCTGGATATGAAAGCGCTACCGGCGGAACCGCAAACCCGCGCGGTGGCTCGAATACTGAGCGAAGAAAACGCCTGGTCCCGCGTCACGCTTTATTCGACGGAAGCGGCCTATCAGGAAACTTTCGCCGCGTACCCGCAAGCGAAGATGTTCGAATCCCGCGATGCGACGCGCACCAGGCTGCTGCGCGTACTGCTCGGCGAGGGCTGCGTCAATGCACCACCCGCGCACGCGGCCAGCGCATTCGAACTGCATCGAAACCTGGCCGTCACCGAGAAATTCACGCTGGGCGAAGGCCGCTCGGAGATCCACGCAACGCTATGGACGCCCGCGACAGTCGCATGTTTCCACCGGCAGCCGGACGTGCACATTATCGCGATTGCCGTCAACGACGCCGCCGACTACCGTGCAGCCACCTGCTTGGGAATCGACGCCGTACTGGCGGATTCGCCAGCAAAAATGGCGACGATCCGGGACGGAACAAACCCGTCAACGGCGTGCACGACGCCACCAGCGTCCATGCATTGATAGACGAATCCGTTCGGTACCACGCCTTTCGAAGAAATCCGTGAGAATCACCACAGGGATACGCAAAAGGGCCGGCAATATGCCGGCCCTTTTATGCCTCGCCGCGGGACCAGCTGTTTACTTTTCCACGAACGCGCGTTCCACCACGTAGTCGCCCGGTTGGCCGACGCCGGGAGAAACGGTAAAGCCGCGTGCGTCCAGCATGGCGCTGATGTCGGCCAGCATATGCGGGCTGCCGCAGATCATGGCGCGGTCGGTCTCCGGATTCAGGGGCGGCAGGCCCAGGTCTTCGAAGAGCTTGCCGCTGTCCACCAGCTGCGTGATGCGGCCCTGGTTGCGGAACGGTTCGCGCGTGACGGTGGGGTAGTACACCAGCTTGCCGTTGACCATGTCGCCGAAGAACTCGTTGGCCGGCAATTCGTTCTGGATGTAGTCGGCGTAGGCGAGCTCGCTTTTCCAACGCACGCCATGCACCAGCACGACTTTTTCGAACCGGTCGTAGACGTCCGGATCCTTGATGATGCTCATGAAAGGCGCCAGGCCGGTGCCCGTGCCGAACAGGTACAGGTGCTTGCCCGGTTTCAGGTCGTGCACCACCAGCGTGCCGACCGGTTTGCGGCTGACCAGGATGGTGTCGCCTTCCTTCAGGTGCTGCAGGCGCGACGTCAAGGGGCCGTCCGGCACCTTGATGCTGAGGAATTCCAGGTTTTCCTCGTAATTCGCACTGGCGATACTGTACGCACGCAGCAAGGGCTTGCCTTCCACTTCCAGGCCGATCATGACGAAATGGCCGTTATGGAAGCGCAACGCCGCATCGCGGGTGGTCTTGAAGGAAAACAGGGTGTCGTTCCAGTGGTGCACGCTCAGGACGCGCTCGGTATTGAAGGCTGCCATAGGTGATCGAGAATGACGCGCGGCAGCGTCATTCACAGGCGCAGCCGCCGGACGGGGAATAAAAAATCCGTCCGAACAATGAGGGAAGACCCGATTTTATACGTTTTGGTTGATAAGGGTTCTCAATTGAGGCCGTTTGGCCGCATTTATAGAGACAGATTCGTTGTAAGCAAATAACCAAAACCGATGAATCCAACGCGCCTTATATGCCATCCGCACATCGGATACGGCACCGGCGCGCTCAGCTGAATGCTTGCTGAGGCGTCCGTGCCGCTGATTATGCAGCGCCGCCACGCCGCGAGTCTGCCGCGGCGCGCATCATCGAAAGCGAGCGCCCCTATTCCGGCTTGATGTCGCCCCGCTGTATCACGCCCTTCCACTTGGCGATATCCGCATCGATCCGCGCCGCGAACTCGGCCGGCGTGCTGCCGACGGGCACAAAGCCCAGCGACACCAGCTTGTCGTGCAGCTCCCCCTGTTTCGCGGACGCCGAAATGGTGCTTCCAAGCTTGTCGATGACCGGTGCCGGTACTCCCGCGGGCGCGACCAGGCCGAACAGCGGCGCGGTATCGACATTGGGGTAGCCCGCTTCGGCCATCGTCGGCACGTCGGGCAAGGCGGCGACGCGCGTGGGACTGGTCACGGCGATCGCGCGCAAGCGCCCCGCCTTGATGTGTTCCAGCAGGGTGGGCACCGTCGCAAAGGCAAATTGGATCTGGCCGCCCAGCAGGTCGGTGAAGACCGTGCCGCCACCCCGGTACGGCACATGGACGACCTTGATGCCCGCCTGCTGGCGCAATTGCTCCCCCGCCAGGTGCGGCGCGCTGCCGACACCCGCTGAACCGAACGACAGCGCGCCCGGCTCGGCCTTCGCCAACGCGATAAAGGATGCCATGTCCGTGGCCTTGACCGACGGATGTACCACCATGACGAAGGGCGCGGTCGCCATCAGCGATATGGGCGCGAAGTCCTTTGCCGTGTCGTACTGCAAGCGGCTCCCGAGCAGGCCGGGATTGATCACGAAGGCGGTATCGACCATCCCGATGGTGTAGCCATCCGGGGCCGCGGTCGCGACAGCCCGCGTGCCGATCACCGTCCCTCCGCCGCTACGGTTTTCGACGATGAAGGACTGGCCGTAGGCCTTGGTATAGACCTCCGCCGCGAAACGGCCCAGGGTATCCGTCGCCGCGCCGGGCGGGTATGGGACGAACATCCGCACGGGTTTGTCGGGATAGCCATTGCCCTGTGCGCGCGCGATCCGCGGCGCGGCCGCGCCGGCCAGCATCAGCGCGCCGCCGCGGGCGACGAAGTGTCTGCGTGAAAAATCCATTGTTCGTGTCTCCTGTCGTTGTTTACCGCATGGTTCTTCGTATGGGATACCGCCCTTCCCCTCGGTTTCAGTGCGCCATGCAGCGCTCCCACGCCACATGGCGGTGATGCGGGATGGGCCGCGCGCGGGATCAGGCGCTATAGCGCCCCGCCGCCAGATCCGCTTCGGGATCGGCCCCCAGTCCCGGTCCATCCGGCACGTCGACCCAGCCCCCGGCGATGGGTACCGTGGTGCCGTAAGGCACGTGGGCGAGCTCCACATATAGTCTTTCCAGCGATGCCTCGGCGCGTTGTGCAGCCAGCAGATGCAGGCTGGCCAGATAGCCCGGCCCGAAAAACGCCACCTGCGGCGCGCAGGCCACCGGACCGCCCTCGCACTGCCGCGACAAGGCCCAGGCAGCGCTCAGGCCCAGCTTGATGACGCTGGGCTGGACATACCGGGCCGATGCCTGCGCAATCAGTTTCGACAATTCAAAGGCGCTGCTGGCGTTTTCGCCGACCGCCAGCGGCACGGGGGTGGACGCCTTCAAGCGCGCCAGCGCATCGTGGTCTTCCGGCGGCCATAGGGGTTCCTCGATCCAGAACGGCGCATACGCCGCCATTTGCGCGATCGCGGCCGGCGCCTCGGCGGGCAGCCATGCACAATTGGTGTCGACCATCAACGGCACGCCCGCGCCGGCGGCGTGGCGCGCGGCCTTGACGGCATCTGCGGTTCGCTCGTGCAGCTTGACCTCGCTGTAGCCCTCGTCCAGCGCGCGCGTGACTACGCGATCGAGCAGGCCCGTATCGCCGTAGTACTGCAGCAGCGATGCATAGGCGCGGATGCGCGAGCGCTGCTTTCCCCCCAGCAACTGGTAGACGGGCACGCGCTCGCGCTTGCCCCGCAGATCCCACAGCGCGATATCCAGCCCCGCGATCGCATGAACCACCGGACCGGAGCGGCCAAGGTTGTGCAAGGTGCGCTGGATCGCCGGCATCAGGGTGTCGTCGCCGGCATCCTTGCCCTGGGCGAGCGGCGCGATCAGCGTCTCGAAGACCGCAACGATGGCGCGCGGCTCCACGCAATAGGATTCACCCCAACCCACGGTACCGTCCGCGGTTTCTACACGCACCAGCGCGCTGTCCAGCTTGTCGCGCGGACGCCCGGCGAACAGGGGCGGCGACGTCCAGTGATGAAACGGCAGCCGCATCGGAATGCACTGCACGGAAACGATTTTGTTGGCTGCCATGGTTGGTTCGCTGGGTGCCGCATCATTCAGGGGCGCCAGTTTTGCAGCCGCACCCTCCATGGTCAAATAGATAGATTATCTAGTTTGATATAAATTTATTATGGTGATCCGCTATGGTGATCCGTTTATGGTGACCTGCTTATGGTGACCTGCTTATGGTGACCCGCCGCGAACTGGCGCTGCTGCGCGCGATGTACCAGCACGAAACCGTGACCGCCGCAGCGGCTTCGGTGCACATGGCGCAGCCGGCAGCCAGCGCCCTGCTGCGTGACCTGGAAACCCGGCTGGGCTTCGCGCTTTTCAGCCGGGAAAACCGCCGGCTGCACTTGACCAGCCAGGGCCGCGCCTTGCTTCCGGAAGTGCTCAACGCCCTGGCCGGCATCGAATCCGTCGACCGGCTGGCGCGCGATATCCGCCATGGGTCCACCTCGCGCCTGGCGATCGGCGCCGTGGCCATCTCCGCGTCGAGCCTGTTTCCGAAGGCGCTGGCGCGGCTGCGGCACACGCATCCCGGCGTGGCCGTGACGGTGCGCTCCGGCACCGCGCTGGAAATCATCGACATGGCGGTGGATCATCGCATCGACCTGGGCATCATCATCGGATCGCCGCAGGACCAGCGCGTGGAAATGCGCACGCTGAGCAAGCTGAGCCTGTTTTGCATCATGCGCGCCGATCATCCCCTGGCGGCGCGCAAACGGCTGACCTTGAAGGAAGTCGCGCACCAACAGCCCATCGTACTGGGCACCGCGCTGCCCGCCGGACGGGCCACCGCGCGCGCATTGGAAGCAGCCGGGCTGGCGCACATGCCGACGGTCGAGGTCATGCAGTCTTCCGCCGCTTGCGCGCTGGTGGCGGCCGGCGTCGGCATCGGCATCGTGGAAAGCCTGGGCGCCGTCTATGCGCGGCGCCAGGGCCTGGCGGCACGGCGCCTGATGCGGGTGGACGATCTGGCCCTGAGCCTGGTCTGGCCGCGCCATCGCGGCATGAGCCAGCCCGCGGAGGACTTGAAAACCTGTCTGATCGACGAGGCGCGCGTACTGGGCCTGGACCGGTAGATGGACGTCAAGGCGGGATTGGCTGCGACCGGCGCGTAAAATCTTACAAAAAGTTGAATACCAATGGGATTCTTGTTATCTTGCCAAGTCTCGGACTGAGAATAATTTTCGTTAACAGTCTACCGGGACGCAACGCGGGCGATCCGGCGGGCACGTTCGGAGCTTGACCATGAAATCCCCTCGTTTCGCCCTGTCGACCCTGTTCGGCGCGCTTTGCGTCGCCGGCGCCACACTCGCGGCCCCGGCGCTGGCTGCCGAGGAAGTCACCCTGTACACCACGCGCGAACCCAAGCTGATTCAGCCCCTGCTGGACGCCTACACCAAGGAAAGCGGTGTCAAGGTCAACACCGTCTTCGTCAAGGACGGCCTGCTTGAACGGGTCAAGGCCGAAGGCGACAAGTCGCCCGCGGATGTCCTGATGACGGTCGACATCGGCAATCTGCTGGATCTGGTGGATGGCGGCGTAACGCAAGCCGCGCCGTCGAAGGCATTGGAATCGGTGGTCCCGGCCAATCTGCGCGGCGCGGACGGCAGCTGGTATGCGCTGTCGCTGCGCGATCGCGTGCTGTACGTGGAAAAAGAACTGCCCGTGAATAGCTTCCACTACGAAGACCTGGCCGATCCCAAATGGAAAGGCAAGGTGTGCATCCGTTCCGGCCAGCACCCGTACAACACCGGTCTGGTCGCCGCCATGATCGCGCACGACGGCGCCGAGGCCACCGAAAAATGGCTGCGAGGCGTCAAGGCCAACCTGGCACGCAAGGCGGCCGGCGGCGACCGCGACGTGGCGCGCGACATCCTGGGCGGCATCTGCGATATCGGCCTGGCCAATGCCTACTACGTCGGCCAGATGAAAAACGCCGAGCCCGGCTCCGATGCGCGCAAATGGGGCGATGCCATCAAGGTCGTGCGCCCCACTTTCGCCAAGGCCAGGGATGGCGGCACGCACGTGAACATCAGCGGCGCCGCCGTGGCCCGGCATGCGCCGCACAAGGCGGAAGCCGTCAAGCTGCTGGAATACCTGGTGTCGGTGCCCGCGCAGACGTTGTACGCGCAGGCCAACTACGAGTATCCGGTGCGCGAAGGCGTAAAGCTGGATCCGGTCATGGCCGGCCTGGGTCCGCTCAAGGTCGATGCCCTGTCCGTGGCCGACATCGCCAAGTACCGCAAGCAAGCGAGCGAGCTCGTTGATAAGGTAGGCTTCGACAACTGATGATCTGGTCATGGGGCGCGGCACTGGTCGCGCTGATCGTCTGCGCCCCCCTGGCGGCGCTGGGTTGGCAGGCCTGGGGGGCCAGCGCCGGCCACTGGTCGCACCTGGCGCAATACGTGCTGCCGCAGGCGGCCGCCAACACGGGGCTGCTGCTGCTGGGCGTGGGCGCCTTGACGGCGGTGCTGGGCACCGGCAGCGCCTGGCTGGTCAGCGCCTACGAATTCCGCGGTAGGCGCATCCTGAGCTGGGCCCTGCTGCTGCCGCTGGCCGTGCCCACCTATATCATCGCGTTCGCCTACCTGGACCTGCTGCATCCCATCGGCCCCGTGCAAGGCGCGATTCGCGCGCTGCTGGGCTACGACAGCCCGCGCCAGTTCCGCCTGCCGGACCTGCGTTCGCTGCCCGGCGCCGTCTTCGTGCTGGGCTGCGCGCTATATCCCTATGTCTACCTGAGTACCCGCGCGATGTTCATGACGCAGGCGGCCAATGTGCTGGAGGCCGCGCGCACGCTGGGCGCGGGTTGCTACGCGGCCTTCTGGCGTGTCGCCTTGCCCATGGCGCGCCCCGCCATCGCCGTGGGACTGAGCCTGGCCTTGCTGGAAACGCTGAACGATATCGGCGCGTCCGAATTCCTGGGCGTGCAGACGCTGACCGTGTCCGTGTACACCACCTGGATAACCCGTTCCGATCTGGCATCGGCGGCGCAGATAGCCCTGACCATGCTGGTCATCGTGGTCGGCCTGATCCTGCTGGAACGGCATGGACGCAGGCGCCAGCGCTACGCCGCCGCGCAGCGCATGCGGCCGATGCAGCCGCTGCGCTTGCACGGCTGGCGGGCGCTGCTGGCGGCCGGCCTGTGTGCGCTGCCCGTCATGTTGGGCTTTGTGGCACCGGCCCTGTATCTGCTGTGGGAAACGCAGAAGCGCCTGCATCTGGTCGGCGGCGTTTCGCGTCAGCTTTGGGCCGCGGCGGGCAACACCCTGGCCATCGCCGGCGCGGCAACCCTCATCACGCTGGCGTGCGGCCTGGTCGTTGCCTGGGCCGCGCGCGCCACCCGCGACAGCGGCCGGCGCCGCCTGACGCAGCTTTATGCGCGCGCCGCGGGAATGGGCTATGCGGTACCGGGAACCGTGCTGGCAATCGGCCTGCTGACGCCGCTCGGCCTGTTCGACCAGGCCTTGTCGGCATTGCTGGGCACCACAGGACTGGTACTGATGGGTTCCGCGGCAGCGCTGGTCTGCGCCTACGCGATCCGCTTCCTGGCGATCGCCTGCGGTGGCGTGGAAGCCGGATTGGCGCGCATTCCGCCGTCGTTGGAACAGGCCTCGCGCCTGCTGGGTGAAAGCGCGGGCGGCACGCTGCGGCGCGTGCATCTGCCGCTGCTGCGTCCCGCGCTGGGAGCGGCCGCGCTGCTGGTCTTCGTCGATGCGATGAAGGAACTGCCGGCCACGCTGCTGCTGCGCCCGATGAATTTCGACACACTGGCAACCTGGCTGTACGGCGAGGCGGCGCGCGGCACCTACGAAGAAGGCGCCGTCGCCGCGCTGGCCATCGTCGCGGCCGGCCTGATACCGGTCATCCTGCTGGCCCGCGGCCAGGAAAAGCTGCCGGAAACGCGCGATCGGGACCAAAAACCCAAGAGAACCGCTGTCGATCGGCATGACCCGGCGCCGGTCCATGGCGATGCGCCGGCGTTGGCCGGCGCGGCACATATATCCGACAAGCAACCATGACAGCATCGCTCGAACTTGATCGCCTGAGCCTGGCCTATGACACCCCGCGCGGCGCCCTGCGCGTGGTGGATGAACTCTCCCTGGCGCTGCCGGGCGGACACATCGGCTGTCTGCTGGGCCCGTCGGGCTGCGGCAAGACGACGGTGCTGCGCGCCATCGCCGGTTTCGAACCGCCTATCGATGGCCGCATCCTGCTGGATGGCGCCGTGCTGTCCAGCGCGGCGCATTGCCTGGCGCCGGAGCGCCGCCGCGTGGGCATGATGTTCCAGGACTATGCGCTGTTTCCGCACTTGAACGTACAAGGCAACGTGGCCTTCGGCCTGCGGCGCCTGGATCGCGCAAGCCGCCAGAGGCGCGTCGCCGAAATGCTGGAAATGGTGGGACTGGCACAAGCGGCCGACAGCTATCCCCATGAATTGTCGGGCGGCCAGCAGCAGCGCGTGGCGCTGGCCAGGGCGCTGGCGCCCTCGCCCGAACTGCTGCTGCTGGACGAACCGTTTTCCAATCTGGACGCGGATGCCCGCGAACGCCTGGCGTTCGAGGTGCGCGATATCCTGAAGCACACCGGGCACACGGCCGTGCTGGTCACGCACGACCAGGCAGAGGCCTTCGCCATCGCGGATCGCATCGGCGTGATGGCGCAAGGCAAGGTCGCGCAGTGGGATACGCCCTATAACCTGCGCCATCACCCCGCCACGCCCTTCGTGGCCGACTTCATCCGCCGCGAGGCCCTGGCCGAACGCCGTGCCGCCGCGTATGCACGCGGCGCGCGGCGCCATGGATGACACCCGCGCGCGTGCCCGGCCGCCCGAACGGCGCGCGGCCCTCCTTTGGGGAGGGGTCGCGGAGCGACGGGAGGGCAGTCCCCGCCTGCCGGTCAGACGTTGGTATAGCGCTTTATGGCGGTGGGTTTGTCCTGCGGGCGATCCGTCGAAATCTGGATGATCTCGCACGGATGCGATTGCGGTTCGGGCATACCGGGCACCCACACCCAATAGTGATTCGTGGGCAATCCGTTGACGGCCGCGACGTAGTATTGGCCGTGCGCATCGATGGCATGTATCGTCACGCGGCTGATCAGGCCGCCCTTGAGCGCGCGCATGTCGTCGACCGCTTCCTTCACGGCGCGTTCCACGCTCATGCCCATCTTCATGTACAGCACGACCGAGCGCGCCGTACCCGCCCGTATGGTCATTTCGCCAGCGCCGGTGCACGCGCAGGCGCCGTAGCGGCTGTCCGCATAGGCGCCGGCCCCGATGATGGGACTGTCGCCCAGCCGCCCCGGATACTTCCATCCCCATCCGGACGTGCTGGTCCCCGCCGCGATATCGCCCGCCGCATCCAGCGCCAGGAAAACCGTGGTGTCCTTGCCGATTTCCGGGTCGACCGCATTCTGGCAATACGGGGTAAGCGCGACGTCCGGCCAATTCGCCCTGTCCGCGGCACTGACTTCGCCGTCGAACCATCGCTGGTATGCCGTGCGCGAATGCGCCGCCAGCAGGTCGCCCTTTTCTTCGCCTATTTCGGCCGCGAAACGGGCGGCGCCTTCGCCGATAAGCAGTTCATGCGGCAGCCGTTCCATTACCTGTCGGGCCACGCTGACGGGATGGCGGAATCCCTTCAGCCCTCCTACCGCGCCGGTGCGCAGCGTCGACCCGTCCATGACCGAGGCGTCCAGCTCCACTTCGCCAAGCAGGTTGGGCCAGCCTCCGCGGCCTACCGTGCGCACCTCTTCGTCGTCCTCGACCAGGCGGACGCCCGCCTCGATCGCGTCCAGGCCGGCCCGCCCTTCGCGCAGCATGCGCGCGGTGGTGCCGATGCCGGACTTGCCTTCGTTGTTCGTCAAAATAATCATCGTAGCCATTCGATTACAAACCCCTGCGGAAGTCCTTGTTCTTCTGCTCCATCAACCTCGCGCAGGCTGCTCGGCGAGCGGCGCCCAGGCGGGCGCGGGGATGAATTCCGTGGTGTCTTCCGGCACGGTCTGGCCGAAGCGGTCGCGCTCCCAATCCTCGCGCGCCTGCTGGATGCGGTCGCGGCGGCTGGAGACGAAGTTCCACCACAGATAGCGCGGCCCATCCAGCGGTTCGCCGCCCAGCAGCGCCACGCGGGCCGCCGTCGTTGCCTTTAGCGTTATCGCCTTGCCAGGCGCGAAAACGGCCAGGCGGCCCGACTCGAAACGCTGACCGTCGATTTCGATTTCGCCGCGCGCGATATAGGCGGCACGCTCTTCATATTCGGGATCCAGCTGCAGGCGCGCGCCCGCTTCCAGCGCGACGTCGCCCAGGAACAGCGGTGACAGCGTGCGCACCGACGACGTTTGCCCAAACAAGGAGCCCGCGACGATCTGCACCCGCACACCCTCGCCTTCCATCAGGGCCTGCGCGCCAGCGTCGTAGTGAACGAATCCCGGATCGGTTTCCTCGTGGCTGGCCGGCAATGCCACCCAGGACTGCAGGCCGGCGAGCCGCTGCGGCTGCACGCGGCTTTCAGCGGACGAGCGTTCCGAATGCACGATGCCGCGCCCGGCCGTCATCCAGTTCACCTCGCCAGGCAGGATGGTGCGCGTATTGCCCACGCCATCCCGATGCACGATCGCGCCTTCGTACAGGTAGGTGACGGTGGAAAGACCGATGTGCGGATGCGGCCGCACATCGATGCCGACGCCGGCCGGCAACATGGCCGGCCCCATCTCATCCAGGAAAACAAACGGGCCGACGGTACGCCGTTCCCGCGATGGCAGGGCCCGCCGCACTTCGAAATTGCCGATGTCGCTGGTGCGCGGAATCACCACGGTTTCAATCGATGCGGGAAATGCCGGCGTGAGTTGGGACATGAATGCTCTCCGTGGAGGAACCGATGGATGGATGGGCGCCGCGCGTTCGCGCCATTATGCCGCCCCGCACTCGCACGCGGGGCGGACACGCCGATCGTTACGGCAGATCGAACACCAGCACTTCAGCGCCATCGCCCTTTTCCAGGGAGATTTCGCTTTCGTCTTCCACCGCCAGCGCATCGCCGGCAACCAGGGCCTGGCCGTTGGCGGTCACGCTGCCGCGCGCCACGTGGATCCAGGCACGCCGTCCGGGCTCCAGCTCCAGCGTCGCGCTTTCGTCGCCATCGAACAGGCCCACATACAGGCGCGCATCCTGATGGATCAGTACGGAGCCGTCACGCGCGTCCGGCGAGGCCACCAGGCGCAGGCGGCCGCGCTTCTCGGCTTCCTCGAAACGCTTTTCCTCGTAGCCGGGATCGATGCCGGTGACGCTGGGCTCGATCCAGATCTGCAGCAGATGCGTGCTGTGATCGGCCTGCGGATTAAACTCCGAATGCAGGACGCCACGTCCCGCGCTCATGCGCTGTACATCGCCCGGGCGGATGGTGGAACCGTTGCCCATGTTGTCCTTGTGCGCCACGGCGCCGTCCAGGACGTAGGTAAGGATCTCCATATCGCGGTGGCCGTGCGTGCCGAAACCCCGGCCGGCGGCGATGTAGTCATCGTTGATGACACGCAAGGGGCCGAAACCCATATGCCGCTGATCGTAGTAGTTGGCGAACGAGAAAGTGTGGTGGCTCTTGAGCCAGCCATGGTCGGCATGGCCGCGTTCTTCGCTGCGTCGCAGGGTAAGCATGACGTGAACTCCTGTAAGCGTTATCGATGAACGTCATTGTGGGCGTCCATGGCGGGCTTGCGGCTGAACCGGTTTGAAGACATCATTCAATAAATTTGAACGACTTTCCACCGCCATGCCCGCTTCCCCCGCCCCGCCGCCCGACGCCCTGATTACCCCGGAACTGCTGCTATTGGTCGACGCCATCGCCCGCCATGGCAGTTTCGCCAAGGCCGCACGCGAGATGGGCAAAGTGCCCTCCGCGGTGACCTATGCGATCCGCAACCTGGAAGACCGGCTGGACGTGCTGCTGTTCGACCGCAGCGGCCATCGGGCCGTGCTGACGCCGGCTGGCCATGCCTTGCTGGACGACGGCCGCCTGCTGCTGAAATCCCTGGAAGACCTGACCCGGCGCGTGCGCCGCATCGCCACCGGCTGGGAGCCGGAGCTGCGCATCGCCGTCAACGGCGTACTTCCGTGGCCGCCGCTTTACGATCTGATCGATGAATTCCAGGAACTGGGCAGCGCCACCAAGCTGCGCTTTTCAAGCGAGGTGCTGAGCGGTACCTGGGACGCACTGACCGGGGGACGCGCGGATTTGCTGATCGGCGGCGACGCCATCCTCGCGCCGCCCGGCCGCTACGCCACTCAGCCATTGGGCGAACTTCATTTGCTGTTCTGCGTCGCGCCCCATCATCCCCTGGCCCAGGCCACGCATCCGCTCACGCCCTCGGACATCGGCGCCAACTGCGCCGTGGTCGTGGCCGACACATCGCGCGCCCTGCCGCCGCTGACGCGCGGCCTGCTGGACACACAGCAGCGCGTCGTCATGCCGACGATGCAAGCCAAGATCGATGCGCAGATACGGGGTGTCGGCTGCGGCTACATCCCCCGCCTGCTCGCCACGCCATATCTGGATCAGGGACTGCTGGTGGCAAAAGCCACCCGCGACGGCGAAATGCACGAACGCCTGTCCTGCGCCTGGCGCGCGCCCGCGCGCGGCGAAGCCTTGAAGTGGTGGCTGAAAAAACTGGAATCGCCGCGCTTGCGGGGCAGCCTGGTCGACACGCCGGCCATGGAAGAAGCCGCCTGACCAGCCAGCGTGCCGGCCCGGCCCGGCCTGGGCTGGGCTGGACTGGACTGGACTGGACTGGACTGATCATCCAGCTTGCCTGCCCAGCCTGATCTGGGCGCCGAGGCTACTCTTCTTCCATGCCCAGATCGCGCAGTTTGCGCGTGATGGTATTGCGCCCGATGCCCAGGCGGGACGCGGCCTCGACGCGCCGGCCGCGGCTGGCTTGCAGCGCGGTCTGCAGCAATATCCGTTCGAACTGCCGCGTCAGCGTCGCCATGACGGCCGGTTCGCCGCGATCCAGCCGCTGCTGGGCATCGCGCAGCAAGGACTCCTGCCATGTCTGCGCCATCGCGTCGGCGGGCATCCCGTTCACTACCGTTGCCGGCGCCACGCGCGGTGCCGGCTGCTGCGCCTGCTGATCCACCAGGCGGATCTCCGGCGGAAGATCCTGCCGCTCGATCGTCTGCCCCGGCGCCATTACCGTCAGCCAATGGCAGAAATTCTCCAGCTGGCGCACATTGCCGGGAAAATCGAAGCGCGTCAGCGCGGCCAATGCATCCGGCGTCAGGCGCTTGGCCGACACTCCCAATTGCCGCGCGCTCTGGGTCAGGAAATGCTGCGCCAGGGACGGAATGTCTTCCACCCGCTCGCGCAAAGGCGGCAATCTCAGGCGTATGACGTTCAGGCGATGGAACAGGTCTTCGCGGAACAAGCCCTGCTCCACCCGCTGCTCCAGCGGCTGGTGCGTCGCGGCGACGATGCGCACGTCCACGCGCACCGGCTGCGCACCGCCGACGCGGTAGAACGTACCCTCGGCCAGCACGCGCAACAGGCGCGTCTGCAGCTCGATAGGCATATCGCCTATTTCGTCCAGGAACAGCGTGCCGCCGTGGGCTTCCTCGAAACGGCCGCGGCGCAACGTGTTGGCGCCGGTGAAGGCGCCGCGCTCGTGGCCGAACAACTCGGCTTCCAGCAGATCGCGCGGAATCGCCGCGGCGTTCAGCGCGACGAAGGGGCCCTTGGACCGCGCGCCGTGGCCGTGCAGCGCGCGCGCCACCAATTCCTTTCCGGTTCCCGATTCGCCGGTGATCAGCACGGTCACCTTGGACTGCGCCAGGCGGCCGATGGCGCGGAAAATTTCCTGCATGGCGGGCGACGCGGACTGCGTCATCATCCACCGTTCGGAAGCCGCTTCGCCCTGCGCCGCGGCGGCATCGCCGTCCTGCCCGTCTGCCGACTCCTGGGCCGCGCGCTGGATCAGCGACACTGCTTCGTTGACGTCGAACGGCTTGGCCAGGTAATCGAAGGCGCCGCCCTGGAACGCCGACACCGTGCTGTCCAGGTCGGCGAACGCGGTCATTACGATGACGGGCAGCGCCGGATGGCCTTCCTTGATCTGCCGCAACAGGTCCAGGCCGCTGCCGCCCGGCATGCGGATATCGGACACCAGCGCCGCCGGCTCGTCGGAGTCCAGCGCGGACAGCACGTCGTTGGCCTGCGAAAAGCTGCGGGTGGTTATGCCCGCCCGCGCCAGGGCTTTTTCAAGGACCCAGCGTATCGCCTGGTCATCGTCTACGATCCAAACAGGTTTCATGCGCGCTCCATCGGCAATACCAGGCGAAATTCCGTGTGCCTGGGTCGTGATTCGAATTCAATGATGCCGCCGTGCTGCTGCACGAAGTCCTGTGCCAGGCTAAGGCCCAGGCCCGTGCCGCCGGGGCGCGCGGTAACGAGCGGATGAAAAATACGGTCGCGGATATGTTCCGGTACGCCGGGACCGTTATCGATAATGGACAGCACGACGGCCAGGCGATGCTGGCGGTGTGCCAGCATGACCCGCCGGGCAACACGCGTGCGCAGCGTGATCTGCGGCGGCGGAACATCGCCGCCCTCGGGCTGGATGGACAATTCCTGCGCGGCATTGCGCGTCACGTTCAACACGGCCTGCATCAGGCGCGCCGCGTCGCCCTGCAGATCCGGCATGGAGGCGTCGTAGTCGCGCACGATGGTCAACCCGTCGCGGAACTCGGCCTGGATCAGCGCACCGACGCGCTCGCAAACTTCGTGGATATTCACCGGACGTGTGCTCAGCGGCACACGCTGCGGTCCGATAAGGCGATCGACCAGCGCCTGCAGGCGGTCGGCTTCGGAAATGATGACCTGGGTGTATTCGGCCAGCGACGGATCGGGCAGCTCCGCTTCCAGCAATTGCGCGGCGCCGCGCAGGCCACCCAGCGGATTCTTGACCTCATGCGCCAGATTGCGCAGCAGTTGACGATGGGTTTCGATCTCATCGACCAGGCGATGATTGCGATCGGCCGTGACGCGCAACTCGATTTCGCGTGCCTCGATCAGTACCGGCCACTCCTGGCCGATCAGCGCGACCGTGGTGACCACGACACTGACGGAGTCGGCGCCCCGCCGCAGCGAAGACGCCTGGCGAACGTCGGCGACATTGCCGGCATTCGCCAGATCGATCGAGGACTGCATGGCCTCCCGGTCGTCGAACAAGGCCGCGGCCGGCTGCCCGGCCAATTGGCGGCGCGACCGGCCGAATAAATCCTCGGCCGCCGCGTTGGCGTATTCGACAGACCCCTGCCCGTTCACCAGCAACACCGATGTGGCCAGCAGGTCGAAGGCTTCTACATTCATCATCATCACCCGGGGCGTTGTACAGGCGGACCGGTGCCCCGGCCCGCCCCACGCGCCCCGGGAAATCAGCCGGCAATCACAGGCTGTAATACATGTCGAATTCGACAGGGTGCGTCGTCATGCGCAGACGCTGCACTTCCTGTTCCTTCAACGCCAGATAGCCGTCCAGCATGTCGTCGGTGAACACGCCACCGCGGGTCAGGAACTCGCGATCCTTGTCCAGCGCTTCCATGGCCTGATCCAGCGAGGAGCAGACGGTCGGGATCTTGGCGTCTTCTTCCGGCGGCAGGTCGTACAGGTTCTTGTCGGCCGGATCGCCGGGGTGGATCTTGTTCTGCACGCCGTCCAGGCCGGCCATCATCAGCGCCGAGAAAGCCAGGTACGGGTTGGCCAGGGGATCCGGGAAGCGCGTTTCGATGCGGCGGCCCTTGGGGTTGCCGACATACGGAATGCGGATCGAGGCGGAGCGGTTGCGCGCCGAGTAGGCGAGCTTGACCGGCGCTTCGAAGTGCGGGACCAGGCGCTTGTACGAGTTCGTGCCGGGGTTGGTGATCGCGTTCAGCGCGCGGGCATGCTTGATGATGCCGCCGATGTAATACAGCGCGAATTCCGACAGGCCCGCATAACCGTTGCCGGCGAACAGGTTCTGGCCGTCCTTCCAGATCGACTGGTGCACGTGCATGCCGGAACCGTTGTCGCCGACGACGGGCTTGGGCATGAAGGTGGCGGTCTTGCCGTAGGCATGGGCCACGTTGTGCACGACGTACTTCAGGACCTGGTTCCAGTCGGCGCGTTGCACCAGCGTGCTGAACTTGGTACCGATTTCCAGCTGGCCGGGCGCGGCCACTTCATGGTGGTGCACTTCGACCGGCACACCCTGCTGTTCCAGCAGCAGGCACATTTCCGAGCGCATGTCCTGGAAGGAATCGACCGGGGGCACGGGGAAATAGCCGCCCTTGACCAGCGGACGATGGCCCAGGTTGCCGCCTTCGAATTCGACGCCGGTGGACCAGGGAGCTTCTTCCGACTTGATCTTGACGAAGGTGCCGGACATGTCGGTGTTCCAGGTCACGCCGTCAAAGACGAAGAACTCGGGTTCCGGACCGAAGTAGGCGGTGTCGCCGATGCCCGAGGACTTCAGGTAGGCTTCAGCGCGCTTGGCCAGCGAGCGCGGGTCGCGCGAATAACCCTTCATGTCCGACGGTTCGACCACGTCGCAGGTCAGAATCAGCGTCGTCTCTTCCATGAACGGATCGATCCGGGCCGTGGCGGGGTCCGGGATCAGCAGCATGTCGGAGGCCTCGATGCCCTTCCAGCCCGGAATCGACGAACCGTCGAACGCGTGGCCGCTTTCAAACTTGTCTTCGTCGATCACGTGGTGAGGCACCGATACATGGTGCTCGCGGCCAGCGGTGTCGGTGAAACGGAAGTCTACGAACTTGACCTCCGCGTCAGCAATCTGTTTCAGGACTTCTTTAGGACTTGCCATGTCATCTCCGATTGATAAAGGGTCGAGTGCTGCAACTCGACTGGCACTCAGCTAAAAAGCAACAACCGTGCCATGTCTTCCCATGGGAATCCCGTAGGGATATTT
>DATJHN010000008.1:0-18289 GCA_035493915.1 Bordetella sp.
GTTCGCCACCTGCGCGATGACGGGCACGCGCGTCGAACAGGTCGCGCGGCCGATGGTCAAATATCTGATCTTGCTGGTGATCATGCTTATAGTGCTGATTTTCGTGCCCGCGATCAGCCTGTGGGTACCCCGCATGATGAATATGGCTTGAGAAGATGCAATGACGACGATCCAGGATGTGGCCGCGCTGGCCGGCGTATCGGTAAGCTCGGTTTCGAATGTTTTGAATGGCCGCACCGACCGTCTCGGCCGCGAGACCCTGCAGCGCGTGCAGGACGCCATCCGGGAACTGAACTATCGGCCCAATCTGGTGGCACGCCAGCTGAAGACCGGCTATGCGCCGCTGATCGGCCTGCTGGTGCCGTCCACGGCCAATCCCATGTTCGGCGAACTGGCGGTCCATGTCGAAGCCGCCGCGCGCGATGCGCACGGATTCCGCGTCCTGCTCGGCAACACGCATCGCGACCGGCAGCAGGAATCGCGCACTTTCGACGACCTGATCTCGCTGGGCGTGCGTGGTGTCATCCTGGCATCGTCGCCTACCGACGAGGGCCACCTGGAAGCCGCCATCGGGCGCGGCCTGGCTGTGGTCAGCTATGACCGCGGCGGCGACGGCGACGCCCGGTCGCGCATCGATCATGTGTCGCCCGACAACATGCTGGCCTCCCGGCTGGCGGTCGAGCATCTGGTTGCGCACGGCCATCAGCGCCTGGCCCTGGCGACCCCCGACGTCAAGACGGTCAGCCGCAGACTCAAACGGCAGGGCTTTCTGGACGCGGCGCGCCAGGCCGGCCTGGGCGAGCACGCGCAGGTGCTGGAAGGCACGACGGGATCTGGCTACGGCGATTCGAATCTGGCGGACGAAGGCTACGCCATGGCGGCCCGCATCGCCGCGATGAAAACGCGGCCGACAGCCATCATCGCCATCAACGACATGATGGCGCTGGGCTTGATGGCGGGCCTGCATCGCGCGGGACTTTCCGTGCCGCGCGACATGTCTGTGATCGGCATGGACAACCTGGTCATGACCTCCTACGCCAATCCACCCCTGACCACCGTGGAAATGCCCAGCGCGGAAATGGCTCGCGCCATGGTCGCCATGGTGGTCGAGCGTCTCGCCCAGCCCGATCTGCCGGCGCGCGAGATACTGTTCCAGCCGCGCCTGGTCGAACGGCAGTCCGTGGCCGCACCGCCGGCCGCCGCTACATCCCCGCGCCCTGACGCGCGGTCCTCAAGGAAATCTTCCGCATGACCACGATTCTGCTGACGCATTCTCCGCAGGCCCTGGCCAATTACTACGGCGACCGCGCGCTGCGCGGCCTGCGCGAACTGGGCGAGGTCCGGCTGAATCCGGGCGCCGACCCCGCCACCCCCGACGCCCTGGTCCGCCTGGCGCAGGGTTGCCAGATCATCATTTCCAGCCGGCTGGCGGCAGCGCCGGCATCGGTGTTCGAGGCCCTGCCCGACCTGGTCGCCTTTTGCCGCGTGGCTGTCGATATCCGCAATATCGACGTGGACGCGGCCAGCCGCCACGGTGTACTTGTGACGCGAGCCACCCCGGGCTTCGATGCCTCGGTATCCGAATGGATCATAGGCGTCATGATCGATGCCAGCCGTCACATCAGCCGCGCCGCCGCCGCCTACTGGACGGGACAGCCGGCGCCCATCGCCATGGGACGCGAACTGCGCGGCGCCACCGTGGGGATCATCGGGCACGGCCATATCGGCAGCTATCTGGCCCGGGTCACGCGCGCGCTGGGCATGCACGTGCTGATCCAGGACCCGCGGGCGCAAACCTTGTCCGAAGGCATGCATCAGGTCGAACTGGACACGCTGCTGGCCGAATCTGATTACGTGGTCTGCCTGGCGCCCGCTGTGCCGGAAACGGCGAACCTGATGAACCGCGATGCCTACGCGCGCATGAAGCCCGATGCGATATTCATCAACGCGTCGCGCGGCGAACTGGTGGACGAGGAAGCGCTGCGCGATGCGCTGGACAGCGGCGCCATCGCCGGCTGCGCGCTGGACGTGGGGCGCGCCCAGGACCAGATGCCATCACCGTGGCTGGCCGGCCACCCGCGCGTCATCGCCACGCCGCACATCGGCGGCCTGACGCCGCAGGCGGCTGAACACCAGGCCATGGATACGGTGGAGCAGGTGCGCGCGATCCTGCGGGGAGAGCCACCGCCACATGCCGTCAATCTGGCCCAGGCCACGCGGCTGCGCCGGCTGCGTGGTTGACTGGCCCGCGCCATCGATCGAAAGGAAAACCGCAATGAACGCACCGCGCCTGCAAGCGCCCGAAGGGGCCTGCGATTGCCACATGCATGTCTACGAGTTGTCGCGCTATCCGCTGGCGCCGACCGCGACCTTTCCGCCGCCGCAGGCATCGTGGGACGACTACATGCAGGTGCGGCGCGCGCTGGGCCTGTCGCGCGCGTTGATCGTGCAAGCCACGGGCTATGGCTACGACAACCGCTGCGCGCTGGACGCGCTGGAACGTTCCAATGGCACGGCGCGCATGATCGCGACGCTGCCGGTGGATACGCCGGATGCGGAGCTCAGGCGGCTGCACGACGCCGGCGTGCGGGGCGTGCGGTTCATGATGATTCCGAACAGCGGCGGGTTGATGCAATGGGACATGCTGGCGCCGATGGCTCGCCGCATCGCGGATTTGGGCTGGGTGATCAATCTGCAGCTGGATGGTCGCGAACTGGCCGATTACGCGCCGCTGCTGCGCGATCTACCCTGCCGGGTCAGCATCGATCACAACGGCAAATTCCTGACGCCCGTGCCGGTGTCGCATGCGAGTTTCCAGGCGCTGCTGGGTTTACTGGATGCGGGACATGTATGGGTGAAGCTGGCCGCGCCGTACGAAACATCGAAGTCCGGCCCGCCTTACTACGATGACGTCAGCGTCCTGGCCCGCGCGCTGGTCGCGGCGAATCCGGATCGTTGCCTGTGGGCCAGCAATTACCCGCATCCGGGACGCCCGGATAGGCCTGACAACGCGGATATGCTGGATATGCTGTTGCACTGGGCGCCGGATGAAGCGGTCCGCCGCCAGATTCTGGTGAATAATCCGGCGGACCTGTACGGGTATTGACGTCCAACGACCCGCAAGTCAATCGAGCGAGGGCAATGGAAACACGGTGCGCGCTTGCTCGAAGGCATACGCGAGACCCAGCAGGCGTGCTTCATCGTAGGGGGCGCCCATAAAGGACAGGCCCACGGGCACGCCGGCGCGCGCCATGCCGGCCGGCACGCTGATTTCCGGCAGGCCGGCGGCGCTGGCGACGTACAGGCCCGCGTAGGGATTGCCGGGATACTCGACGTAGGAAGGATCCGGCTGGTCGTAGCGGGGCGACGCGGGACAGGACAGCGTGGGAAAAACCAGCGCGGCCAGATCATCCTGCCGCATGCCGTGCACGATGGCGGCACGATAGCCCGCCAGCGCGGCCTGCGCCTGCGCGCGTTGACAGGCCGTTTGCGCGCGCGCCTGCTCCAACGCACGCCGCAAGCCCGCCAATGTCCGGGGATTGACCGCACGCGATGCATCGGCGGCCGACCAGGTTGCCGCCGACTCCAGCAACTGCGCCATAGTCGCGGGACCGCCTCCTGTCCCGGCCGCCAGGTACGCATCGAGCTGGGACGGCCACTCCGTCTCGGCCAGCGGCGCCAGCAGGCACGCATGCAATTCCGTGACAGGTGCTGAAACAGGCGCCGGCAGCCGCATCGGCACCAGCGTGGCGCCCAGCCCGCGCAGCGTGGCCAGCGCGTCCTGCGTGATGGCGCGCACTTCTTCGTCTTCTCCGGGAAAATCGGTTACCACGCCGATGCGCGCGCCATGCGCGGCATCAGCGCGCAAGGCGTCCAGGTATTCGTCGCGCTCCGCGCCCGGCACCGCGCACGCCATGGTTCGCAACAGCAGCGCCACGTCGGACACGCAACGCGCCAGCGGGCCTACCGTGTCGAAGGACAGCGCCAACGGCAGCACGCCATCGACCGGTACCAGGCCCAGGGTTGGCCGCAGGCCGGCCAGGCCGGTCACGCAGGCGGGTGCGCGCACGGAGCCGAACGTATCGGTGCCCAGCGCCGCCGCGGCGAAACCGGCCGCCACCGCCGCCGCGCTGCCGCTGCTCGATCCCGCCGCATTGCGCGCGCGGTTATGGGGATTCAGGGTCAGGCCGCCCAGCGAGCTGTAGCCATAACGTCCGTTGGAACACGCCAGCTCCGACATATTGGTCTTGCCCAGCACCACGACTCCGGCCAGGCGCAAGCGCTGCAGCACCCACGCATCGCGCGCGGGCCGGTGTTCGTGCAGGACCGCGCAGCCCGCCGTGGTCGGCAGGCCGACGACATCGATGTTGTCCTTGACCACGATGGGTATGCCATGCAGCGGTCCGCGCACCATGCCGCCCGCGCGTTCGCGGTCCAGCCGCGCCGCCTGCTCGCGCGCATCCGGGTGCAGGGCGATCATGGCATTGATGCCGGCGCCCTGCTTGTCATGCGCGGCGATGCGTGCGAGAAAGGCATCGACCAGCCGCGCCGAACTGGTAGTCCCCGCGGCCAGCGCGGCGCTCAGTTGGAACAGGTCCTGGCTGATCGGATCGTCGTGCATGTCGCGTCCCTGGGCATCCCGCATCGGCGCCGCTTAGCGAAAATGGCAGGCCACCCACTGCGTGGCCCGCGGGGCGCCGCCTTCTACGGGCCGCGGCGTCAAGGCCGGCCGCTCTTGTTTGCAAATGTCCTGGGCCAGCGGACAGCGCGTATGGAAGCGGCAGCCGCTGGGCGGATTGGCCGGACTCGGCGGGTCGCCGCGCAACAGCATGCGTTGGCTGCGTACATGCGGATTCGGCACGGGCACCGCGGACAGCAGGATCTCGGTATAGGGATGCCGCGGCTGCGCGAACAGCGTGTCGCGGTCCGCCAGCTCCACCACCTGCCCCAGATACATGACCGCGACGCGATGGCTGATGTGGCGCACCACCGCCAGATCGTGCGCCACGAACAGGTAGGCGATGCCGAATTCGTTCTGCAGGTCCGTCAGGAGATTGATCACCTGCGCCTGCACCGACACGTCCAGGGCCGATACCGGCTCGTCACAGACGATCAGCCTGGGCTGCAGGGCCAGGGCGCGCGCGATGCCCAGGCGCTGCCGCTGGCCGCCGGAAAACTCATGCGGAAACTTCTTCATTGCCTCCGGGCGCAGGCCTACCTTGGAGAACAGCCAGGCAACCCGTTCGGCGCGCTCACGCGACCCATGACCCTGCGTCCCGCTGAAATTGCGCATGGGCTCGGCCACGATGGCGCCGGCGGTCATGCGCGGATTCAGCGATGCATAGGGATCCTGGAAGATGATCTGCATATCCCGGCGGCGCTCGCGCATTTGCGCGGCGTCCAGCCGGGCGATGTCTACGCCGTCCAGCTTGACCGACCCCGAGGTGGGCTCGATCAGGCGCAGGATGGATTTCCCCGTGGTGGTCTTGCCGCAGCCGGATTCGCCCACCAGCGCCAGGGTCTCGCCGCGCGCCACATCGAAGGACACGCCGTCGACCGCCTGCACCGTGGGACGCTTACGGCCCAGCCAGTTGGACGAGCCTGGATAATGCTTGACCAGGTCCCGCACCTGGAGCAACGGTACGGCCGGCGCGGCAGCGGACGCGCCGGTGGTAACGCCGGGATCTCCCGCACCGGCGCCCCCCGCCTGCATGGTCATTTCATTCATACCATCGCTCCCATACCCGTAGCCGCGACCCGTTCGGCCTCGAAACAGGCCACCACGTGATCGTCGCCCAGGCCGCGCAGGGGCGGCGTTTCGCGGCGGCAGCGGTCGGTGGCATAGGCGCAGCGCGGCGCGAAGCTGCAGCCCACGCCCAGTTGCGTCGGCGGCGGCACCATGCCGGGTATCTCGGTCAGCCGCGCGGCGCTGTTCATCGACGGCATGGAAGCCATCAGCGCCCGCGTGTAGGGATGCAGGGGATGATCGAACAGCCCGGCCACGGTCGCTTCTTCCACCTTGCGGCCGGCATACATCACCACCACGCGCTGGCAGCACTCCGCCACCACACCCAGGTCGTGCGTGATCATGACGATGCCCATGCCCAGCTTCTGCTGCAGGTTGCGCAGCAGCTCCAGTATCTGCGCCTGGATCGTGACATCCAGCGCGGTGGTCGGCTCGTCGGCGATCAGCACTTCCGGATTGCAGGACAGCGCCAGCGCGATCATCACGCGCTGGCGCATGCCGCCCGAAAGCTGATGCGGGTACTCGTTGACGCGCCGTTCCGGCTCGGCGATCTGCACCAGGCGCAGCATCTCCGTGGCGCGCTCCATGGCAACGCGGCGCCCCACTTTCTGGTGCAGCATGACGGTTTCGGCGATCTGCCGCCCCACCGTCAGCACCGGATTGAGCGACGTCATGGGTTCCTGGAAGATCATGGAAATACGATTGCCGCGGATGGCGCGCATCTGCTTTTCGCTGAGATCCAGCAGGTTGGTGCCGCGGTAGCGCACGGCACCGCCGGCGAAACGCGCCGGCGGCATGGGCAGCAGGCGCATGATGGACAGCGCGGTCACGCTCTTGCCGCAGCCCGATTCGCCCACCACGCCCAGCGTCTGTCCGGCGCGCACCTGATAGGACACGCCGTTGACGGACCTGACGGTGCCGGCCACGGTATCGAACCAGGTCGAAAGATTGTCCACGTCCAGCAGGACCGGCGCGGACGAGTCCGGCTGGGCCGACGTATTTTCGGTCATGTCGCGCCCTCCTCTTACAGTTGATTCGCCAGGCGCGGATCGAGCGCATCGCGCAGGCCGTCGCCCATCAGGTTGATGGCCAGCACCGTCAGCGCCAGCAGCATTCCCGGATACAGGATGACGGTGAAAGCCACCGCCACGAAGTTGCGGCCTTCGGCCATCATGTTGCCCCAGCTGGGCACCTGCGCCGGCACACCCACGCCCAGGAAGGACAGCACGGCTTCGGTCAGCACCGCGGTGGCGGCGATGAAGGTAGCCTGCACGATCAGCGGCGTAACGATGTTGGGCAGTACGTGGCGCACCAGGATCACGGGCAGGCGCGTGCCGATGGCGTGCGCGGCCTCGACGAACAGTTGCTCGCGCAAGGTCAGTGCCAGCGAGCGCACCAGCCGCACCACGCGCGGTACCTGCGGGATGGTAATGGCCAGGATGACCGTCGACAGGCTGGCCTGTATCACCGCCATCAGCGCGATGGCCAGCAGGATATCGGGAATGGCCATCAGGCCGTCCATGATGCGCATGATGATGGAATCGGCCCAGCGCACGAAACCGGCCGTCAGGCCCAGCGCCACGCCCAGCACCGTCGACAGCACCGCCACGGATATCGCCACGATGAGCGAGACCCGGCCGCCCCAGACCGCGCGGCTGAACACGTCGCGGCCCAGCGCATCGGTGCCGAACCAGTGCTCGGACGATGCCGGTTTCAGCCGTTGCAGCGGATTGATGGCGGTGGGATTGTGGGTGGCGATCCAGGGTGCGGCCAGCGACAGCGCGGCGATAAGCAGCAGCAATACGATGCCCAGGATCAGGGTCGGATGCTTGCGCAGCCAGCGCCAGCGCAGCGAAGGCGGCGCCTCGATGGCGGCGGCAATACCCGCGTCGGCGGCAATCGCCGCGTTCGCGCCAACCGGCGCATGCGGTGTGGACGAGGCAGGCGCGGAAGCACCCGCCGGACGCGTCGAGGAAGTGGTGTCGGACATCTCGTGTTTCCCCTGCGGCCGCATCAATAGCGGATACGCGGATCGAAAAGGCGGTAGCTCAGGTCGATCAGCAGATTGATCAGCACGTAGGTGCCGGCCGACAACAGCAGCACGCTCTGGATGACCGGATAGTCGTGGTGCTGCACGGAATCGATCACCAGCCGGCCGATGCCGGGAATGGCGAACACGGTCTCGGTCACCACCACGCCGCCTATCAGCAACGCGATGCCCACGCCCACCGTGGTGGCGATCGGTATGGCGGCGTTGCGCAGCGCATGGCCCAGCACCGGCATCACCCCGAGCCCCTTGGCGCGGGCGGTGCGGATATAGTCCTCGTGCAGGACTTCCAGCACGGTGGCGCGTGTCATGCGGGTGATCAGCGCGATATACACCAGTGCCAGGTTCACACAGGGCAGGATCAGGCTGCGCAGCCACGGCCAAAGCCCGCTGGACAGACGCGTATAGCCCTGCACCGGCAGCCAGTGCAGTTGCACCGCGAAGCCGTAGATCAACAGGTAGCCGACCAGGAACACCGGCACGGAAAACGCCAGCACCGCGAACACCATCACCACGCGGTCGATCCACGTGCCCGCCTTGTAGGCCGCCAGTACGCCCATCGGAATCGCCACCGCGATGGACAGGCCCATGGTCAATACCGCGATCGACAGCGTCGGCTCCACGCGCTGCGCCAACAGGCTGGTCACCGGGACCTGCGTGAACAGCGAGGTGCCCAGGTCGCCCCGGAACAACTTGCCGGCCCACAGGAAAAACTGCTGCCACAGCGGCTGGTCCAGTCCCAGCGCCACGTGCAGGCGCTGGATATCCTCGGCCGTGGCCAGGTCGCCGGCGATCAGCGCCGCCGGGTCGCCCGGCGACAGGTGGATGAGCAGGAAGACGATCACCGCCACCACCGCCATGACCGGCACGGTGGCGAGGATGCGCCGTATGACATAAGCCATGGAAACTCCGGACTGCTATCTCTTCGTTGGCGGCGCGGCGGGTCCGGCGACGGACGATGCCGCCGGACCCGCGCTGCCGATGGCCTTACTTGTCCAGGACCCAGACGTTGGGCAGGCCCCACAGCAGGTCGCTGTGCTGCACCGACTTGCGCACCGCATGCACGCGGTTGTACTGGCCGACCGCGATGTACGGAATGGCCTCATAGGCGCGCTCCTGGAACTTGTCCAGCAATTCCTTGCGCTTGGCCGGATCGGTCGCCGCCATCCACTGGGTGCGCAAGTCGTCCAGCTGCTTGTCGCAGGGCCAGCCCGGCAGGCTGTTGCCGCAGGCCGCGCCCAGGTAGGTATTGTTGATCGGCGAGTTCACGCTGTAGTCCGCCGCCGCCGACAGATAGATGCTCCAGCCGCCCTTGTCCACCGGATTCTTGTTGGCGCGCCGCGCGGTCTCGGTGGCCCAGTCCATGGATTGGATATCCAGGTTCATGCCCATGTCCTGCATGGCCTGGATCGCCACCAGCGTGGCGGAATTCAGATAGGCCACGTCGGTCGGCAGCAGCACGGCGATCTTCTCGCCCTTGTAGCCGGATTCGGCCAGCAGTTTCTTGGCCAGCGCCATATCCACCTTGCGGTAGGGTTCGGCGCCGGCGCTGGTGTCGTCGGGGCTGCCGCAGATGAAATAGGTTGCGCAATATGCCATGCGCATGTCGGCTGGATAGCCCATCGCCGTCACGAATTTTTCCTGGTCGATGGCGTGGCGCAGGGCCTGGCGCGCCTGCACCTTGTCGAACGGCGGGTTAAGGAAATTCATGATGATGTAGGCCTGCGACTTGCCGGTAACGCCGACGTGGATGTCGCTATCCTGGCGCAGGGTGTCGATGTAGTCGGCCGGGACTTCCTCGATCATGTCGACTTCATTGTTCTTCAGCGCCGCGATGGCGCTGTTGGAATCAGGCAGGATGTCCCATTCCACGCGATCCACGTGCGAAGTCTTGTTGCCGGCCAGGCCCGACGGCGCATCGCTGCGCCCCACGTAGGCCGGGTTGCGCACGAACACCAGCTTGTTGCCGGGCACCCATTCGTCGCGCTTGAACAGATAGGGGCCGGAGCCCACCACTTCGTTCAGCGGCGCGGTATCGGGCATCTTTGCCAGGCGTTCGGGAATGATGAAGGCAGGATAGCTGGCCACCTTGGCCAGGCCGTCCAGCACCGGTCCAAAGGGCTGGTCCAGCGTCAGCGTGAAAGTCTTGTCGTCGACCGCCGCCCACTTCCCGCCCGCCGCCGTCATCGCGCGGCCGATGTTGTCGCGCTTTTCCCAACGCTGCAGCGAAGCCACCACGTCGGCCGACTTCACGGGATTGCCGTCGCTGAACTTCAGGCCATCACGCAGCGTAAAGGTCCAGGACTTGCCGTCCGCCGACGTCTTGTAGTTCGCCACCATCTGCGGTTGCGGATTGCCCTTGGCATCGGGCGCGAACAGCGTGTCGTACACCATGAACCCAAAGTTGCGCGTGATGTAGGCCGTCGTAAAGAAGGGATCCAGCACCTTCAGGTCTGCATAAGGCACCAGCCGCAGAGTCTTGCCGTCGGCCTGGGCGGGAGCGCCGGACAGGCAGGCGGCGGCCATGGACAGGGCGACGAGCGCGGAATGGATGCGGCGTTTCATGGGACAGCTCCGTGAACGGGGTCGAAAAAAGGAATTTGCGAGCGTACCGCCGCCAACCTTACAAAGGCCATTTCGGCAGGCGGATTTTCTTGTAGGCCAGCGTTTTCCAGTCGGGCGTGGCCACGCCGGGCGCACCCACGTAGATCACGTGCTTCGCCACCTTGGAAAACGATGCGTAAAAATGCTGCGCCGACTTTACCGCGACGATCTTGCGGGCCGCCGGGTCGCAACCGAGCTGGGTAAAGAGATCGACGTTGATGGCCTGGTTGCGGTTGGACACCAGCACGATCTGCACGCCGGCAGCCTGCACCAGCGCGCAATCGCCCATGGACGACGGACTGCCCGTCAGGCCTGTCATCGACATGTCGCGCCGCAGGGCGCGCACGGTACAGGCCACGTCGACCGGATCGCCCGATAGCGGGCCGATCTTGCCGCCCAGGCGCATGGGCAGCGTGGCGCCCTCGCCGGCATCGAAGGCGATGCGCACGGCCATCGGATCCCACAGCGGTCCCAGGGCGGCGTCGGTGATGCCGCGTTCAAGCAGGCGGCGCAGCACATAGGTCGAATCGCCGGGCGCGCCGCTGCCGGGATTGTCGGCGCGATCGGCCAGCACCACCGGCGCGCCGTCGAAGGCCAGGGCTTCGTCGATGGCCTGGTCCACCGTGCGATATTTCACCATCAGGTTCTCGCGCTGGCCGATCAGCTCGTCGGCCAGCTGGCGCGCCAGCTTGTCGGCCTGGGCCTGGTTGGCATCCGTGTAGACCAGGACCTTGGTGCCCATCTCGGGTACATCGCCGGTGGCGAAGCCCATGGCAAAGGACAGGGAGAGCACGCCGTCCTTGCCTTCCATCGCGCGCAGCTTGTTGACGAAGGCCAGGGCCGGGTCGCGCGACGTGTGCATGGGCACGATCATCTGGCAGTCGACCAGGGCGGCCACCGGACGGGTCTTGCCGCGCGCCTTGTCCAGGCATAGATCGAGCAGTTGTTCGGCGCAATGCACGATGTCGGTGTGGGGATATTCCTTGTACAGCACCACGATATCGGCGCTGTCCACGATCAAGGGACTCAGGTGGGCATGCGGGTCCAGTTCGGTGCCGATGACCACATCGGGCCCGACGATGGCGCGGGCGCGAGCCAGCAGGTCGCCTTCGCAATCGTCATAGCCGTCGGCGACCATGGCGCCATGCAGGCCCAGCAGCACGATGTCCACCGGCAATGCCGCGCGCAGATCGGCCAGGACCTGGTCGCGCAGGGTTTCGTAGGCCGCGCGCGTGGTGGTGCCGCTGGGCTGCGCGAATGCCACCAGCCCTTCCTTCAGCGTCCAGCCCTGGGGGCCGCCGCGCTTGCGCGCCACCCACAGCGGCGCGCCCATGGCCGTCGGCGTATCGGGATGCGTGCCCGCGGGAAAATATTCCCGCCCGTGAAAGGATTCGATGCTGGTCGGCAAGGGCGCGAAGGTGTTCGTTTCGGTGCCGAGGCCGGCGCTGAAGATACGCATGCTGTGGATCCTTGGAATGGGCGGGTCGAAAGGACAGATCAGTCCCGCAGCGGGGATTCTGGGCGCATCATGCCGTTTGCCTGTCCCGCCGCACAAATAGCAATTGGGCGATGGGCCATAACCCTAGGCTATACATCGACATCTTTATTAGGGTTAACGATAGGTTTCTGCCGAATCGAGGTGGAATGGTAGCGGTTTTTCATGCCAAAAGGTTATGGCATGCATGAGGATAAGCATTGGCCGCGGGCCCAGCGTCCGGCGCACAATAGCGGGGGCGTCGATAAGGCCACAATCTGGCCGCGTGGCCGCCACGGTCAGGCGCCGGCCCTTACTCCGCCACGATCGGACCGACCGATCAAACGACCACCTTGAGCCATCAACAGGAAACCGAGCATGGATGCGCAGCAACCCTATGACCTGATACTGCATGGCGGCGATGTCGTCGACGGCACGGGGGCGCCACGCCGCCGCGCCGATGTCGGCGTGCGCGCGGGCCGCATCGCGGCCGTCGGCGATCTGGCCGACGCACCGGCCGCGCGCCGGCTGGATGTCACCGGCCTGGCGGTCGCGCCCGGCTTCATCGACAGCCACGCGCACGACGATCGCGCGGTGCTCGACATGCCGGACATGCTGCCCAAGGTATCGCAGGGCGTCACCACCGTGGTCAACGGCAATTGCGGCATCAGCCTGGCCCCGCTGCGCGGCGACGAAACGCTCGTGCCCCCCTTGAATCTGCTGGGCCACGGCGAGCGCTACCGCAGCTTCGCCGAATACCGCAAGGCCATCGATACCGCGCCGCCGGCGGTCAACGTCGCCGCAATGGTGGGCCACTCCACCCTGCGCGTGCTGCGCATGGCCGATGTCAGCCAACCTGCCTCCGCCGCGGAAATCGATGCCATGCGCGGCGATGTCGAACAGGCCCTGAACGACGGCGCCCTGGGCGTATCCACCGGTACTTTCTACGCGCCGGCCGCGGCCGCCAGCGAAGACGAAATCATCGCGATATGCGAACCCTTGACGCGGCTGGGCGGTATCTACGCCACCCATATGCGCGACGAAGGAGACCGCGTCATGGACTCCATCGACGAAAGCCTGCGCATCGGCGCGGCGCTGAACGTACCGATCGTGATCTCCCATCACAAAGTGGTGGGCAAGCAGAACCACGGACGTTCCGTGCAGACGCTGGCGCGCATCAACGATGCCGCGCGCGCCCAGGCGGTGTGCCTGGACTGCTATCCCTACGATGCATCTTCCACCATCCTGCGGCCGGAGCGCGTGGAGATCTGCGACCGCACCATGATCACCTGGTCCAAACCGCATCCCGAGGCCGCGGGCCGCTACCTGGAAGACCTGGCGAGCGAATGGAAAATGGGCCGCCGGGAAGCCGCCGAAGCCCTGCTGCCCGCCGGCGCGGTGTACTTCATCATGGACGATGGCGACGTGCGCCGCATCCTGCAGTATCCCGACACGATGATAGGATCCGATGGCCTGGCCAGCGAAGGCCGCCCGCACCCGCGCCTGTGGGGCACGTTCCCGCGCGTGCTGGGATATTACGGCCGCAAGCTGGGCCTGTTCCCGCTGGAAAATGCCGTATACCGCATGACCGGCCTGACCGCCATGCGCCTGGGCCTGCGCGACCGCGGCCGCATCGCCACCGGCTGCCACGCCGACCTGGCCGTATTCGATCCCGATACCATCATCGACAATGCCACCTTCGACACACCGACCGAAGCGTGCACGGGCATGCGGCACGTCTTCGTGAACGGCATCGCCACCTGGCAGGACGGCGCCGCTACCGGCGCGCGGCCAGGCCGATTCATCGCCGACCGGCCGCAACCGCCGACTCGTTAGGTTCTGGCGCGCTCATCCCGGCCGTGCTGCGCGCTTCAGCCACATCGCGGGATTTACTGCAAAATCAAAGCCCGCGCCGGCGTCTCAGCGTTCGCCGGTGTTCAGCAGGATGCGGCCCATCGCCATGCCGACGGCGGCCTGGGTGGGTTCGACGACGGGCAGGCCGACTTCTTCCTGCAGCCAGGCGCGATACGACGCCATGCCGGCGCAGCCCAGGACCAGGACGTCGGCCTGGTGGGTGTCGCGCAAGGTGCGGCCGACGTCGGCAAGGCGTTCGCGCGTGCGCGATGCATCGCTTAGTTCGACCACGCCCAGGCCCAGCGGCAGCTCAGCCGCTATGCGGCCCTGGACGCCCATGGCGCCGAACATGCGGCCATGGCGCGGGATGGACTGGCGCAGGATGGCGATGACGCCGACGCGCAGGCCCATGGTCATCGCCGTCAGTACGCCGCATTCGCTGATACCCAGTACCGGCTTGCTCGTGGCTTCGCGCACCGCATGCAGCCCGGGATCGCTGAAGCAGGCGATCACGTAGCCGGCAGCCGCACCGCCATGCTTGCGATCCAGATCCTGCACCAGGCGCACCATCGGCAGCGTGACGTTTTCCACGTCCATCTGCGTCTGGATGCCGGGCGGGCCTTCGCGCAGGGTCAGGCATTCGATACGCGGACCGCCCGCCACCCGCAGCGGCGCCAGTCCGGCGTCGAAGGCGTCGGTGACGGCCTGGGTGGAATTCGGATTGATGACGTAGAGAGTCCGTTCCATGGCATTCCTCGCGATAATGCGCGCGCTGCTTCCCGGCCCGGCGTGGCCGGCCCGCTGCTGTAGCCAGGCATTGCCGGCCGCTAGGCCGCAGTCTAGCAGCGCACCGCCGCGCCCCGGCAATGCCGTTTTATCGTTCGGGCTTAACATCGCGTTATGGCGCGGGAGCCACCGCCAGCTCCAAGGGAGCCCAGGTGCGCTCGTGACCCCAAGCGGTTCACATGTGCTGGGTCGCCATATGCCGCAGGACCTTCAACCAGACATTATGTTGCTCAATCTCAGGCAGATCGAAGTCTTTCGCGCGGTCATGACGACCGGATCGATCAGCGGCGCCGCCAAGCTGCTGTTCGTGTCGCAGCCGGCTGTCAGCCGCCTGCTCGCGCATACCGAGCAGCGCCTGGGCTTCAGCCTGTTCGAACGCATCAAGGGCCGCCTGTATCCCACGCCGGAAGCCAGGCAGCTGTTCCGTGAAGTGGAACACGTCTACGCCGGGGTACGCCGGGTGGGCGAGCTGGCCGGTGAACTGGCCGAACGCCGCACCGGCATTCTGCACATCGTCTCCAGCCCCAGCATCGGCCACATGCTGATCCCGCTGGCCATCGCGGCCTTTCAGAAGGCCCATCAAGACGTAAAGATCACTTTCCAGTCGCTGGCTTTCCGGCCGCTGACCCAGATGCTGCTGGACAACCGTGCCGAGATCGGCGTCGTCATCCAGCCCGCCCAGCATCCCAACCTGGTCGCCCACCCCATCGGCGAAGCGCGCCTGGTCTGCATCTGCCCCTACAACCATCCCCTGGCCCCCTTGCCCCGCCTGTCCATCCAGGACCTGCAGCCCTACCCGCTGATCTCCTACGGCGCGGACACGCCGCTGGGCGCGCTGGTGGAACAGATGTACCAGGAAGCCGGCGAACCCCGGCGCCTGGCGGTGGAAGTCAGCTCGCCGCAGAATGCGTGTTCGCTGGTGCAGGCGGGCGCCGGCATCGCCATCGTGGATGAATTCTCGGTGCGCAGCCGCACCTCCGGCGAATTCGTCGTCCGGCCCATAGTCCAGGCCAAGGTGCTGACCGCCACTTTGCTGCAATCGCGCTTCGATCCCTTGTCGCAGCTGGCCCAGGATTTCGTCGATATCCTGCGCGTGACGCTCAAGGATCAGGGCTTCGCGCCGGCGTCATCCGGGTCATCCGCGCCAGATCCGGGTGAACCCGGCCTTAACAGCGCGTTATAGGCGCGCCATAAAAAAGCAAGCGAGCCGTTCCCGGAAGGCTTTAGCATGATCGCCGACAGATCACCAAGGAACACTGCTGCCATGACCACGCCCGGCGACTTCGACCTGACCGTACGCAACGGCCGTATCAGCACGGCCAGCGATACTTTCCACGCCGATATCGGCGTGCGCGACGGCGTCATCGCCGCGGTCGGCCGCGGGCTGCCGCCGGGCCGGCAGGATATCGATGCCGCCGGCCACTGGGTGCTGCCCGGCGGCATCGACAGCCACTGCCACGTGGAGCAACTGTCCGGCATGGGCGTAATGTGCGCCGACGACTTCTACAGCGCCACCGTATCGGCGGCCTTCGGCGGCACCACCACCATCATTCCTTTCGCGGCCCAGCACCGCGGCAACCAGCTGCCCGAAGTCGTCGCCGACTACCATCGCCGCGCCGCGGAGAAAGCGGTCATCGATTACGGCTTCCACCTGATCCTTTCCGACCCGACCGAGCGTGCCTTGCAGCACGATCTGCCCGAACTCATCCGCCAGGGCATTACGTCCTTCAAGGTCTATATGACCTATGAACGGCTGAAGATCGACGACTATCAACTGCTCGACGTCCTGGAAGTGGCCGACCGCGAAGGCGCGCTGGTCATGGTGCATGCCGAGAACAACGACATGATCCGCTGGATCGCGCGCAAGCTGGTCGACCGCGGCATGACCGCCCCAAAGTACCACGCGGTGGCGCACGACCCCATCGCCGAAAGCGAGGCCACCAACCGCGCCGTGGCCCTGGCGCGCCTGATGGACGTGCCTATCCTGATCGTCCACGTGGCCGGACTGGAGGCCGTGCGCGTGGTGCATGCCTCGCAGTCGCTGGGCCTGCCCATCCTGGCTGAAAGCTGCCCCCAGTATCTGTTCCTGAGCGCGGAAGACCTGGACCTGCCGGGCATGGAAGGCGCCAAGTACTGCTGCAGCCCGCCGCCGCGCGACGCGGCATCGCAGGAAGCGGTCTGGGCCGGTTTGATCGACGGCACGCTGCAGATGTATTCGTCGGACCATGCGCCTTATCGTTTCGACGAAAGCGGCAAGCTGCCCAAGGGCCAGGACACCACCTTCAAGGACATGGCCAACGGCGTGCCGGGCCTGGAGCTGCGCATGCCGCTGCTATTCTCGGAAGGCGTACTGAAAGGCCGCATGAGCATCGAGCGCTTCGTCGCCGTGACGTCCGCCAATCACGCTCGCACCTATGGGCTGTATCCGCGCAAGGGCACCATCGCGGTGGGCGCGGATGCCGACTTCGCGATCTGGAACCCGGACCGGGAAATCCAGATCAGTGCGTCCATGCTGCACGATCAGGTCGGCTATACGCCTTACGAAAGCCGGACGATCAAAGGCTGGCCTGAAACCGTCATCAGCCGCGGCCGCATCGCGGTGCGTGACGGCGAATTGCATGTGGAGCGCGGCAGCGGCCAGTTCCTGAAGCGTGGAACGCCGGAACCGGTGCTGCGCCAGCGCCTGAAGGGCGAATCGAATTCCATCCTGCGCCAGTTCCTGGGCAAAGCGACGAAAGCGGCCACCTGACGGTAGACCCACCGCCCCCTCGATGAACAGCAGCGAGCGGGCTGGTCAATCGGCCTGGCCAGCGAGCCGGGCCATAGACTCGGCCGCAACCCTGCCCCGCCTGCCGTTTATGCCTGTGGCATCGAATGCGAGTACAGCGGCAAGCCGGCCGCGGGCAATTCCGCTTCCAAGACCGTACCGCTGCGCGACTCGGTCATGACCAGGCGCGACGTTCCCGGCCGAAAGGCGATGTTGGTGACCGTTCCGCCCATCGGGCTGCGGATGAAGTGTGTGATATCCCCATTCGGCTCCACCAGGAACGCGCCGCCCAGGCTGGCATGCGCCACCACCAGCCGGTTGTTCGCATCCACCGCCAGGCCGTCGGGTCCGCTGGTCCCGAAGAACGTGCGGAAGGCACCCACCTTGGTCAAGGATCCATCCGCCAACAATGGCCCGCGCCACACCGCATTCGCGCGCGTCACCGCCGTGTAGAGAAAGGCTGCTTCACGGTCCAGCGCGATGCCGTTGGGACTCGGCACGTTATCCATCAGGCAATCCAGCCTGCCGGACGGCTCCAGGCGATAGACCCGGCCCGTCGGATCGTGCAGGCCGGTCTGCCCCTGGTCGGTGAAGTACAGATTGCCGGATGCATCGAAAGTCAGGTCGTTAAGACCCTTGAAGCTTTCTGAATTGCGGTGTCCAAGCGGTGTGTCCGGCGTCCTGCCGGCGGACGGATCCAGACGCAGGATGCCGCGCCGGTAATCCGCGATCCACAGCGACCCATCCGCATGGATCGCGATACCGTTGGGCCAGCCGTCGTATCCCGTGACCAGCTCCCACTCCAGCGCCGGACTGATGCGAAAGATCCGCCCGTAGGGAATATCCGTCACATACAGGTTGCCGTCGCGATCGAAGGCCGGTCCTTCCAGGAAGCAATCGACAAAATGGCCCGGCTTGTTCGCCGCTGACCAGGGATTGTCGCGCGCCTGGCGGAAGCGGTCGGGCAGGCGCGTCAACACACGCGCTTCGATCACCACCGGGGACGTAAAG
>DATJHN010000009.1:0-4943 GCA_035493915.1 Bordetella sp.
CCTGCGGCGTGAGCGACCTGGCGCTGGCGGCGGACCGTCCGATCAACTGAACAACATCCGGTTCCCCGTCATGCCTTCCAACTCTTTACCTTCGCTGGGCCAGGCCCTGCTCGCGCCGCGCGCCATCGCACTGGTCGGCGCGTCGGGCGACGCGCGCAAGAACACCGCGCGGCCGCTGCGTTTCATGCGCAAGCATGACTACAAGGGACGCGTTTATCCGATCAATGCCGGACGCGCCGAGATCATGGGCGAGCGCGCCTATCCCACGCTGGCCGACGTCCCCGAAGCGGTGGACCATGTTTTCGTCATGATCCCCGGCGAACAGATCCTGTCCGTGCTGGAGCAGTGTCCCGCCGTCGGGGCGCGGGTCATCACCATCTATTCCGACGGCTTCGCCGAAGCCGGGCCGGAAGGCGTGGCGCGCCAACAGGCGCTGGTCGCGCGCGCACGCGAACTCGGTGTGCGGGTGCTGGGGCCCAACAGCATAGGCAGCGCCAATCTGCATAGCGGCGGCATCATTTCCGTCAACGCCGCCTTCGAGGCGGACGACCTGGTGGCCGGCGATATCAGCATGGTCTCGCAGAGCGGTTCGATGATGGGCTCGCTGCTGTCGCGGGCAGCGGCACGCGGCTTCGGCTTTGCCAGTTCGGTGTCGGTCGGCAATGAAAGCGACATCACCGTCGGCGAAGTCGTCGACGCACTGGTGGACGACCCGCATACACGGGTCATTCTTCTGTTCCTGGAAACGCTGCGGCAAGCGCCGGTGCTGGCCGCGGCACTGGAGCGCGCGCGCGCCGCTGGCAAGCCGGTCGTGGCCTACAAACTTGGCCGTTCCGAGCAGGGTGATGCCTTGGCGCAATCGCACACCGGCGCGATGGCGGGCAACGATGCCGCGGTGGATGCTTTCTTCCGCGCGCACGGCGTGCTGCGCGTGCATCACCTGGAAACGCTGTTTGAAATCGTGCCGCTGGCCGCGCGCTACGGCGACCTGCGGGTGCATGAGACAGCGTCTACCAGCAACGCGCAGTTGAACGTTGCGCCTCCGAACGTTGCATCTTCGAACGTTTCACCATCCCCCACTGCATCGTCGCACGCAGCACCATCATCGGCCATGGCTGGGGGCGGCCACGCCCCGCGAGTTGCCGTCATTACCACCACGGGCGGCGGCGCCGCGACCGTGGTCGATAACCTGGGCATGCGCGGATTGGCCGCCGCCGCGCCGCCGCCTGCCTTCGTCGCGCACATGGCGGGGCGCGGTCTGCGCATCCGCGAAACACCGGTCATCGACTTGACGCTGGCGGCCACTCCCGCGCAATACAAGGACCTGCTGGAACAGCTGCTGCTGGCCGACTGGTGCGACGCGGTGCTCAGCGTGATCGGGTCGTCGGCGCAATTCCATCCGGACTTTGCCGTCAATCCGCTGGTACAGGCGGACAAGCCCGACGGCAAGCCGATGGCCGCGTTTTTGGCGCCCGAAGCACCGGCCTCGCTTGCACTGTTGCGGCAGAACGGCATCGCGGCCTTTCGTACGCCGGAAGCCTGCGCCGATGCCCTGGCGGTGCTATTCCAGCGCCGGCCTGCGCCTGCGTCGCCACCGATAGCTTTTGATTGGCCGGCAGGCATACCTCGTTCAAATAACGTTGCCGCGGTCGGTGCCAATGCCAATGCCAATGCCGATGCCAATGCCGATGCCGATGCCGATGCGAGCACAGCCGCAGGCTCGGCCGCCGATTCCGTTGCGTTAACCGAATACGAAGCAGGGCAGGTGTTCCAAGCCCTGGGCATTCCCGTCGCACGATCGCGCCTGCTACCAGTCGACGAACTCGTGCATGACATCGCGTATCCCGTGGTGGCCAAGATCTCTTCGCGTGACGTGCCGCACAAGACCGACGCAGGTGCGGTGCGCGTGAACATCGCCGACGACGCGCAACTGCGCGCGGCGGTAGCCGAAATGCTGGACAACGTCGCAACGCACGCACCGGGCGCCGCCGTCGAAGGCATCCTGGTACAAGCCATGGAGGGCCGTCTGCTGGAGTTGATTCTCGGCTATCGCCTGGATCCGCTGGTCGGACCCACGGTGGTCCTGGGCGCTGGCGGCATCGCCGCCGAACTCAATCCCGACTTCGCCATCCGCTTGGCGCCCGTCGGCGAACAGGAAGCGCACGCCATGATCGAAGAAGTCCGCGCGACCCGTTTGATACGGGGTTTCCGCGGCCTGCCACGCGGAGACTGCGATGCGCTGGCCCGCGCCATCGCCGCCTTTTCCCGGCTGGCACTGGCCAATGGCGCAACGGTCACGGAAGCGGAAATCAATCCATTGTTCGTACAGCCGGATGGCATCGTGGCGGTCGACGGATTGCTGCACCTGAAATAGACGCGCCACACGCACCACAAGGACGCATCACCATGGACTTTCATCTAACCCCCGAACAACGCGATTTCCAGGACGCCGTGCGCCGCTACGCGGAAAAGGAACTACGCGACGGTGCGCGCGATCGCGCGCACTCCAACGAGTATCCCTGGGATGTCGCGCGCTCGATGGCGCAACAAGGCCTGCTGGGCATTACCATCGCGCAAGCCAATGGCGGCATCGGCGGATCGTTGATGGACGCGGTAATCGCCATCGAAACGGTCGCATCCGTCTGCCCTCGCAGCGCCGACGTCGTCCAGGCCGGCAACTTCGGCGCCATTCGCGTCCTGGCGGAATACGGCAACGCCATACAGAAGGAAAAATACCTGCGGCCCTTGCTGGCCGGCGACATGCTGATCGCCGTCGGCATGACCGAACCGGAAGCCGGCTCGGCGGTGACCGAATTGAACACCAGCGCCACGCCCGATGGCGACGGATGGCGCATCAACGGCTCGAAAATATTCACCACGCACGGGCCGCATGCGGACGTGATCCTGGCCTACGTGCGCTTCGGCCCCGGCACGCAGGGCATAGGTTCCGTGCTGATCGACACCAAGGCGGAAGGCGTGCGGCTGGGCAAGCGCTCGGCCTTCATGTCCGACGAGGAATGGGCCGAGATTTTTTTCGACAACGTGTTCGTGCCGAACGATATGGTCGTGCTGGGAGAAGGCGGCTTCAAGAAGCAGATCGCCGGCTTCAACGTCGAACGCATCGGCAACACCGCGCGGTCGCTGGCGCTGGGCCGCTACGCCTTCGAAGAAGCACGTGCATGGGCCATGCAGCGCAAGCAGTTCGGCCGCTTGCTGTGCGAATTCCAGGGCCTGCAATGGAAATTCGCCGACATGCGCATCAAGCTGGATGCCGGCCAATTGCTGTTGTACCGGGCCGCATCGAACGCTGATACCGGCTTTCCTTCGGCAACGGAAACGGCCATCGCCAAGGCCTATTGCAACCAGACAGGTTTCGATGTCGCCAACGAAGCATTGCAAGTGCTGGGCGGCATGGGCTACAGCAAGGAATCGCTGGTCGAATACTGCGTGCGGCGCTGCCGCGGCTGGATGATCGCGGGCGGGTCCATCGAGATCCTGAAGAACCGCATCGCCGAAGGCGTGTTCGAACGCAGCTTTCCCCAGCGTCCCGCCCGCGACTGATCCGCGCCTAGGCCAGGGCCTGCGCGATCGCTTCGGACAGCGGTGTCGTGGGCCGGCCGATCAGCCGCGACAACTGGCGACTGTCGTCGAACAGCACGCCGCGCGCCGCGCCGGCATCCCAGCTGGCGATCGCCTGCGCGATCGCGGCAGGCAGGCCGCCACCGGCCAACGCGGCCGCGTATTCCGCTTCCGGTACGTCCTTGTAGACCAGTGGCTTGCCTGCCTGGCGCGACACCTCGGCGGCGAACTGCGCATGCGTGTAGGGCTGGTCCGCCGCCAACTCATAGATCTTGTTTTCATGGCCCGTGCCCGTCAGCACGGCGGCCGCCGCCAGCGCGTAGTCCGCGCGTGCCGTGGCCGAGAACTTTCCTTCGCCGGCACTACCCAGGAGCACCCCGGCGGACAAGGCCGTTGGAATGGCGGCGGTGTGGTTCTCGACGTACCAGCCATTGCGCAATACGGTATACGCCAGGCCGGATGCCTTGATGGCTTCCTCGGTGTCCAGGTGCTCCGGCGCCAGGCTCAGCGGCGAGGTATCCGCATGCAGCAGGCTGGTGTAGACAATGCGCTTCACGCCCGCGCGCCTGGCGGCATCCACCACATTGCGGTGCTGCGCGATGCGCTGCCCGACCTCGTTGGACGAAATCAGCAACAGGATATCGACACCGGCCAGGGCAGGTGGCAGGGTCTCGGGCCGGCTGTAATCGGCCGGACGGGCAGCGACACCCAGGTCGGCCGCCGCGGCCGGTGTACGCGCCAGGGCGAGCAGATCGCCGGCCGGCAGCTTGCGCAGCAGTTGCTGGATGACCAGCCGGCCCAGCTGGCCGGTGGCGCCTGTGATGGCGATGGACATGATGTGACTCCGTTCGGATTGACGACGGAGCCAATCTAGCAGTACTACTTACGTTTAGTAAGTACGCACAGGAACGTAAGTATGAACATGGACTCCACCACATCCCTGGCCACATCCCTTTCCGCCCGCCTGGCGCGCGGCGACTTGATGGAGGCCGACTGCCCCTCGCGACAGGTGCTCAAGCACGTTACCAGCCGCTGGGGCGTGCTGGTCCTGATCGCGCTCGAACAGCGCATGCACCGCTTCAGTGAGCTCAAGCGCGCCATCGGCGGCGTCAGCGAGCGGATGCTGGCGCAAACGCTGCAGTGGCTGGAAGCCGATGGGCTGGTCGATCGCAAGGCGTACCAGGTCGTACCGCCCCATGTCGAGTACAGCCTGACGCCGCTGGGACGGGAATGCGCGGAAAAAGTCCGCCTGCTGGCGGACTGGATCGAAACGAGCCTGCCACGCATCCAGGCTGCCGGCGCCACATCCGCCAAGGCTCAACCGCCAGACGCGCGATAGCGTCGCAAGGCCGGCGTCGCGATCC
>DATJHN010000010.1:0-3111 GCA_035493915.1 Bordetella sp.
GCAGTAGGTGGCGCTGATGCGCGTGTCGTTGTACCAGACGTCGCCCTCGGGCTGCTCGGCCGCGGGCTGTCCAGTCTTGCGGTCGATGGCAAGCCAGGTGGCGCCGTCGATGTTGGTGGCGGTGAACAGGGCGAAACGCCGCGCCTTGTGCATGACCAGGCTGAAGTTCTGGTACCGCAGCTCGCCCGTCGCGGCGCCAGCGCTGGTTTCCTCCAGCGGCGCGATCACGCTCTTGCGTGGCGCGGCCACCTTCCCCAGGTCCAGCTTCAGGCCAGGCACGAATTTGCCGTTGTAGCCGTTACGATCGCTGAAGTCCGTATCGACCTTGGTACGTTCCGGCAGGCGCTTGAGCGTCTTGGGTTGCGTCGCAGCCTCGGCCAGGGCTGGCGACGTTCCGGTAGCCACCGGCACGCCCGGAATCACTGACGTTTCCGGAGCGCCTGCTGTCCCAGCCGCCCCTGCCGACATTCGAACCGCATCGGCAACTGCCGGAGCCGCCGCACCGGCTCCGCCCAACGTAACCGTAATCGTCAAAGGAATCGCGACACTCTGCGCCATGGATGCGGCATTGCCGATGGCGCCCACCGCGGTTGCCGTCGTGGCGGCGAAGGAAACCGGGTCGGACAGAGCTTCCGCGTCGCCGGTTGACGCCACCGCAGTCGTCAAAGGAAGGCGCCGTTCCAGCTGCTTGCCGACCGACGGCGAAGGATCCACCCACAGCGCCAGCGCGCTGCGCACCAGTCCGGCTGCGTCCGCGCCGAGCTGCGGCAGGCGCGACTGCAGATCCTGGTAGATGCTGCTGATACGTACGCCCTCATTCACTTGCGCGGCGTCAGCGCTGGCCGCGTCGGTCGAAGGCGGCGGCATTACCGCGGTGCGCGAGGATGCCATGGCTACGGCAGCGGCGGCGGTGGTTTTTCGCACGGTCTTCGCGGTGCGCACGGACTTCTGCGCCACGCGCGATTTGCCGCGCGCGGCCGCGGGAAGTGCATCATGCGACGCACTCTTCCGCGTATTGCCGCGCGCCTCGTCACGCCCGTCGTTTGACGCATCGGCACGCTCGCCGTTCGACGCATCGCCGAGCGCGTCGATCGACTCGCCATCCGCCGCGGCCTGGGCCACGGTCGACGGCGCGCCAAAGTGATGCAGCGCCACTACATCCCACTGATCGTTGTAGACGGGTGCGCCGGAAGAACCGAAGTCGGTGTCGGTTTCGTAAAGCAGGCGCGTATCGGTGCGCGCGGTCAGCAGGTTGTTGCGGATGGCGATGGTCTTGGGCAGGCCTTCCGGGTGCTGGATGATGTTGACATTCATGCCCTTGCGATGACGATCGGGCGTGAAGCTGATGGGGCAGTAGCCCAGTTCCTCCACCGTGGCATCGCCACTGACGCGTTCGCCCAGCGCGATCACGGCGTAGTCCAGATCGTTCTCGTCCGAGAATATGGCGCAGCGCTCCGGCGCCAGCCGGAATATGGTGCGCGGGCGCGGCTCGCCGCGCTCATCCAGTTCATCGTCGAAAACGACGGTGGTCTGTGCCGCTGCATCCGCATCGGCGATGACGTGCTGGTTCGTAATGAACAACCCCGGGCTGATCAGAAAACCCGTGCCAGATATCGATAGCTGCGGCGTCTGCAGCACAACCCGCCCCACCGCGCGGCGTGCCGCGGCCCCATCGGGCAGGAATGCGGCGGGCTGGAAATCATTGGTGCCGTACACCGCCTCGGCCAGGCCCGAATCCCGTTTTACCCGTGCATCGAAGGCCATGCCGCGCGTCGCGTCGTCGTCGGCCGCACGCCAATTGCCGGCGGCAACCAGTGCGCGAGTGCGCATTCTGTCGTCACATGTCGCGGCGATGCGCCGCAGGATTGCGTTGATGGTGTCCGACCGCATGAGTCCTCCTGCCTTGGATGGGCAAGGATGTTCAGGCGGCCGGGTGACACCAAGGTGACATACATGTTTGCTTGCAACCTCGGCGACCACGTTATAGTTCCCGGGCAGATTCGCCATGCAGGCGGTCCGCAGGATTGAGCGCACGCCAACGCCCCGCGTTGGCCCTGTCGGCGAAAACAAGGCCGGCGTTCTGACTATAGGTGGAAATTTGAAAGCCGCACTTCTGCTGTTTGCCGCGTCGACCTTCACGCTGGCTTCCTGTGCCCAGGCTCCCCATGCGCCCCCCAGCGACGCCATCCGCGCCGCTGTCGCCTCGCCCGATCGCCCTGCCGCCGACGCGCAGCGCGATGAGGCGCGCAAGCCCGCCGAACTGTTGGCCTTCGCCGGTGTGAAACCGGGTGACCGCGTGGCGGAACTGATTCCGGGTGGCGGTTATTACACGCGCATCTTCAGCAAGGCTGTCGGGCCCACCGGCCACGTATACGCCGTGGTACCGGCGGAGTTCGTCAAGCTGGCGCCGAAAGCGCTTGCGACCGCCCAGGCTATTCCAACCCAGTCCGCTTTCACGAATGTCACAGTGGTAAGCGAACCGTTTGCCACGCTGCATATGCCGGAACCAGTGGACGTTGCCTGGACCTCGGACAACTACCACGACGTGTACGGATTCGTGGGCGCCGATGCGGCGGCACAAATGGACGCGGCGGTGTTCAAGGCATTGAAGCCGGGCGGCGTATTCGTCGTGGTGGATCATGTGGCGAACGCGGGCACGAGCAGCACCAGCTCGCACACCCTGCACCGCATCGATCCGGAAACCGTCAAGCAGCAGGCGCTGGCGGCCGGCTTCAAGCTGGAAGCGGAAAGCAATGTGCTGCGCAACCCGGACGACAAGCATGACATGGCGGTATTCGCGCCGGCGCTGCGCGGCCACACCGACCAGTTCGCGCTGAAGTTCCGCAAGCCGGGCTAAGCAGCCAGGTGACCGGGCTGCTTAGCCCGGCCGGAAAACACGACGCTCACGCCCCGGCATTCGGGGCCTGAGCGCCAGTTCACCCATGGGCCGCGCTTCAGATCCCACGGCCCACAGTTTGTCAGTCACAATGCCGCGATAACTAATATACTAGTGCACCAGCACTAAAACAAAGAGGAGACAGACACCATGCACCGCCTATTCCGTAGCGCCGTCTTTGCCCTGCTGACCGGCGCCGCCGCCAATGCCGCGTC
>DATJHN010000011.1:0-6555 GCA_035493915.1 Bordetella sp.
TCGGCTCCAGCTCTTTTCCCTGCCGACGCCTAACGGAGTGAAGGTTGGGATCATGCTGGAGGAGACGGGTCTTGCTTACGAGCCGCACCGCATCGACATCATGGCCAACGAGAACCATGATCCCGCTTATCTCGCTCTCAACCCCAACGGCAAGATTCCCGCGATCTACGATCCCGATGGACCAAGCGGCCGGCCGCTGGCATTGTTCGAATCTGGAGCGATCCTGATTTATCTCGCCGATAAAACCGGGATGTTCCTCTCCACCGATCCCAACACGCGCTACGAAACGATCCAGTGGCTGATGTGGCAGATGGGCGGTGTCGGGCCGATGTTCGGCCAGGTCGGCTTCTTCAACAAATTCGCCGGCAAAGCCTACGAGGACAAGCGTCCGCTGGAACGCTACGCGAAGGAATCAGCACGGCTGCTCGGTGTCCTCGACAACCGCCTCGCGGGGCGCGACTGGGTGATGGGCACCGACTACACCATCGCCGATATTTCGTTGCTTGGCTGGGTGCGTAACTTGATCGGCTTTTACGAAGCACGCGAGATTGTTGGCTTCGACCGCTTTGTGCATGTGCAGAAGTGGTTCGATCGCGGCCTCGCACGTCCGGGCGTGCAGCGCGGGCTGCTAGTGACGGCGACTGATCAAGCGGGGTAAACAAGGAAGATCCGTCGTGGACACAGGAATCTCGACGGGCAGGCTTGCGTCGTGTGATTCGGCACCGCGGCTTGGGGGACGGATAGTCTCGTTGGTGAGCAACACAATGGCTCGGACGCCTGGGCCGATGTCAAAGGAGATATTCCCATGAAAGCAATCATTGTGACCGATCAGACGGCAGGAACGGCCGGTATGAAACTGTCGGAACGGCCCGAGCCGACGGCAGCGATAAACGACGTGGTCGTCCAGATTCATGCAGCGGGATTCGTCGGGACCGAGTTGACGTGGCCTCCGACCTGGACCGATCGCGGCGACCGTGATCGAACACCGTCGATCCCCGGCCACGAGCTGGCCGGAGTGGTCACCGCTCTCGGCTACGGCACGACGGGGCTGTCGGTGGGGCAACGCGTGTTCGGCCTTGCCGACTGGTATCGCGATGGCACGATGGCAGAGTATGTGGCGATCGAGGCACGCAACCTTGCGCCGCTGCCGGGCGATGTCGAGTTCGCGGTGGGCGCGAGCCTGCCGATTTCGGGATTGACCGCGTGGCAAGGGCTGTTCCAACATGGGCGCCTGCAGGCGGGCCAGCGCGTGCTCTCGCACGGGGCGGCCGGGGCGGTCGGGACGATGGTGTCGCAACTCGCGCGAGAAGCCGGCGCCTACGTCATCGGCACCGGCCGCGCCGCCGACCGCCAGAAGGCGCTCGACTTCGGCGCGCATGAGTTTTTCGACCTCGGCAACGACATGCTGGAAGACATCGGCGGAGTCGATCTGGTGTTCGATGTCATCGGCGGCGACATCGGGAAACGGTCGGCAGGCCTGATTCGAGACGGAGGAATACTGGTTTCTGTTGTCGGCCCGGTCGAGGCACGGCCCAATAACGGTCTGGCGGTCGACTTCGTTGTCGAAGCCGATCGTGCCCAATTGACTGAGATCGTCCAGCGGGTGCGCGACGGACGGCTGCGGACGAACATCGGTAACATCGCGACCCTGGACGAAGCCGTCGCCGCTTTCAATCCGACCAAGCGAATCAGCGGGAAGACGGTCATTCAGGTTCGTCCGTGAAAACTCTGGGAGGAAGTCACACCTGCCGGGAGCGCAAAAGCGCGATGTAGGCGGCCAGGGTCTCGGCGTGGCGGCTATCCGCGCGCAGGCCGACATGACCGTCCGCTCGAACAACGAGAAGCATGATGTTGCCTATGCCGAGTTTTTCCGCTGTCTCCGGTTCCAGGTAGGCATCTATGTCCGAGACGCCGGAATTGACGGTCAGCGCGATCACCGTTTCGATGATCGATCCGTCGAAGGACGGTGCCATATCGCGGCGGACTTGTGCCAGTTCGTCCTGGGACGCCGATATTCCACCGATAAGAAACGCGGTATGGCCTAAGCGGCTGGCGTAGTGATGAAGCATGCCGGTACCACCTGCGGTAAGCAGGACCTCGATTCGGTCTGACAATCTTTGCCCGGGCCAAAGCGCATCCGTGCGGTCCCCCATCACGATCGGGGACCCCGCGTAATCGATGTTCAGCTCCGCCTCCGCCACGGCCTCGTGGTGCCGCGTGGCGGGATCGGCGAAAGCGCTGCGTATGGCGGCGTTGCGTGTGGGGCGCTCGCTTTCGGCCACCATCTGCGCGCCCTCCGCGGCGTCGCCCGACGCCAGTACGTTATCCGCCACCGGCCGCCGTTCCGCGTGATAACTATCCAGCAAGGCATCCGAGGAATGTCCGTGCACAACCAGGGCAAGTTTCCAGGCCAGGTTGAATGCGTCCTGCAGGCCAGTATTCATGCCGTGCCCCTGCGCCGGACTGCAGGTATGCGCGGCATCCCCCACCAACAGGATGCGACCAGCGCGGAAGCGCTGCGCCACTTTGGCATGGCAGTGAAAGCGGGTTGGGTTCGTCACGCCTTGAAAGCTTGCGTCGGGCAGATAGCGCCGTAGTGTCGATAAGGCGTCGGCGACCAGGTCGGAGTCGTCCGCACTAGGCCTGAGATAGACTCGCCAGCGCTGGTCCGGCAATGCGGTCAAGATCACGGGGATGTCGTCCAGGTAGGCGTAGTTCGCCTCGAAGGAGTCCGCCCAACCGCTGACGGCGGCATCGAACACCGCCCAGGGCTCGCTGATGTCGTGGCCGTCCTGCTCAATGCCCGCCAGCGTTCTGACGGTGCTGTGATGGCCGTCGCATCCCACGATCCATTGCGCGTGGACTTCGCTCATAACACCTTCATGCTCGATCGTGGCGAGGACGCCGTCTTGCTGCTGGCGCAAATCGACAAGCCTGGTTCCGCGCGTGACCAGGCCGCCTTGGTGGCGCAAGTAATCGGTAAGAATAGTCTCGGTGACCTCTTCCGATATGCCGATGTTGAACGGGTAGCGGCTGCCGCACAGATGCAGATCGATCACGCCCAGGACCTGGCCATCGGCGTGCAGGCGGGCGCGCCGCTGCTTGACGCCGGTAGCCAGTAGCGGCTCCAGGATACCCAGGGACTCGAATATTTCCAGCGAGCGCGGATGCACGACGGTCGCCCGGTCCCACTCCATGGGCCGGTCGTGCGCGTCGACCAACAGGCACTCCACGCCGCGCCGATGCAGTTCCGCCGCCATCAGCAGTCCCGCCGGACCGGCGCCCACCACCAGGACAGTCACCGCGTTCGCCATTTGCCGCTCCCGAAGGTTTCTTTTCCATTACGGTCAGCGTATTCGAAGCTCCCCTGCCGCAGGTCGCCAAGGCGCCCGACGCACCGGAGCCGCTATCCAGCCTGGAACGACGTAGTATCCAGGGCGATCGTCCGGCGCGGCAATGAAAAAGGTGCCACCCCTCCATGGGGACGCCGCCTTTTGTCGTAGGGCCCGTCGCGGTGAACTTACCGGACTCGATCCGCCAGCCGGCATGGGTACGCGGATATGCGATGGCCATGAAAAAGGCGCCGCCTCTGTACAGAGGTGGCGCCCTTGGCTGGCAGGCGGACTATGGCGGTATTACTTGTCCGTGTACTTCTTCTCCAGCTCGTCGTACAGCGGCTTTTGCACCAGGCGCTGGCGTTCCAGGAACGGGGCGACCAGGGTGGGATCTTCCTTGAGCAGGCCGTCGCGCTTGAGCTGGCCCAGGGCGCGCTGCATGCCTGCCACCGCGCTTTGCAAGGCAGCGTTGGCGTACAGGACGATGCCGTACCCCATCTCGCCCAGCTCTGCCGCGGTCAGTGCGGGAGTTTTGCCGCCGATCACGATGTTGATCAGCTGCGGCTGTTTCAGCAGCTTGGGCAGCGCGCGGACTTCTTCCAGGCTTTCGGTGGCTTCGACGAACAGGATGTCGGCGCCGGCGTCGGCGAAGGCCTGGGCGCGTTCGACCGCCGCGTCAAAACCCAGCACCGCGCGCGAATCCGTGCGCGCGATGATCAGGAAGTTTTCGTCACGGCGCGCATCGGCGGCCGCTTTGATCTTCGACAGCATTTCGGGCAGCGGCGCGACTTCCTTGCCGGAAAAATGGCCGCAGCGCTTGGGGAACATCTGGTCTTCAAGCTGGATGGCATCCGCGCCGGCGCGTTCCAGCGCGCGCACGGTGTGCCATACGTTCACGGCATTGCCGAAGCCGGTATCGCCGTCGACGATGATGGGCAGGTCCTCTACCGCTTCGCGCAGGCGGGACGTGGCGTCGGCCACATCGCGCAGGCCGATGATGCCCAGGTCGGGCACGCCGTAGTGCATGTTGGTCAGCCCGGCACCGGTCAGGTAGACCGCTTCGTAGCCCTGGTCGGCCACGACCCGGGCGCTCATGGCATTGAAGGCGCCGGGAACGAGCATGCCGTTGCGCTGCTCTACCCGTCGGCGCAGGCGCTGTTTCGTCGTTTCGCTCATATTGATGTCTCGTATACGCGTTGATGGCTGGGCCGTTAAGGCCCGCGGCGCGCGGCCAGCGGAACATATCCCGCCCGACCACGGCCGTTGCAGTCTAGTCAGGTCGCCGCGCGCGGTCAATCGGACTGGCGCGTCACTTCATTAATGAAGAGTATTCATTAATGAAAAGCGGACTACGGATACACGATACCGCAGCCCGCTTACAGCCTGTTTAAGGCCCTATCAACCCAAACGCTTGACCCACGCAGCGCCCGCTTCGCGGGTGCCCAGCGTGCCGCCGACGTCCTTGGTGCATTCGCGCGCCGCGATCGCGTCCGCCATGGCGGCTTCGATGGCAGCGGCGGCTTCCACGAAGGGCTTCTTGCCCTTGCGCTGGCCGTACCAGTTCAGCAGCATGGCCGCGGACAGCACCTGGGAAGCCGGGTTGGCGATGTTCTGGCCGGCGATGTCGGGCGCGGAGCCGTGCGCGGCCTGTCCCATGGCATGCTCGCTGCCGGCATTGAGCGATCCGCCCAACCCCAGGCTGCCGGACATTTCAGCGGTCAGGTCGGACAGGATGTCGCCGAACATATTGGTGGTTACCACCACGTCGTAGCGGTCCGGCGCGCGCACCACGTGCGCCATCATCGCGTCCACGATCACGTCGTCGACGCGCACTTCCGGAAACTCCGCGCCAACCTTGCGGCATTCATCGATGAACATGCCGTCGCCGATCTTCAGGACATTGGCCTTGTGCACGATGGTGACGTGCTTTTTGCGCGTCATGGCCAGTTCGAAGGCGGAACGCGCGATGCGTTCGCAGCACAGGCGCGTGATCCGGCGCAGCGACACCACCACGTCCGGCGTGATCAGCATTTCGCTGCCGCCCGATGCGACGTTGCGGTCGGCGTAGAAACCTTCGGTGTTCTCGCGCACCACCACCAGATCGAATTCGCCCAGGCGCACCGGGATGCCCTTGTACGTGCGGGCCGGCCTGATGTTGGCGTACAAGTCGAGCTTCTTGCGGAAGTACATCGACGGGTTGATTTCGCCCTTGGCTTCGTCCTTGAAGTCGTAGGTGGACATCGGGCCGAGCATCAAGCCGTCGGCGGCCAGCACTTTATCGAACAGGGCGGGCGTCACGGTGGCGCCGTGGCGCTTCAGGCTTTCGTGGCCGGCAATATCGTGATCCAGCTGCAGGCCCAGTTTGAAGCGGCGGTCGACGGCTTGCAGCACGTCGACGGCAACCGCCATGGTTTCCGGACCGATCCCGTCGCCGGGCAGTACTACGATTTTCATGTGTTTTCCTCGATTAGGAATGGGCGTTCTGCCGCAAGGTCGAGCCCGATGCTCAATCCAGCTTTATGCCCGACTGCTTGACCACACCCTTCCACAACGCCAGTTCGCTGTGCAGCACCCCGGCAAAATCCGCCGGCGTACCCTTGAACGACTGTGCGCCTTCATCGGTCAGGCGTTGACGTACCAGGTTGGCCGCCGCGGCTTCGTTTACGGCGGCGTTCAGCTTGTTGATCACTTCCGGCGGCGTGCCGGCGGGGGCCAGCACGCCCCACCACGTGCTGACGTCGAAATCGGGAATACCGGCTTCAGCCATGGTGGGCGTATCCGGAAACAGCGGCGAACGCGCCTTGCTGGTCACGGCCAGCAGCTTGACGCGGTGGTCCTTGACCTGCGGCAGGATGGTCGGCACGGTGGAGAAGAACACCTGCACGCGGCCGGCCAGCAGATCCAGCGTGGCGGGCCCGCTGCCCTTGTAAGGCACGTGCGTCATCTGCACGCCGGCGCGCTGCTTGAACAGTTCGCCCGACATGTGATTGATGCTGCCGTTGCCGGCCGAGCAGAAATTGATTTCGTTGGGCTTCTTCAGCGCCAGCTCGCGCAGCTGCGCGACGCTGTTCACGGGCAGATCCTTGTTGGTCACCACCAGCAGCGGACCGCGACCGATCATGGCGATGGGCTGGAAGGATTTTTCCACGTCGTATAGCGTGGTGCCTTCGGCCGCCGCGTTCGTCACGAACGTGGAGGTTGCGAACAGCAAGGTGTAGCC
>DATJHN010000012.1:0-18577 GCA_035493915.1 Bordetella sp.
CTTTCATCAATAGGGAAATCTCATGGAAATCAGCCTGCAAGGACGCGTCGCCATCGTCACCGGCGCCAGCAAGGGCCTTGGCCTGGCCATCGCCGATCGCTTTGTGCAATGCGGTGCCGACGTTCTTATCGCAGCGCGCAACGAGCAGCCGCTGCAAGCGGCCCGCGACGCGCTGCAGCAACGGCAGGCCGGCCGGGTACGGGCGATTGCGTGCGATGTTTCCACATCCGACGGCGTGCGATCGTTGTACGAGGACGCCATGGCCACGTTCGGCCGCGTCGACATCATCGTCAACAACGCCGGCGCATCGGCTGCCCGGTCCTTCACCGATGTTTCGGACCAGGACTGGCAGGACGACCTTGATCTGAAACTCTTCGCCGCGATCCGCCTGACGCGGCTGGCCTGGCCGCAAATGAAAGAGCGGCAATGGGGCCGCGTCATCAATGTGCTGAATATCGGCGCCAAGGCACCGGGCGCCAAATCGGTGCCGACATCCGTATCGCGCGCCGCCGGCATGGCGTTGACCAAGGCGCTATCGGCCGAGGGCGCACCTGACAATATCCTGGTCAACGCCCTGCTGGTCGGCAAGATCGAAAGCGACCAGTGGGTGCGGCGCGCCGACGCGCGCGGCGTTCCGCTGGAAACCGTGCTGGGGGAAATGGCCGCCGGCATTCCACTCGGACGTGTCGGCCGCGCCGACGAGTTCGCCTCCGCCGCCTGCTTTTTAGCGTCGGAGTGGGCGTCCTATATCACCGGCACCGCCATCAACGTGGACGGCGGCGCGTCGCCTGTCGTTTAAGGTGGTTTCGTTGCCCGTCCCAACTTAGCGCGCTATTGTGCGGCGGAACGTAAAACCAAACGGAGCGACCCGATGACCCAGCCCACGACCATGCGCGCCATTACCATCGAAACCTACGGCGGGCCGGACGTCGTGCGGCTGCGCCGCGATGCGCCGGTGCCCGTTGCGCGGGCCGGCGAGATACTGGTGCGTGTCGTGTGCGCGGGCGTCAATTTCATGGACATCCATACCCGCCAGGGAAAGTACGCCGAGTCGCGCACCTATCCGGTACGCATCCCCTGCACGCTGGGCATGGAAGGGGCCGGCGTGGTGGTAGCCACTGGTCCTGGCGTGACGCATCCCGCCGTCGGCCAGCGCGTGGCCTGGTGCATTGCCTGGGGGAGCTTTGCGGAATACGCCGCCATTCCCGCCCGTCTGGCGGCGGTTATTCCCGATGCTGTCGATTTCGATACCGCTGCGTCGGCAATGTTCCAGGGATGCACTGCCCATTACCTGATCCACGACGTCGCCGCGCTGCAGCCCGGCGGCAGTTGCCTGGTGCATGCGGCTTCCGGCAGCATCGGCCAGATCCTGATTCAGATGGCCAAGCGCATCGGCGCATCCGTTTACGCGACCGCCAGCTCCGAGGACAAGCGCGCCGTCGCGCTGCAACGCGGCGCGGACGCCGCCCTGCCCTATGCGGATGGAGCCTTCGCCGACCGGGTACGCGAATTGACCGGTGGGCGGGGCGTGGACGTCGTCTTCGATTCCCTGGGCAAGGCCACGCTGCGCGACAGCATGCGGGCCACCCGCACGCGCGGCCTGATCATCAACTACGGCAATGTATCCGGTTCGGTCAAGGATCTGGATCCGTACGAACTGGGCGAAGCAGGATCGCTGTTCTTGACGCGTCCGCGCCTTGCCGACCACATGGCCGACGCGGCGACCGTACAGCGCCGCGCCGATGCAGTGTTCGGCGCCATCCTGGACGGCAGCCTATCGATCGAAATCAGCGACCGTTATACGTTCGACGACATTCCGCGCGGCCATGCCCGCATCGAGGCACGCGAGCAGGTTGGGAAGGCTGTGGCGTGGATTTGATTTTGCCGCCGGGCCGCCCCAAGGCAAAATGCGCCCCCTCGGGGGGCAGCAAGCCGTCAGGCGCGGCGTGGCGGCAGCATGGGGCGACATTCAATGCGCGGCCGATGCGTCGGCGCCGCCTCCACCCTTGGCGGGACGCGTGATCCAGATCACCGGAATGATCAGCAGGAAAATAACGGCCGAAATATAGAAAATATCGTTCAAGCCCATCATTGCCGCCTGGGCGTTCAGAACACTATCGAACAAAGCATTCGCCGCGCCGGTATTCAGATGCAGCAGCGACCGTATTGAATCGATCTGCTGGCTGAACATCGGATTGCCCGGGGTAGCGACTTCGGTCAGGCGCTCGTGGTGCAGGATGGTCCGGTTATTCCACGCCGTACCAGCTATAGAGGTCCCGACCGCGCCGCAGAACACCCGCACGAAATTCGACAGGCCCGCCGCGGCCGGTATCCGGCTCGGCGGCTGTCCTGACAGGATGATCGCCGTCAACGGCACGAAGAACAGCGCCATCGGTATGCCTTGCAGCAGCGTCGGCCACACCAGATGCCAGGTATCGATCTCGGTGACGTAGTTCGAACGCATGTAGAAAACGATGGCGAAACTGACGAACGCCACCGTCGCGATAATGCGCGCGTCCGATCTGGGCAACAGCTTGCCCAGCACCGGGGACAGCAGCAGGGCAAAAATCCCCAGCGGCGCCATGACCAGCCCGGCATCCACCGAACGGTAGTTCAGGTACTCCTGCATCCATTGCGGCAACAGCACCAGATTGCCGAAGAACACGCCGTAGGCAATGGAAATCGCGATCGTGCCGCCGCTGAAATTACGCTGTGCGAACAGGCGCAAGTCGACGATGGGATGTTCCTCCGTCAGTTCCCAGATCAGGAAGAACGTAAAACTGACGAACGCGGTTACCGCGAGACCCACGATCAACGAGGAATTGAACCAGTCCAGGTCGCGCCCCTTGTCGAGCATGATCTGCAACGCCGCCACCCAGGTAACCAGCAGCACCAGCCCAACCAGATCGATGGGAAGTTTGCGCGTGGGCGTTTCCCGGCTGCGATAAATGCTCCATGTCACCAGGGCGGCGAATATGCCGACGGGAATGTTGATAAAGAAAATCCAGGACCAGCTGTAGCTGTCGGTGATCCAGCCGCCCAGCGAAGGCCCCGCGATCGGCCCCACGGTGGCCGTCATGGCCCACAGCGCAAGCGCCATGGAGCTTTTCTCCTTGGGATAGGAGCCCAGCAGAATGGCCTGCGACATGGGGATCAGCGGGCCGGCGACGGCACCCTGGAGCACGCGCGCGAACAGCAATATCGGCAGGCTGGGCGCGACGCCGCACAGCCACGATGCCAGGGTGAACAGCACGATCGCGCCGACGAACAGATGGATCTGCCCCACGCGTTGCGTCAGCCAGCCGGTCAAAGGAATGGATACGGCGTTCGACGCGGCGAACACCGTGATCACCCAGGTGCCTTCGTCGACCGATACGCCGAGATTGCCCGATATCGTCGGAATCGCCACATTCGCGATCGACGTATCGAGCACGTTCATGAAGGTGGCAAGCGCCACGGCGACGGTGGCAAGGATGAGCTGGCCGCCCTTGAGCGGCGGCAATGGAGGAGGAGCTTGAAGGGTGGCCATGAGACCTGCCTGGTGGACACGTACCCTCAAGGGTCTCATGTAAAGCTGAAAACAGGCTGAGTGCCCGGCGATTGGGGGCCTGCTCAGCCGCTACAATCGCTCCATCTTTCGAGACATCCCTGAATCCGGCACATTAAAACGGAAATAATGGACCCGGCTGCTTCTTTCCGCAAACTGAGCGAAGGCGACACGGGTCCGCGCTTCTGGCGCGCGCAGATCATTGGATGGCTATGCCTGGGCGTCATCGGATTTTTCGCTCGGCTGGCTGCATTCGGCCATACCGGGCTGGCCCTGGCCCTGGCCCTGCCGCTGGATACGCTGGGATTCCTGATGACCAGCGGAGCCGCCATGCTCCATGCCCGGCACCCGGGCTGCGGCAAGATCCAGGCAGTCGCCATCGGCGCCATTCTGTGCGTGGCGGCATCCGCCTTCAATGCCCTGATTGCCCACTGGATACATGGGCTGTTTCCCGCAGGCGCCGTGACCTACGTGCCGCGCAACGGCTTTTCCATGGGCTTCGTCTATTACCTGGGCATCTTCGCGATCTGGACGCTGGTGTATTTCGGCGTCAGCGCCGAAATCGACTCCCGCGCCGAACGCATGTCCAAGATGCAGGCGGAAACCCGTACCTTGAAATTGCAGCTGGAACATCTGCAGCTGCAGATCGAGCCGCACTTCCTGTTCAACACGCTGAATACCATCTTGGCGGAGATTCCGGATCGTCCCGAGATCGCCGAGGAAATGACGCGGCGGCTGGCTTCTTATCTGCGCTATTCGCTAAGCCGGCGCAGCAGCGCCATTTGCCGCCTAGAAGAAGAGCTCGCGGCGCTTGAAACCTATATCGGCATCCAGGCCCTTAGATTCGGCGATCGCTTCGAATACCGATGCGACGTCGATCCCTCGTCCCTGCACGCCGGTATTCCGCACATGGCGCTGCAGGGGCTGGCGGAAAACGCGATCAAGCATGGCATGAGCTCGGAAACCGCGCATTTCCGTATCAATCTGCGCGCGCGAATGGCGGACGGCGCTCTGATCGTCGAAATGGACAATCCCGGCATGCTGAACATGCCGTTCGATTCCGGCGGCGATGCGCTCGCCGCGCCGACCGGCGCGGATGGCGTCGGACTGCGCAACCTGAGCCAGCGCCTGGCGCTGCATTATCCCGGCCGCGGCCGGTTCACCCTGGAGCAACGGGCGGACCGCACGGTGGCGACCCTGCGCATGGAAGGCGACCCATGCTTCGCGTAATCATCGTCGACGACGAAGCGCCGGCACGCCGCTATCTGCGCCGCCTGCTTGAGGCGCACCCGGATGTCGCCATCGTGGGGGAAGCGGGCACACAGGACGAGGCCGCGCAACTGGTCCGGATACAGAAACCGGATGCCCTGTTCCTTGACATAGAACTGGCGCGCGGCACGGGATTCGACGTGCTCGACGGCCTGGATCAGGCGCCGGCGGTCGTCTTCGTCACCGCGCATGCCGACCACGCGGTGCGCGCGTTCGAAGTCGCGGCGACCGATTACCTGCTCAAGCCGGCGACCGCGCCACGCCTGGCCGGAACCTTGTCGCGCCTGCGGCAGGCACGCGCACGCGATGCCGGCGCCACGGCGCCGGATCATCCGGATGTGCCCGCGACCGCCCATCTATTGGCGCGAACCCGCCAGGGCCTGCGACGGATCGGCATGGACGCGTTGTCCGCCGTGCTGGCCCATGGCGACTACGTCAGGCTCTGCTGCGCCGACGGGTCCACTGAATTGATCCACGCGACTCTGAGCAGCCTGCGTCCGCAATTGCCAACGCCGCCGTTCTTCCAGGCATCCCGCTCGATGATAGTCAACCTGGATCACGTAGCCAGCGTCGGTGGCGACGGCAGGAAGTACGTCGAATTCACGCGGCAGGCCGCGCCCATCGAGTTGGGGATAACTGCATTCGACCGCCTGCGGCGGGAATTGTCCGGCAGGCCCTTTTCGTCACCCTGACAGACGCATCTGGACGCGGCACGCCACGTGGACGCGATACCGGGTGCCGAGTCAAAAAGAATTTCGATCCCGCTGTAACCCGGCGCCTGGTTCCTCCGAATTAGCTTGTGTATCCGCCACGGATACCTTGCTTCCCAACCATCGGAGAGATTCCATGTCCGCAAAAACCACCGTTACGTCCACCCTGCTGGCCAGCGCCGTCGCCACCATCTTCGCGTCCATCGCCCACGCGGCGCCCCTGACCCAGGCCGAAGCCAGCGCCGCCTTGGCCGCGCACAAGGAAAAGTGCTACGGCGTTTCCCTGAAGGGCCAGAACGATTGCGCCGCCGGTCCCGGCACCACCTGCCAGGGCACGTCGACCATGGATTTCCAGGGCAACTCCTGGAAGTTCGTGCAGGGTGGCACGTGCGCCAGCATCCAGGTACCTGGCGGCGGCCACGGTTCGCTCACCCCGATCAAGTCCTGATTCATCGAATCACCACGGAACGGGGATAGCCATGAATGCCTACACCGGGACAGCGACGGTTGGCGAGCCTGGCCGTCCTCACCGTGCGATGCCGGCCGCGCCTGAACGATCGGCGCACGGCACCAGAATTCTCGCGGGCACCAGTTTCAAGCACGAGCATCTGGCCGCGATACTCGCGGACGACGCGCGCGATGGACTTTTCGAAGTCCACGCAGAGAATTACATGGGCGCGGGCGGGCCGCCGCATCGAATGCTTACCGCCCTGCGCGAGCACCATCCGCTTTCCCTGCACGGTGTCTGTATGTCGATCGGCGGCTCCGAAGCCTTGGACCGCGATCATCTGGCGCGCTTTCGCGACCTCGTGGTGCGATACGAGCCCTTGCTGGTGTCGGAGCATCTTGCCTGGTCTTCTCACGGGGGCGCGTTCTTCAACGACCTGCTGCCGCTGCCCTACACCAAGGCCACGCTCGATAGAGTGTGCGAGCACATCGACCAGGTGCAGCAGGCGATACGGCGTCCACTGCTGCTGGAAAACCCATCGACCTACGTCGCCTTCGCGGCGTCCACGATGAGCGAAACCGATTTCATCCGCGCGGTCTCGCAGCGTACCGGCTGCGGACTGCTGCTGGACATCAACAATGTCTTCGTGTCGGCGGCCAATCATGGGTATTCGGCCGAAGGCTATCTGGATGCCTTTCCGCTCGATCGGATTGGCGAGATCCATCTGGCCGGACACAGCGAACAGCGCGACGACGAGAACGAACCGCTGTTCATCGACAGCCACGATCGCCCTATCGCGGATCCCGTCTGGGACCTCTACCGGGGCGTCGTTTCGCGCATCGGGCCGACGCCGACAATGGTCGAGTGGGACAGCGACCTGCCCAGCTGGCCGGTGTTGCGGGAACAAGCGCTGACGGCTCGCCAGATCATGGTTGCGCAAGAGAAGATAAACGAGGCGATAAACAAGGCAACGACTGCCAAGGACGTTCGCCATGAAGCCTGAGTATCGTTCCAGTCCATACCGGGCATGCGCGGATGACGATCACGCCGCGACTTTCGCGCCGGGATTGATCGACCCCGCATATCCGGCGCCCGCGGAAATCGTCGCGCGTGCCGGAAAAGGCGTGGTCAACCGATACAACGTCTATCGCAACAACGTTACGGTCAGCCTGATCGATGCCCTGGCCGCCATCTATCCCGCGGTCCAGCGCATCACCGGCGTCGAATTCTTCCGCGCCATGGCCCGCTTCCACGTACGTGCCACGCCACCGTCGTCGCCGCTGCTGTTCGAATATGGACGTGACTTTCCGGCATTTATCGAATCCTATGAGTACGCGCGCGAAATGCCGTGGCTCGCGGACACGGCGCGCATCGAACGCGCCTGGCTGGACGCCTATCACGCCGCGGACCTTCCCGTGCTGACGGCCGATGCGCTCGGCGAGGTGCATCCCGCGTCGTTGGCGGACGTGCGCTTCAAGCCGCATCCCGCAGCGCGTGTCACGCAATCCATCTACCCGGCGGTCGCGATTTTTACGATGAACAAGACCGACGGTCCGGTGTCGCCGCTGCGATCGAACGAAGCGGAAGACGCCCTCATCACCCGGCCCGGGCCGGACGTCATCGTGTCACGCCTGCCCGCTGGCGGCGCGGCCTTCCTGGACCGCCTGATCAAGGGCGAACCGTTGGGCGCGGCGGTCGAGACCGCCTTCGCCGTATCCCCTTCATTCGATCTGCCAGCCAATCTGGCCGGGATGATCGAGGCCGGTGTATTCACCGCCATTCAATACGGAGATTGAGCATTATGTCGGCCATACAAAACGGACAACAGTCCCTGCCGGGCCTAGCCGCCACGGCGATCGTGCGCGCCAGGCGGTTGGTGGAGCGGATAGCGCAACCCTGGTTCGTCCAGCTGGTGGTGCGCATCGCGCTGGCCGTTCCTTTCTGGAAATCGGGCATCCTTAAATGGCAGGGTTTCCTGCAATTGAACGACACCGCCATTACCCTGTTCAGCGACGAATTCCAGCTGCACCTGCCTGGCGGCCCCTACCCCTTTCCCGCGCCCGCCGTTTTCGCCTTCCTTTCGGGCTGCGGCGAAGTGGGGTTTCCGGTACTGCTGGTGCTCGGCCTGGGGACGCGATTCGCGGCCGTCGGCCTGTTGCTGATGACATGCATTATCGAACTGACCGTGCCGGATGGCTGGCCCATCCATCTGACCTGGGCTGCCATGGCCCTGGGAATCGCGGCCTGGGGACCCGGGCGCATTTCGATCGATCATCTGCTGGGCGATCGGTCACCCAGATCGTGATTGGCCGGCCAGGCAATGAGAACCAGGAGCATGCACTGAAAAGGCAGGCTCCTGGGCACTTGGGGGCTTGGGGGCTTGGGGCTTGGCGTCCGGGGCCAGGGCGGCTGCATGAGCGAGGGCCGGACTACCCAACCGGTGCGCACGGCCTACTCGTCCATGCACTTTATTGTCCGAAATTCCCGTGCCGTTCTGAAACGCAAGGTACGCACTGGCGATCATTCCCTGGTGCCCGGAAGACCTCATCAAGCCTTCATGGTCGGGTTTACCTTGCCCGCCAGGACACTCAGCTTCTCGTCGGTCGCCTTCTCTTCCTTGAGCGTTTCCAGCAGCAGCTTGACCGCATCCTGATGGCCCAGTTGCTTGGCGAACGCGGCCAGTGTGCCGTAGCTGGCGATCTCGTAGTGTTCTACCTTTTGCGCGGCACCGATAAGGGCAGCGTCGAGCACGGGCCCAGGCTCTATTTCTTCAATCACTTCCTTGCTTTCCTCGACCAGACCTTCCATGGCCATGCACTTGATGCGCTTGAGCCGAAGGTCCGTCTTTTCGACGATCTGGTCGATGCGCTCGACTTGACCCTGAGTCTCGTGCAGATGCGCTTCGAAAGCCGCCTTCAGCTCGGGAGTGGTGGCTGCCCGCGCCATTTTTGGCAGTGCCTTGGTCAGTTGCTTTTCGGCGCTGTAGATATCGGATAGCTCATGCAAGAAGAGGTCCTTGATGGTTTTCTCAGCCATGGATGTGCTCCTGTACGGGACGATGTATTGGAATGAATGAACGTCGAACGCGGCAGGTTCCGCTGCGTTCGCCCGTTCAATTACGCAAGCTGTATACCCGCCAAGTCGCGCCGTGGCGCCGCTTGTTCACAAGGACGAGCAACATGCAGGCGGGTGGTGGCCCCGAGCTCGTCGCTTGCCCGACCGCACCGCGGCCGCGTTCGCACGACGTCGCCGCGTCGGGAATAGCGGTTGCGTGTGGGTGCACCGATCGTGGGCAGTTAGCCCGCGGCATCGAATTCCTAATGGAGGAATTATGTTTGCTCACAACAAGCGACTGCAATACACGGTGCGTGTCAGCGGCAGCAATCCCGGCCTGGCGAATCTGCTGCTTGAGCAGTTTGGCGGTCCCCAGGGAGAACTCGCGGCGGCGATGCGCTACTTCACGCAATACGTTGCCGAAGAAGATCCCGGTCGCAAGGACATGCTTATCGATATCGCGACGGAGGAACTGAGCCACCTGGAAGTGATTGGTACGCTGGTGGCCATGCTGAACCGCGGCGCCAAGGGAAAGCTGGCGGAAGCGACCGAGAAAGAGGCGGATCTCTACCGCTCCATCCACGGCGCGGGCAACGATTCGCATGTCACGCAGGTTCTGTTCGGCGGCGGACCGGCCCTGATCAATTCCGGCGGCCAGTTATGGAATTCCGGCTATATCGATTCGATCGGCGATCCATCCTGTGACCTGCGTTCCAACATCGCGGCAGAGGCGCGCGCCAAGATCATCTACGAACGCCTGATAAACCTGACGGACGATGCCGGCGTCAAAGAGGCGCTGGGCTTCCTGATGACGCGGGAGGTGTCGCACCAGCAATCGTTCGAAAAGGCGCTCTATTCCATGCAGCCCAACTTCCCGCCGGGCAAGCTGCCTCCCGACCCGCGTTTCGCCAATGCCTACTTCAATATGTCGGAAGGGGAAGGAGATACGCGCGGCCCATGGAACAGCGACGAAAACTTCGAGTTTTTCGACAGCGCGGATGCGGGCCCCATCGACGGCGACGGCAGCGCGACGGTCAAGCTGAAGGCCGACGAGACCAAGGCCCTGCAGGCCCTGGTATCCCGCACGGCATCCGACCCTGACTCCAATCCGGAAACTGGTGCGGACCTGGGGGCGGGCAAGGCTACCGCCTAAGGATCCAACGACGGTCCACGGGCCACCTACCGGCACGGGCCTTGCTCTACGGCAAGTCCCGTATCCGGCGAGGAGCCTGCCATGGACCGTCTGTTCGCCAAATTCGCCAGCGCAACCGCACGCATGGCCGGCAGTCCGTACGCGTTCATCGTGTGCGTTGTGCTGGTCCTGCTGTGGGCCGCAACTGGCCCGATGTTCCACTACTCCGAGACCTGGCAGCTGGTGATCAACACCGGCACGACCATCATTACTTTCCTGATGGTCTTTTTGATCCAGAACACCCAGAATCGAGATGGGCAGGCACTGCAGACCAAGCTGGATGAGCTGATCCGATCCTCGAGTGCCGAAGATGAATATATGGGTATCGAGAAGCTTTCGGACAAGGAGCTCGAAGCGCTGCACGCGCGATGCGTGGCGGCTGCCCTGACATACCAGCAGACCGTCGAAAAGATGCGCAACGAGCGCGAGAAGCGATCCCGGTCAAGGGCTGCTGGCGCCGGCCGATAGGCCAGCGCCAATCCGGCCTTACTTCTTTCGTTCCGCCAGCAGCCTGTTCCAGTCCTTCGGTAAATTGACCTTGCGGCTGGTGGGTGGTCCCTGCACGTGGTTGCTCATGTACGCGCGGGACTGGTTGCGGCCGGCATCGCCCGCCACCACGATCTCCACCATGGCGGCATCGATGATCACGTTCACCAAACGCTCCGGATCGTCGGATGCCGTATATTCCGCCGGCAGAATGCCATCACGCACCAGCCGCTCGAAACTGAAAGTCGGCGTGCTCGTCATCCGCGCATAGTGGGTGGCCTTGGCGGCGCTGACCTTGATGGCGTCGCGCAGGTACTGCCGCACCTGGTCCTTGCTCCACTCCCTGGCGATCACCTCCGCCACGCTAGGCCCGGCCAGGATCAATGGACTCCACAGGCCGGTCTTGAACCCGGTATGGGCCCAGTAGGTAAAGCTGCCGCCGATCACATCGGCCCACTGCTGCACATGCGGTATCACTTCATCGCCCGCGCTGTAGATCGGCGAGGAAATGCTGACCACACTGCGTACCGTGACGACGTTCTCGCCCGGCGCGAAGCCCCGGTCCTGCGCATAGGTGGGCCACCCGACCTGGCGCGCGCTGTCCTCGTCTTCGCCCAGCGCCACCAGGAAGCTCTGGCCGATGCTGCACTTGTCGCCCGCCCCCGGCGGTATGCGAAAGCCGCAGATATTGCGCAGGTACATGCGCACGAAACGGCCGATGCTGGTATTGGCCTGGCGTCCGAACCGCATCACACCCTGGCCCGTATTGAAATCCAGATCTTTCACGATCGGGCCGTTGACGATGACCATGTGTTCCCAGCCCGGCGTCGAACCCGAGTCCTCCACGCGGTACGCCTTGTCGCACAGGTTTTCGACGATCGCCACCAGCACCGGCATATATTCCGGGCGGCAGCCGGACATCACGCCGGTAAGGGCGATGCTGCGTACCGATGCCTCGCGGCCTTCCTGCGGAATGGCGCGGAACACGTGGTCCGGTGCCAGGTCGGTAAATTCCAGGAACGCATCGACGCGCGCCCGCGTGGGCGGCACGATGGGCAACCCGTCGGTCCACAACTGGCGATAGAAGTACTCCTGCACTTCGTCGTAATCGCCGCTGAATATCACGGCATCCGGCTCCGGCTCGGTTTCACCCGTACTGACGTCGACGGGCCGCATGCCCGTGTCGACGCCGGCATCGATACCAGTCAGTCCGGCCAGCAGGCCGGGCGCCAGCGATTCCTCGACCTTGCGACGCAGTTCTTCCTCGCTGTCGACCATGGGCGCGCCAGGATAGACGCCGATGGACAGCGGCACGCCCAAGCCCTTCATCAATACCTCGGCCTGCTTCAGAAAGCCGGATCCGAGTATGGAGGCTGTGGGTATTCCAAGTTTTTCAACTGCAGCGGCTGCCCGCAACACGGCGGGTGTGCACGCGCCTCAGGCACCTATGCCTACGATGACGGCGTCTGCCTTGAAGTGCTTGAGCTTGTCTGGAATGGTGGCCATGACGGCGTGTTCGCGCGCGCCGTGGAAATTGCCGAAGTTGTCGTAGGTGACGAATTTCACGTCCGGAAAGCGCTTCCTGATGTATTCGCGCACCAGCGGATAGATCGTCTCGCCACGAAAAATCACGTCCCACAACTCGCAGATGACCTTGCCGTTCAGGTCGGGCACGCGCGGCGCCTGGGCTGTCGGCTTGACCGCCTTGCGCGACAGCGGCCACAACACGTCGAATACGGGTTCGTTGGATTTACCTGACATGGATGAATCTCCTTCGGGATAGACGCGGAATTTCAACTGGCGGGATGGCTTTTTGATAACGCCATCGGGTATTCGGAACGCGCGAATATGGTCATGATTTCAAGCCCGTCATCTGGATGATGCGGGCGGACTTCGCCATCTCGTTTTTCAGGAACGCCGCGAAGTCTTCGGGCGTACCGCCTACCGCCGTCATGCCCTGGTCCGCGAGCTGCTTGCGCGTGTCCTCGGCATTCAGGGCGTGCGCGCATTCCTGCTGCAAGCCATGAATGATCTTCGGCGCCGTGCCGCCGCGGACCAGCAAGCCATACCAATTGGTCATGTCGAATTCCGGCAAGCCGCTTTCGGCGATGGTCGGCAGGTCCGGCGCGATCGGGCTGCGTCGCGGCGTGGTCACGCCCAGCGCGCGCAGCTTGCCCGCCTTGATCAGCGGCAGGCATTGCAGCACGTTCATGAAGTACATCTGCACCTGGCCGCTGAGCAAATCCGCCACGGCCGCGCCGGCCCCCTTGTACGGGACTTCTGTAATCCTGGTGTGCGCGTCCATGTTGAACAGCCCGGCGCATAACGACGGCAGCGAGCCGCGCCCGGCCGACCCGGCATTGAGCGCCCCGGGCCTGGACTGCGCCAACGCGATCAAATCCTTGACCGTATGCACAGGCAGGCTGGGATGCACCACCAGCACCAGCGGCCCCGAGGCCAGCAGCGATACCGGCGCCAGATCGCGCGTCGAATCGAAAGGCAGATTGGGATAAAGCGTGGGATTGGCCGCGAACCCGGCGGGCACCACCAGCAAGGTCTTGCCATCGGGTTCGCTGCGGGCGACGTAGCCCGAGCCTATCGTGCCGTTGGCGCCAGGGCGGTTGTCGACGATGACGGATTCATGAAGGCTTTCGCCGAACTTCCGGGACAGGATGCGCCCCAGGATGTCCGTGCCGCCGCCGGGCTCATACGGCGAAATAATGCGAATAACGCCGTGTGTATTGCTTTGCGCGATACCGCGAATCGGAAGCGTGGCGCCGGCAACGACCGCTGCCAGCACGCCACGGCGCGATATCGCCATGCTACGGAAGGGACTTGTCTCGAATCATTATTAGGCTCCACATCGCTTGCGGATTGCCCGATTATGCGCCCGCGAGCCGCGTCAGGCAAACTGGCGGCGATAGTTGACGCGGTATCCATTGGGGCGGCTCCCTATCGTCCCCCTGCATTGCGACAGGTTACGATCAACTCGCATTTTTACGTATCCATCGCCAACCTTCCTGGCCTTCCGACGTGCCCATGGAAGAAGCGGAATCATCCACCTCATAGCGAATATGGCTACCTCCACCACTGCATCTTTCCCGCCCATCAACGCAGACCGCCTCTGGCAGCGCGTCCAGGCGCTATCGCAGTTCACCGACCCCAAGCTGCCATGGACGAGGCGCGCGTTCAGCGAACGCTTCATGGAAGCTCGTGCATGGCTTAAAGATCAAATGGAGCAGGCCGGTCTGGTCGTACGGCTGGATGAAGGCGGCAACCTGATCGGCCGCCGGGCGGGTAGTGACGCGGGTGCTGCCCCGCTGGTGACGGGATCGCACTGCGACACGGTCATGGAAGGAGGACGCTTCGATGGCATCATCGGCGTGCTGGCCGGCATCGAGGTGGCGCATACCCTGCACGAGCAGAACATCGTGCTCGCACACCCGCTGGAGGTCATCGACTTCCTTTCCGAAGAACCGAGCGATTACGGCATTTCCTGTGTCGGCAGCCGCGCCTACGCAGGCACGCTGGACGCCGCGATGCTCGCGGCACAACGTGCCGCCGACGGGCAGACGCTGGCCGAAGGCATGCGCGGCATCGGCGCGCGGCCGGACGCGCTGGATGGCCCGCTGCGCGCGCCCGGCAGCACTGCCGCCTTCGTCGAATTGCACATCGAACAAGGCCCGGTCCTGGAAGCGCGCGGGTTGCCGATCGGCGTGGTCACGCACATCGTCGGCATACGGCGTGCCCTGATTACTGTCACCGGCAGGCCGGACCATGCCGGGACCACGCCGATGGATCTGCGCCGCGACGCATTGGTGGGCGCGGCCCGGCTTATCGACGGCGCCTGCCGGCGCGCGCGCGAACTGGACGGCAACGGCCGCTACGTGGTAGCGACCGTAGGCCATATCGACGTAAGCCCCAATGCCGCGAACGCCGTGCCGGGCCGGGTGGACATGGTGCTGGAAGTGCGCAGCGATGATGAGCAGGTTGTTGAATGCTTCGCCGAAGAATTGCTGGCCGCGAACAGCGCGAATCTGCGGGACCTGCGTGTCGAGGCCATCGTCCAGCCATTGACACTGTCGGGCGTTACCCGCTGCGCTCCGCACGTGATGCAGGCGATCGAGGATGCCGCCGGCTCCCTGGGCTATCGCAGCATGCGCCTGCCCAGCGGGGCCGGACACGACGGGGTGCATGTCGCGCATACCGGTCCGATCGGCATGATCTTCATTCCGTGCCTGGACGGCCGGAGCCACTGCCCGGAAGAATGGATCGAACCCGCGCAGCTACTGGATGGCGCGCGCGTACTGTATCAAGCTTTGCTGAACCTGGATCGGTTGCACGCGATAGACAGGAACAGGCGGCCCGGCTCCCCGCACCAAGCTTTCATTATTGAAGAAAAGGTGCAAGCTTCCAGGAAATAAGGGAAATTCGTGCCACGCTGTAACCGATCCATCCCTTTCGACGAACTACCTGCCGTGACGACCGTCATAGGTCGTCACTGTGCAAAGAGTTTTCCTGGACACTTGAATAGAAAGGCGTGGAGAAAATGTCGATGGTCACCGAGCAAGACGAGGACAGCAAATACCTGGGCCAGTTCATACCCATTCAATACCATCACGTGATGCTGATGGATCAGAACCGGATGAAGAACTTCAAGGCTGCCATCGACCACGTCGTCAAGCCGGGCGCCAAGGTGCTGGAACTGGGCGGCGGTACCGGGGTGCTTTCCTGGTTCGCCGCGGCCAAGGCCGACAAAGTCTGGTGCGTGGAGTTCAATCCGGAACTGGTAAGCGAGTCGAAACGCTTTCTCGCGATGAATCCCAATGGCGAAAAGGTCGAAGTCGTCCACGCCGATGCATTCGAGTATCTGCCGCCTGAACCGGTCGACGTCATGATCTGCGAGATGGTCCACGTCGCCATGCTCAGGGAAAAGCAGGTCGAAATGACGGAGTCGTTCAAGCAGCGTTACCGCAAGCGCTTTGGCCAGGCGCTGCCGATCCTGATGCCGACGGCCGTGCTAATGGCGGTGCAGCCTTTGCAAAAGTCCTACGATTTCGAGGGCTTCCACGCGCCCATCATCCAGGTGGAAGAACTGGGCGAGAACGCGCCAGGCACATACGATCTGGCCGCGCCGGCGGTCTACAGCCTGCTCGACTTCACCGAGGACACTCCCCTGGACATTGCCTGGGACGGTACCGTGACTATCGAAAAGAACGGTGTCGTCAATTCGCTTCGCTTCATCACCAAGAACATTCTCGCGATGGTGATGGAGAAAAATTCGACCATCGATTGGCTCAATCGCTACATGGCATTCCCGCTGCGCACGCCGGTCAGCGTACAAGCCGGCGATAAGCTGCGGATCCGCTTTCAGTATCGCGCGGGGGATTTCCTTTCGGTGCTGATGGATACGCTGCAGGTCGAAGTGGTTCGCTAGTGTTGCCGCATGGAATTCGGCCGGTCATCGAAACGGGCCATTTCGAATATCTCGCCGCAGTCGCCCATTCCTTCGAGCTTCCATAGCCTGGCCAGCAGCTCAGCGCCCCGCCCCTTCGGCAGGACCGGGTCGACCAGCCTGTGGTACTTGGCGGCGACCTCGTCATCCGACATCGGATTGCGCGAATGACCGCGGTGGTACGCGACCTGGAAAGTCTGCGTGCCGCCGTCCTTCATCGTGATCACCAGGTCGCACAGCATCGCATCGGGCTCACGCCGATTCGCCTCTTCCGACACGCTGACCTGCACACGGTTCACCAGATCCAGCAGTTCCGGATCATGCAGATGCGGATCCTCGAAATGCTCGGGCTCGATGCCGCCGTACATCAGGGCGACCGCGGTGACATAGGGCATGCTGTGATCGGCGGACTCGCGGTTGGCCGGGCTCCACTTTTCCGGATCGCCCGCCATGATGTCGATGGCCGTCTGCAGCGTATGGATGTGCACGCCGGCGATATCGTACGCGCCGCCCAGGCGTTCATAGGCCTGCAGGGCCGCATCCACCACCGTCTGCGAGTACTGCCCCAGCGCGTAGCGCTTCATCAGGCAGTCCATGATCTTGAAGTGCTGCGTGCCCTGCCCGCCGAACGCCGGCAAGGTGAAAGGCTCGCGGCTGACCGCATGGAAAAACCCGCCGCCCTTTCCTTCGAATATGGGCGATGGGCCCGTCATGCCCCGCCTGGCCAGTTGCACCGCGAATATCGCGTTGCGGCTGGCATTGGCATAGGCGCAACCCTTCCACATCGAAACATTGCCGATCCGCGTCTGGAACAGCGCGATGTTGGACGAGACGATCATATTGATGGCTTCGCTCGTTTGCTCCGCCGTCAACCCCAGCAGGCGCGCCGCACCAGCTACGCTCGCCATCGCACCCTGCGTAACGTGGTCGAATCCATGCTGCTTCAGGTTGGCCGCATCGCACATCCGGCAGAACACCTCATAGGCAACCACCGTGGCGGTGATCAGTTCGCGGCCGTCCGCGTGCGCGAGTTCGGCGGCGGTGAGCAGCGCCGCGATACTGTCGCTCGGATGCCCGGAGGTCAGGCTGGTATAGCCGTCGTTGAAATCCAGATAGCGGATCATCGCGCCGTTGACGAATACCGCCAGATCGCCGCTGGTTTGGGGTCCGTAACCCAGCAGGCTCGCCGGCTGCGTGCTGCTTATTTCACCCGCCAGTTCGCGGGCGATTTCCACCGGCTCGCCGTCATGCCCGCCCAGGGCGCAGCCCAGCGTATCGATGATCAGGGCCTTGGCCCGATGCACCACCTCCTGCGGAATATCTTCGTAGCGCAACGAAGTGGCATACGCAGCCAACTGCTGGGATATCGTTTGTTGACCCACGGTGTGTCTCCTGATTTGTAGCCATGCCCGCCTGGGGTTGGCCTTCGATCCGCCAAAGGCCGCGCGCCGATCGGCAGGCGTTTGCGCCTGCCATTTAACCGAGCAGTAAACAGCGTGGCACCTGCCAAGAACCTGAAGATGAGAATTTCCTCATATTTTTATAGGCAAATTTTCGTTCGCGGATGCTCCGGGCGCGCGTTAAATGGCTTCGTGAATCAATCAGGAGCCAGGAATGTTCAATTACTTCTCCGAGCTTGAAGCGCTGCAGTATCTGGACATGGATAACCGGCCACCGCAGCAATGGACCGAAGATCGAAACCGATCCGCCTCCTTCCGGCACTGCGTCTGGAATTTCCTGCGCATCATCAACTTCCGTCGAATTCCGCGCCGCACGCGATAAGCGACCGGATAAAGTTGCATCGACGTAATTAGCAAATTTCCGCGAGTCCTTAGAACGCAAAAGCCTGTACTTCCAAATATTCAATCGTTCCTGATCTTATGGCCAGCGGCTAATGTGCTTGCTCCTCGTTAGAACGCATGCAGACCACGATGAGCGCCATACCGAAGTCCGCGCATGCGGACGACCAACCGATCGAGATCCGCCCCCTGCCCGGCTCAGTGCCCGGCACCACATTCGGAGCGGAGATCCTGAACCTGGACCTGGCCCAGCCGCTGTCCGAACAGGACTTTCACCGTATCCACCGCGCACACCTCGACCACCATGTCCTGGTCTTCCGCGACCAGCGCATCACGCCGAGTCAACAAGTCGATTTCAGCCGCCGCTTCGGTCCGCTGCAGATTCACGTGCTGCGCAACTTCCAATTGGCCGGCCACCCGGAAGTGCTGATCGTGTCGAACATCAAGGAGAACGGGCAACCCATCGGCCTGGGTGACGCCGGCGCGTTCTGGCATTCCGACCTCTCATATAAGGACAAGCCCAGCCTGGGTTCGATGCTGCACGCTCAGGAGCTGCCGGCCGTGGGCGGCGATACGCTGTTCGCGAATCAGCATGCTGCCTATGACGCCTTGCCCGA
>DATJHN010000013.1:0-2361 GCA_035493915.1 Bordetella sp.
CTGGCGGCGTTCGCCGCATCGATACGCTACGAAGACCTGCCGGCCGATGTCGTGCAGCGCATCAAGACCAGTGCGCTGGACAGCATCGCCTGCTGCCTGTACGGCGCCACGCTGCCGTGGACGCGCAAGGTCGGCGAGATGGTGGAGGAGGAACGCGCGGCCCCTGTCGCATCCGTCATGGGCACCGGCCGCCGCACCTCGGTCGCCAATGCGGTGCTGGTCAATGCAACGGCCGGGCATGCCTTCGAGCTGGATGACATCCACAAGGAATCCATCCTGCATCCCGGCTCCATCGCTTTGCCGATCGCACTGGCCTACGCGGAGCGCGACGGCGGCTGGAGCGGCCGCGATGTGATCACGGCGATGGCGACCGGCTACGAGATCGGCATCCGGGTCGGCAACGCCGCGACGATGGGCTTGTTCTTTCGGGGTTTCCACCCGCAGGGATCGTCCGGTGTGTTCGTGGGCGCGGCCTGCGCGGGCAAGAGCATCGGCCTGGACGCCGGCCGGATGCAGCATGCGCTGGGCATAGTCGGCTCGCAGGCGGGTGGCCTGATGGCCGCGCAGGAGGGTGCCATGGTCAAGCGTTTCCATGCAGGCCGGGCGGCGCAGAGCGGCGTCTATTCGGCGCAGCTGGCGGCACGCGACTTTACGGGCATCACCGACGTGCTGGAAGCCAGCTATGGCGGCTATCTGGCGGCGTATTCCGACAGCCCCAATGCCGTGCGCCTGACCGAAGGCCTGGGCACCGACTGGGAGACCGCCAAGGTTGGCTACAAGCCGCATGCCAGCGTGACCAGCATCCATTCGGCGCTGGATGCCCTGGCGCAGATCATGCAGGAGAACAAACTGGCGCCGGACGATATCGAGTCGCTGGATGTGGGCGTCAGCGAAATGACTTTCGTGCATTGCGCCTGGGACTACAAGGCGCAGGGCGTTACCGCGGCGCAAATGAATCTGTACTACGGCCTGGCCGTCATCGCACACGATGGCGTGGCCTTCGTCAGCCAATACCGCCAGGACCGGCTGGCCGATCCCCTCTTGCTGGATTTCATCCGGCGCATCCATGCGCGGTCGGACGCGGAGATCAACGCCATGGGCCCGGCCTTTCGCCATGCCGCCATTGTCAGCGTACGCACGCGCGACGGCCGCACGCTGACCCAACAGATACTGAACCGCCGCGGCAGTCCGGAAAATCCGCTGCAGCCGCGGGACGTGGAATACAAGTTCCGCAACGTGGTCGAGTCCTGCCTGGCGCCCGCCGATATCGACGAAACCGTGCGCATGTGCGACGCGCTGGAAACGATGAACGATGTGCGCCCGCTGATCGACATGCTGGCAAAGAAATCCAACCTGTCCGCCGCTTCCGGCGGAGCTCATTAAACAACGTCTCGACAGGAACATCATGCCCAAGACGCTCTCTGAACAACTCGCCGATCACTTCGTCTCTTTCGGCAAAAGCCAGCTTCCCGATGCGAACCGCAAGGCCGTGAAGCGGCTGTTGCTGGACTACCTGGGTGTGGCCGTGGCCGGCAGCCAGACCGGCAGCGGCGAGGTCGCGCGCCGTTTCGCGCAGATCAGCGGTGGCCATCCCGAAGCCACGCTGATCGGCGAGGGCACGCGCGTGCCCGCCATGCAGGCCGCCTTGGCCAACGCCATCTCCTCGCACAGCGTCGAGCTGGACGATATAGACGTGCTGGCGCTGTTTCACTTCAGCCCGCCCGTCTATTCCGCCGCCCTGGCCACCGCCGAACGCCAGAAGGCCAGCGGCAAGGCGCTGCTGGCGGCCCTGGCGGCCGGCTGCGAAATGATGGAACGGGTCAGCAAGGCGGCCAACAATTCCCTGCGCAACCGCGGCTATCACACCACGCCCACCTGCGGAATTTTCGGCGCCACCATCGCGTCGGCGTGCTTGCTGGGACTGTCGGCTGAACAGATGGTGTCGGCGCTGGGATTGGCCGGGGCGCAGTCCGGCGGCCTGATGGAGATGTACGGGCCGTCCATGCAGAAGCGCTTCAATCCCGGCCCGGCATCGCGCAGCGGCGTGACGGCATCGCTGATGGCGCAGCTTGGCTTTACCGGCGCGGCCACCATCTTCGAAGGAGAGCGCGGTTTCCTGAAAGCATTCACCGACAGCAACGATCCCGGCCAGCTGGTCAAGGACCTGGACAAGCCTTATCTGCTGGACATCGAATTCAAGCCGTATTCCTGCGCGCGTCCCATCCACAATGCGATCGACTGCGCGCTGGAGATCCGCCGCAAGAACGCGCCCGACCTGAACCGCATCAAGCGTATCCGCATGGGACGCCATCCCGACTGGGCGCTGTATCACCAGAATGCGCATCCCACGACCTATCACGA
>DATJHN010000014.1:0-11307 GCA_035493915.1 Bordetella sp.
AGCAAGGCCGTGTCATTTATCAGCCGGTCACCATCGATCCGCGTGAAGTCACGCCGCGCGTCGTCCGCGAAGATACCTACGGAGCTGGTCGCTGATCATGGCTGAAATCAAGAACTACACCCTGAACTTCGGTCCCCAGCACCCGGCCGCGCACGGTGTGCTGCGCCTGGTGCTCGAACTGGACGGCGAAGTCATCCAGCGCGCCGACCCGCACATCGGCCTGCTGCATCGCGCCACCGAAAAGCTGGCTGAACACAAGACCTACATCCAGGCGCTGCCCTATATGGACCGCCTGGACTACGTGTCCATGATGTGCAACGAGCACGCCTACGTCATGGCCATCGAAAAGCTGGTGGGCATCGAGGCTCCGCTGCGTGCCCAGTACATCCGTGTCATGTTCGACGAAATCACGCGGATCCTGAATCACCTTATGTCGCTGGGTTCGCATGCCCTGGACGTCGGCGCCATGGCGGTCTTTCTGTACGCGTTCCGCGAACGCGAAGACCTGATGGATTGCTACGAAGCGGTGTCCGGCGCGCGCATGCACGCGGCCTACTACCGCCCGGGCGGCGTCTATCGCGACCTGCCCGACGTCATGCCGCAGTATGGCGGCACCAGCAAGTATCGCGGCGACAAGGAAGTGCGCGTCATGAACGATGCGCGTTCCGGGTCGCTGCTGGATTTCATCGAAGACTTCACCAACCGGTTTCCGGCCTGCGTCGACGAATACGAAACGCTGCTCACCGACAATCGCATCTGGAAGCAGCGTCTGGTGGGTATCGGCGTCGTATCGCCCGAGCGCGCCAAGGCCCTGGGCTTTACCGGCCCCATGCTGCGCGGTTCCGGTGTGGCCTGGGACCTGCGCAAGACGCAGCCCTACGAAGTCTACGATCTGCTCGATTTCGATGTGCCGGTCGGCGTAAACGGCGATTGCTACGACCGCTATCTGGTTCGTGTCGCCGAACTGCGCCAGAGCAACCGCATCATCCGCCAATGCGTGGAATGGCTGCGCAACAATCCTGGCCCCGTGATGATCGACAACCACAAGGTCGCGCCGCCCAAGCGTGCCGCCATGAAGACCAACATGGAAGAGCTGATTCACCATTTCAAGCTCTTTACCGAAGGCTTCCATGTGCCGCCCGGCGAAGCCTACGCGTCCGTGGAACACCCCAAGGGCGAGTTCGGCATCTACCTGGTGTCCGACGGCGCGAACAAGCCGTACCGCCTGAAGATCCGCGCGCCGGGTTTCCCGCACCTGCAATCGTTGGATGAAATGACTCGCGGACACATGATCGCCGACGCCGTTACCGTCATCGGCACGCAGGACATCGTGTTCGGCGAAATCGATCGCTAGGGAACGTTGCGCGACCTCGAAGAAGACCCCGAAGGGGCCTCTTGCATATTCCGGATTCAAACTATGCTGCTTTCCGAACAGGCTTACCAGAAAATCGACCAGGAGCTCACGAAGTTCCCGGGCGACCAGAAGCAGTCGGCCATCATGGCCGCGCTTGCGATCGCGCAGGACGAGAAGCACTGGCTGTCGACCGAGATCATCGAAGACGTCGCCACCTACCTTGGGGTGCCTCCTATCGCGGTCCAGGAAGTCGCCACCTTCTACAACATGTTCAATGTGGCGCGTACCGGCAAGCACAAGATTTCGGTCTGTACCAACCTGCCGTGCGCGCTGCGCGACGGTGAAAGGGCAGGCGATTACCTGAAGCGCAAGCTCGGTGTCGATTACCGCGGCACCAGCGCCGACGGCATGTTCACGCTGGTCGAAGGTGAATGCATGGGCGCCTGCGGTGATTCGCCGGTGGTGCTCGTGAACAACAAGCATATGTGTGTACGCATGACCGAAACGCGGCTGGACGAGCTGATCGACGGCCTGCGCGCGCAAGGAGAAACGGCATGAATGCGCCGGACCTGTATCGCCAGTTCGCCCAGGGGCTGGATCCCAACCCCATGGGTGACCTGTCGCAGTCTATGTGCCTGCACGGCCGTCACATCCAGCCGCAGATCCTGGCCGACGTCGACGGCGCCAACTGGCGCCTGGAAGACTACGTCAAGCGCGGCGGCTACGAGGCGCTGCGCAAGATCCTGACCACCGGCATGAAGCCGGAGGACGTCATCGCCGAAGTCAAGGCGTCCGGTTTGCGTGGCCGCGGCGGCGCGGGCTTTCCCACGGGGCTGAAGTGGAGCTTCATGCCGCGCACGTTCCCGGGCCAGAAGTACCTGGTGTGCAATTCGGACGAAGGCGAACCCGGTACGTTCAAGGATCGCGACATCCTGCGCTTCAATCCGCACATCGTGATCGAAGGCATGGCCATCGCGGCATATGCGATGGGCATCACCGTCGGCTACAACTACATCCACGGTGAAATCTTCGAAGTGTACGAACGCTTCGAAGAAGCCCTGGAAGAAGCGCGTGCCGCCGGTTTCCTGGGCGATAAAATCCTGGGGTCGGAATTCAGCTTCCAGTTGCATGGCTTCCACGGCTACGGCGCCTACATCTGCGGCGAAGAAACCGCGCTGCTGGAATCGCTGGAAGGCAAAAAGGGCCAGCCGCGGTTCAAGCCGCCGTTCCCCGCCAGCTTCGGCCTGTACGGCAAGCCCACCACGATCAACAACACCGAAACCTTTGCGGCGGTGCCCTGGATCATCCGCAATAGCGGCCAGCAATATCTGGAAGTCGGCAAGCCCAACAACGGCGGCACCAAGATTTTCTCGATCACCGGAGACGTCGAACGTCCCGGCAACTACGAGATTCCGATGGGCACGCCGTTCTCCAAGCTGCTGGAACTGGCTGGTGGCATGCGCCCCGGCCGCCAGCTCAAGGCGGTGATTCCTGGCGGTTCCAGCGCTCCGGTGCTGCCGGCCAGCATCATGATGGACACCACCATGGATTACGACGCCATCGCCAAGGCGGGGTCCATGCTGGGTTCAGGCGCGGTCATCGTCATGGATGACACCCGCTGCATGGTCAAGTCGCTGCTGCGCCTTTCGTATTTCTACTTCGAGGAAAGCTGTGGGCAGTGCACGCCGTGCCGCGAAGGCACCGGCTGGCTGTATCGCATGGTCAACCGCATCGAACACGGCGAAGGCCGGCCCGAAGATCTGGATTTGCTCGATAACGTCGCGGGCAACATCATGGGTCGCACGATCTGTGCGCTGGGCGACGCCGCGGCAATGCCCGTGCGCGGCTTTCTGAAGCATTTCCACGACGAATTCGCGTACCACGTCGAGCACAAGAAGTGCGTGGTCCCGCATTATCTGTAGGTCCAGGAACAGACAATGGTTGAACTAACCGTCGACGGCAATAAGGTAGAAGTGCCCGAGGGCAGCATGGTGATGCATGCTGCCCAGAAACTCGGGCAGTACGTGCCGCATTTCTGCTACCACAAGAAACTTTCCATCGCCGCCAACTGCCGCATGTGCCTGGTCGAAGTCGAAAAAGCGCCCAAGGCGCTGCCGGCTTGCGCCACGCCCGTGACCAACGGCATGGTGGTGTTCACCAACTCGGAAAAAGCCAAGGCCGCGCAAAAGTCGGTCATGGAATTCCTGTTGATCAACCATCCGCTGGATTGCCCGATCTGCGATCAGGGCGGCGAATGCCAGTTGCAGGATCTGGCGGTCGGCTACGGCGGCTCGGCGTCGCGCTACCACGAAGAAAAGCGCGTGGTCTTCCACAAGGACCTGGGCCCGTTGGTGTCGGCGGAGGAAATGAGCCGCTGTATCCACTGCACGCGCTGCGTGCGGTTCGGCCAGGAAATCGCGGGCGTGATGGAACTGGGCATGATCGGCCGGGGCGAGCACTCGGAAATCACGTCCTTCGTCGGCCGCTCCGTCGAATCCGAACTGTCCGGCAACATGATCGACCTGTGCCCGGTCGGCGCCCTGACGTCCAAGCCTTTCCGCTACAGCGCGCGTACCTGGGAACTGGCGCGCCGCCGTTCGGTCAGCCCGCACGACAGCCTGGGCGCGAATCTGGTGGTGCAGGTCAAGGGCGACCAGGTCTTGCGCGTGGTGCCGTTCGAAAACGACGCGGTGAACGAATGCTGGATCAGCGACCGCGATCGCTTCTCGTACGAAGGCCTGAATACCGAAGACCGGCTGGCCACGCCCATGATCAAGGGTGCCGACGGCGAATGGCAGGAAGCTTCCTGGGCCGATGCGCTGCAGGCCGTCGCCCAGGGCCTGTCCCGTGTGCGTGACAACTTCGGCGGCGGCCAGATCGGCGCGCTGGCGACCGAGTACGCCACCACTGAAGAATATGCGCTGCTGGGCCGACTGGTCCGCGCGCTGGGTTCCGAGAATATCGACTTCCGCCTGCGCCAGACCGATTCGTCCTTCGGCGCGGCGCTGGAAGGCACGCCCTGGCTGGGCATGCCCATCACGGATCTGGATACGCTGGATCGCGTCCTGGTCGTCGGCTCGGTGCTGCGCAAGGATCATCCCCTGATGGCCCAGCGGCTGCGTCAGGCCGCCAAGCGCGGCACGCAGATCCTGCTGGTCGACAGCCTGGCGGACGATCCGCTGATGCCTGTCGCCGGTCGCCTGACCGTTGCGCCGTCCGCGCTACCGCGCGCGCTGGCCGAAGTGGCCGTGGCCCTGGCCCAGATCAAGAACCAGAATGTTCCCGCCGAATTCGGCGGTGTCGTGCCGGGCGAGCAGGCCAAGCTGATCGCGGCCAGCCTGACCTCGGGTACCCAGGCTGCCGTCCTGCTGGGCAATATGGCCGTCACGTCGCCGCAGGCGTCCACGATCGCCGCCAATGCGCAAGGCATCGCGGCCCTGGCGGGTGCCCGCCTGGGCTTCCTGACCGCCGGCGGCAACACGGTCGGCGGTTATCTCGCCGGCGCCGTGCCGGGCAAGGGCGGCAAGACCGCCGCCGCCATGCTGGCCGATCCGCTCAAGGCCTATATCGTGCTGCATGCGGAACCGCTGCTGGACGCCGACAACGGCCCGCAGGCCCTGGCCGCGCTGCGCGATGCGCAGTTCGCCGTGGCGCTGACGCCGTACCGGTCCGCCGCCGCGGACTGGGCGAACGTGATGCTGCCCGTCGCGCCGTTCACCGAAACCTCCGGTACCTACGTCAACGCGCAGGGCCAGGCACAAAGCTTCAAGGGCACCGTGGCGCCGTTCCAGCAGACCCGTCCCGCGTGGAAGGTGTTGCGCGTCATGGGCAATGTGCTGCAGCTGGCGGGCTTCGACGACGAAACCTCCGAATCGGTACGCGATAGCGTGCTGTCCGGTGGAGTGGAAGGGCGCCTGTCCAACCGCATCAACGCCGCACCCGGCCTGGGCACCGCGTTTGGTGGCCTGGAACGCGTGGCCGACGTGCCGATCTACCGCACGGATGCCATCGTCCGCCGCGCCGAATCCCTGCAAGCCGCTCCGGCCTCGCGTCCGCCCGCGGTGCGCATGAACGGCCAGACCCTGGCCGGCCTGGGCCTGACCGCTGGCGTCAAGGTGCGCGTGCGCGCCGCGACCGGCGCCGTCGAGCTGGAAACGGTGCAGGACGACACGGTCGCGGATCGTGCGGTGCGCGTTTCCGCCGGCTTCGAACAAACCGCCGCCCTGGGCGGTGCATACGGTGAAATCAGCGTGGAGCGTGCCTGATGGAATGGCTCAACTCTTTTGAAAGCCAAGGTCAGGCTTTGCTGGGGGCGACCCCTTGGTTCGTGGTCTGGACCCTGGTCAAGGTCGTGATCATCGCGGTGCCCATCATTCTTTGCGTTGCGTACCTGACCTACTGGGAACGCAAGATGATCGGCTTCATGCACGTGCGGCTGGGTCCCAACCGCGTCGGCTTCCGCGGCCTGCTGCAGCCGTTCGCCGACGTGTTCAAGCTGCTGACCAAGGAAGTGGTGGTGCCCACCGAGGCCAACCGCATCCTGTTCATACTGGCACCGGTGGTCACGCTGATGCCCGCGCTGGCCGCCTGGGCGGTAATGCCGTTTGGACCGAATGTGGTGCTGGCCAATGTGAACGCCGGCCTGCTGTACATCATGGCCATCACGTCCGTGGGCGTGTACGGCGTTATCGTCGCGGGCTGGGCCTCCAATTCCAAGTACGCGTTCCTGGGCGCGCTGCGCGCCTCGGCGCAGATGGTGTCGTACGAGCTGGCGATCGGCTTCGTGCTGGTTACCGTGCTGCTGGTGTCGGGCAGCCTGAACATGAGTGAAATCGTGTTGGGCCAGACGCGTGGCTGGTTCGCGGACCACGGCTTGACGTTCCTGTCCTGGAACTGGCTGCCGCTGCTGCCGCTGTTCGTCATCTACGTCGTATCGGCCGTTGCCGAAACCAACCGCGCTCCGTTCGACGTGGTGGAAGGCGAATCGGAAATCGTCGCGGGCCACATGGTCGAATATTCGGGCATGGCCTTCGCGCTGTTCTTCCTGGGCGAATACGCCAACATGATTCTGTTGTCGGCGCTGGCTTCGATCATGTTCCTGGGTGGTTGGACGTCGCCCATCGACATAGCCCCGCTTACCTGGATTCCCGGCTGGATCTGGCTGGGTCTCAAAACGTTCTGCGTAGTCTCCCTGTTCGTCTGGTTCCGGGCGTCGTTCCCGCGCTACCGCTACGACCAGATCATGCGCCTGGGCTGGAAGATCTTTATTCCGCTGACCGGCGTGTGGCTGCTCGTGGTGGCGATCTGGATGCAGACGCCCTGGAATATTTGGCGCTAGCGATAGTCAAAAGGCAGGATATGGAAGCGATCAAGGATTTCTTCGGCAGCCTCTTGCTGTCCGAACTGCTCAAGGGCATGCGCCTGACGGGCAAGTATTTCTTCAAGCGCAAGGTCACCCTGCGCTACCCGCACGAAAAAACCCCGGCGTCGCCGCGGTTCCGCGGGCTGCATGCGCTGCGCCGCTACCCCAATGGGGAAGAGCGCTGCATCGCATGCAAGCTGTGCGAAGCCGTGTGTCCGGCCCTGGCCATCACCATCGAGTCTGAGGTGCGCGACGATGGCAGCCGCCGCACCACGCGCTACGACATCGACCTGACCAAGTGCATCTTCTGCGGCTTCTGCGAAGAAAGCTGTCCGGTGGACTCCATCGTGGAAACGCATATCCACGAATACCACGGCGAAAAGCGCGGCGACCTGTACTTCACGAAGGACATGTTGCTGGCGGTCGGCGACCGCTACGAGGCGGAAATCGCCCAACGCCGCGCCGAAGACGCGCCCTACCGTTGATGCCGGGTACGATTCCATGACTTTCACGACCGTTCTGTTCTACATACTGTCCATCGTCCTGGTGGTGGCGGCGTTCCGCGTCATCACGGCGCGCAGCCCCGTCACCGCGGTGCTGCACCTTATCCTGGCGTTCTTCAACGCGGCCATGCTGTGGATGATGCTGGGCGCCGAATTCCTGGGGCTGCTGCTTGTCCTGGTGTACGTCGGCGCCGTTATGGTGCTGTTCCTCTTCGTCGTGATGATGCTGGACATCCGCATGTCGTCGCTGCGAACCGGCTTGCGTACCTACCTGCCCCTGGGCATGGCGATCGGCCTGATCCTGGTGCTGGAAATCTCGTTCGTGCTGGGTTCGACCTGGTTCGACGCGGGCGCTCCGGCGGCCATCGCGGGTGACTACAACAACGCCCGCGCGCTGGGCACGGCGATGTACACCCAGTACGTGTACGCCGTCGAAGTCGGCGCCGTGCTGCTGCTGGTCGGCATGGTGTCGGCGATCGCGCTGACCCTGCGCCGCCGCCGCGACGTCAAGTACAACAACCCTGGGGAAGCCGTGCGCGTGCGCGCCAAGGACCGCTTCCGCCTGGTGAGCATGCCGGCGCAGAGCGAACGCGCCCAGGCCCGGGCTGCCGCGGCCGTTCCGTCCCAAGGAGAACAGAAGTGACGTTGACGCTGGCCCATTACCTGATACTGGGGGCGATCCTGTTCGCCATCGGCATCTTCGGCATCTTCCTGAACCGCCGCAACCTGATCATCCTGTTGATGTCCATCGAGCTAGTGCTGCTGGCCGTCAACATGAACTTCGTGGCTTTTTCGAGCTGGTCCGGCGATACCGCCGGACAGGTTTTCGTGTTCTTCATCCTGACCGTCGCCGCCGCTGAAGCCGCGATCGGCCTGGCCATTCTGGTGCTGCTGTTCCGCAACCTGAACACGATCAACGTTGACGAACTCGATCGCCTGAAGGGCTGACGGAGTCCAGGAATAATAATGTCTAGCTCCCCCAATCTTTACCTGCTCATCGCCCTGGCGCCCCTGGCCGGCGCCATCCTGGCCGGTCTGTTCGGAACCGGGTTTCTCGGCAAGCCGATCGGCCGCCGCGGCGCTCACCTGATCACCATCCTGTGCGTGCTGATCTCCACGATCGGCGCCTTCGTGGTGCTGGGCGACGTGCTCGACGGACACACCTACAACGGCAACGTCTATACGTGGAGCCTGATCGGCAACACGCAACTGAACATCGGCTTCCTGATCGATCCGCTGTCGGCGATGATGATGGTCGTGGTCACTTTCGTCTCGCTCATGGTGCACATCTACACCATCGGCTACATGGCGGACGATCCCGGCTACCAGCGCTTCTTCGCCTACATCTCGCTGTTCACGTTCTCCATGCTGATGCTGGTCATGTCCAACAACATGGTGCAGCTGTTCTTCGGCTGGGAAGCGGTGGGCCTGGTGTCGTACCTGCTGATCGGTTTCTGGTACACCCGGCCGACGGCGATCTTCGCCAACATGAAGGCCTTCCTGATCAACCGCGTGGGCGACTTCGGTTTCGTGCTGGGCATCGGCCTGCTGTTCGCCTATGTGGGCTCGATGCAGTACGCCGACGTGTTCGGCCAGGCGGACAAGCTGGCCGCCATGACGCTTCCGGGCAGCGACTGGATGCTGCTGACCGTGGCCTGCATCTGCCTGTTCATCGGCGCGATGGGCAAGTCGGCGCAAGTGCCGCTGCATGCCTGGCTGCCCGATTCGATGGAAGGCCCGACGCCGATTTCCGCGCTGATCCACGCGGCGACGATGGTGACCGCCGGCATCTTCATGGTGGCGCGTTTTTCGCCACTGTTCGAGCATTCCGATACGGCGCTGTCCTTCATCATCGTCATCGGCGCCATCGGTGCGCTGTTCCTGGGCATCCTGGGCATCATCCAGAATGACATCAAGCGCGTGGTGGCTTATTCCACGCTGTCGCAGCTGGGCTACATGACGGTGGCGCTGGGCGCGTCGGCGTACTCGGTGGCGATCTTCCACCTGATGACGCACGCGTTCTTCAAGGCGCTCCTGTTCCTGGGCGCGGGTTCGGTCATCATCGGCATGCACCACGACCAGGACATCCGCAACATGGGCGGCCTGCGCAAGTACATGCCCATCACCTGGATCACGTTCCTGATCGGCACGCTGGCTTTGGTCGGCACGCCGTTCTTCTCGGGCTTCTATTCCAAGGAACACATCATCGAGGCCGCGGGCGCCGCCAACGTGTGGGGCGCCGGTTTCGCGCACTACGCGACCTTGATCGGCGTGTTCGTGACCTCGCTGTATTCCTTCCGCGTCTACTTCCTGGTTTTCCACGGCAAGGAACGCTTCGATACGCACGGCCACGGCCACGCGCATCACGACGACAGCCATGGGGCGGAAGCCCAGGTGCACGGCGCCGCCGATGACCACGGCCATGGCCACGACGATCATGGCCACGGCGGTCCTCCGCACGAGTCGCCATGGGTGGTGACGCTGCCGCTGGTGGTCCTGGCGATTCCGTCGGTCATCATCGGGGCGCTGGTCGTCGATCCCATGCTGTTCGGCAAGTTCTTCCAGGGCGCCATCACGGTCCTGCCGCAGCACCCGGCCATGCACGAACTGGCCGAAGACTGGCACGGCTGGGTCGAATTCGGCCTGGAGGCGTTCACCAGCGTAGCTTTCTGGCTGGTCGTGGCCGGCGCCGTGGTTGCCTGGTACTGCTACCTGATCAATCCCAAGGTCCCGGCGGCGATCAAGTCCAGCCTGTCCGGCATCAATGCCATCCTCGAAAACAAGTACTACGTGGATTGGTTCAACGAACAGGTGATCGCGCGTGCGGCGCGCGGCCTGGGCCGTGGCCTGTGGCAAGCCGGCGATCGCGGCGTGATCGACGGCCTGATCAACGGCAGCGCCCGGCTGGTGGGCTGGGTGGCGGGTATCAGCCGCCTTCTGCAGTCCGGCTACATCTATCACTACGCCTTCGCCATGATCATCGGCATCCTGGCCCTGGTGACTTTCTTCGTATTGATTCCCCAATAAATGGCTAGCGAGATGGCATCCCACACTTTTCCCTGGCTTACCCTCGCGGTCTTTGTTCCCATCGTTGCCGGCCTGCTGGTCCTCGCCCTGGGCGGAGACGACAAGCGCGGCCTGACGCGGTGGCTGGCGCTGATCGGCGCCGTGGCCGGCCTGCTGGTGACGATTCCGCTGTACACCGGCTTCGACCCGTCGACGGCGAACATGCAGTTCGTCGAAAACGTGCCGTGGATCAGTACCTTCAACGTCAACTACCACCTGGGCATCGACGGCATTTCGCTGTGGTTCGTCCTGTTGACCGCGTTCATCACGGTCATCGTGGTGCTGGCGGGGTGGGAAGTGATCACCAGCCGCGTCGCGCAGTACATGGCGGCCTTCCTGATCCTGTCCGGGCTGATGATCGGTGTCTTTGTCGCGCTGGACGGCCTGCTGTTCTACGTGTTCTTCGAAGCCACCCTGATCCCGATGTACATCATCGTGGGCGTGTGGGGCGGACCGAATCGCGTCTATGCGGCGTTCAAGTTCTTCCTGTACACGCTGCTGGGCTCGCTGCTGACCCTGGTTGCCTTCATCTACCTGTGGAATGCGTCGGGCGGTTCCTTCGACATCCTGCAGTGGCAACAGCTGAAGCTGGGCATGACGCCGCAGCTGCTGATCTTCGTCGCCTTGCTGGCCGCGTTCGCGGTCAAGGTGCCGATGTGGCCGGTACACACGTGGTTGCCCGATGCCCACGTGGAAGCGCCGACCGGCGGCTCCATCGTGCTGGCGGCAATCATGCTGAAGCTGGGGGCCTACGGCTTCCTGCGGTTCTCGCTGCCCATCGCGCCGGATGCATCGCATAGCCTGGCCGGCCTGATCATCGCCCTGTCGCTGATCGCCGTGATCTACATCGGCCTGGTCGCGATCGTCCAGGACGACATGAAAAAGCTGGTGGCCTATTCTTCCGTGGCCCACATGGGTTTCGTGACGCTGGGTTTCTTCATCTTCAATACCGCGGGTATCGAAGGCGCGATCGTGCAGATGATTTCGCACGGTTTCGTGTCGGGCGCGATGTTCATGTGCAT
>DATJHN010000015.1:0-3827 GCA_035493915.1 Bordetella sp.
CGATGCGGCTCATCGAATCCAGGCGCGTATAGAAGCGGCCGATATAGGCCAGGAACGCCGCCAGCACACCCACCGTGATCTCGTGCCGCGAGACCTGCCAGATACCGTAGATCCACACCACCAGCAGGCCGATTTCGGTCAGCAGCGTCACCGTCGGCGAAAACAGCGCCCATATGGTATTGACGCGGTCGTTGACGTCCAGGTTGCGCTGGTTGGCTTCGCGGAAGCGGCGCACTTCGCGTTTTTCCTGAGCAAAGGCCTTGACCACGCGTATGCCGGGAATGGCGTCGGCCAGCACATTGGTGATCTCCGACCAGACCCGATCCACCTTCTCGAAACCATGGCGCAACCGATCGCGCACCGCATGGATCATCCAGCCGATGAAAGGCAGCGGCACCAGCGTGACCAGCGCCAGCCAGGGATTGATGGAAATCAGGATCACCGCCGTCATGACGATCATCAGGACATCGGTGGCAAAGTCCAGCAGATGCAGCGACAGGAATACGCAAATACGGTCGGTCTCGCTGCCGATGCGCGCGATCAGGTCGCCCGTGCGCTTGCCGCCGAAATAGGCCAGCGACAGGTGGTGCATATGCTCGTAGGTCGTCGTGCGCAGGTCCGCGCCGATCCGTTCGCTGACCCACGCCAGGATATAGGTGCGGCCCCAGCCCAGGCCCCAGGCCAGCAGCGCCGACGCGAACAGGCCCGACAGGTACATTGCCACGCGGTCGTCATCGATCGGGGCGCCGTTCTGGAAAGGGATCAGCACCTCATCCATTAAGGGCATTGTCAGGTAAGGCGCCACCAACGTCGCCGCGGTCGCCAGTACCGTCAGCACGAAACCGATGATCAGCGGCATCTGGTAGGGCACGGCAAAGCGCCACAGCCGCAGCAAGGCCCAGGTGGATGGCGGCTCGGGCGTCGGCGGATTGCAGACCGGACAAACATCCTGCTCTGCGCTAAGCGGCTCCAGGCAGGTCGCGCACATGCGGTCGCTGGATTCGCTCGCGTCCGCGACGCCGCGCAGGACGTCACGCTGGCGCATATAGGCGTCGCGCAGCCGCAATGCGGCTGGATTGCGGCCCAGCGTGTAGCGCCATATCGCCAATCGCGCGTCGGGGCCCTGCAATTCCAGGGTGCCGGCACCCGCATGGTCTGAAACCGTTACGCTTTCCGTCACTTCGTAAGGCCAGCGCCGCCAATGCTCGTCGCCAGGCTCGCGCGCGACGATGGCCCGGTCGGTCACGAAGACCATGCCGTTGCGGAACTTCAGCGTGGCATCGAGGTCTAGCGCCAACCAGGCGAGCAATAGCTCGCCGTCACCCAGTTGGGCGACCATGTCTGCGTGCCAGTCGGCTGGCAAGGTTGCTCTGTCGGAAACAGAGAGAAAAACGGGTTTCTTCATGGAAAACGTATTCACAGCCGCGGCGGAACCAGCAGGCCGGGACCCCGATTTCGGCGCTAAGCTGAAAACGTGTTCCTTCCTTGCAACACTACGGACGTCATGGATAGAATCCGCGTCGCCGCCACCTTACCGATATTTCTATAATCGGCGGCATACACAGAGCACCCTGGCACTGACGAAACGCGCACCGTGTACCTACACGGGATAACCCACGAACCGCCCCAAGCCCAGGGATTTTTTCCGTTCGCCATCGGAATTTTCGGCAAATTAAAACATGAAAAAGAAAGACATTGAATTTCTCGATGTCGTGGCTTTGCGCGGCCCGAACATCTGGACGTATCGCCCGGTGCTGGAAGCCTGGGTGGACATCGGCGAATTGGAAGACTATCCCTCCAATACGATCCCGGGATTCTACGAGCGTTTGTCGAGCTGGCTGCCCACCCTGATCGAACACCGCTGCAGCCCCGGCGTGCGCGGCGGCTTCCTGCAGCGCCTGCGCGAAGGCACCTGGCCGGCCCATATCCTTGAGCATGTCACGCTGGAACTGCAGAATCTGGCCGGCCTGCCCGGCGGCTTCGGCAAGGCGCGCGAAACGGCCACGCGCGGCGTCTACAAAGTCATCGTACGGGCCTGGCAGGAAGACGTCACGCGGGCCGCGCTGGCCGAGGCACGCGATCTGGTCATGGCCGCCATGGAAGACCGTCCCTTCGACGTCGAAGCCACCATCGACAGGCTGCGCCGCATGGTGGACCGCCATTGCCTGGGGCCCAGCACCGCCTGCATCGTCGACGCCGCCGACGACCGCGACATCCCCTTCATACGCCTGTTCGAAGGCAACCTGGTGCAGATGGGATACGGCGCCCGCCAGCGCCGCATCTGGACCGCCGAAACCGATCGCACCAGCGCCATCGCCGAGGGCATCTCGCGCGACAAGGACCTGACCAAGCGCCTGCTGGCCGAATGCGGCGTGCCGGTGCCCGAAGGCCAGTTGGTGGAATCGCAGGAAGAAGCCTGGGACGCCGCGCAGGACATCGGCTTGCCGGTGGTCATCAAACCCTATGACGGCAACCACGGCCGCGGGGTCTTCACCAATCTGAACAGCTACGAAGAGGTCAAGGCCGCCTACGCCGTGGCCGAGGAAGAAGGCAGCGGCGTGCTGGTCGAACGCTTCGTCACCGGCAACGAACACCGCCTGCTGGTCGTGGGCGAGCGCATGGTGGCCGCGGCGCGCGGCGAACCGGCGTGGGTCATCGGCGACGGCGTGCATAGCGTCGAGGACCTGATCGAACGGCAGATCAATACCGATCCGCGCCGCGGCAGCGGCGAGGATTGCCCGTTGAACAAGGTACGGCTGGATTCGGCCGCCCGCCTGGAAATCGCTCGCCAGGGCCTGGCCGCCGACAGCGTGCCGCCGGCCGGCCAGGAAGTCCTTATCCAGCGCAACGGCAACGTGGCCTTCGACGTGACCGACCTGGTCCATCCGGAAGTCGCCTACGCCGTCACGCTGGCCGCCCGCATCGTCGGCCTGGACGTCGCCGGCGTGGACCTGGTCGCGGAAGACATCTCACGGCCGCTGGAAGAACAGCGCGGCGCCATCGTCGAAGTCAATGCCGGGCCGGGCCTGCTCATGCACCTGAAGCCGGCCGACGGCCAGCCGCGTCCGGTGGGCAAGGCCATCATCGACCACTTGTTCCCGGACGGCGAAGACGGGCGCATTCCCATCGTCGGCGTCACCGGCACCAATGGCAAAACCGTGGTGGCACGCCTGACCGCGCGGCTGCTGCAACTGTGGGGCAAGCACGTAGGCCTGGCTTGCAGCGAAGGCCTGTACTTCAATCAGCGGCAGGTAGAAAAAGGCGACCGCGGCGACTGGGCCACGGGCCGCCGCGTACTGATGAACCGTTCCGTCGATGCGGCCGTTATCGAAAACAGCAGCACGGTAATGCTGCGCCAGGGTCTGGCCTACGACCGCTGCCACGTCGGTATCGTTACCAATATCGACGAAGCCGACCACCTGGGTGAACACGATATCCGCGACCTGGACGGCATGTATAACGTGCTGCGCACGCAGATCGATGTCGTGCTGCCCACCGGCACCGCAGTGCTGAACGCGCGCGACGAGCGCGTCGTGCAGATGGCCGAACTGTGCGACGGCGACGTCGTGTTCTTCGGGCAGGACCCGCGCCTGCCCGCCATCGCATCGCACCTGGCGTTGGGCAAGCGCGCGGTATTCGTGCGCGACGGCCACGTCGTGCTGGCCCAAGGCAGCAGCGAACAGCGCGTCTGCGAACTGTCGGCCATTCCGCTGACGATAGGCGGACGCGTCGCCTTCCAGATCGAAAACATGCTGGCCGCCGTCGGCGCGGCCTGGGCGCTGGGCGTGCCCGCCAACATTATCCGCGTCGGTGTCGAAACCTTCGAC
>DATJHN010000016.1:0-2190 GCA_035493915.1 Bordetella sp.
GCCATTGACGGACGCGGCCATCGACGCTCTGCGCGCCCGTACCCCGGGTACGCGGACCACGGTCCACTTCAATCACGCGGGCTCGTCGCTGCCCTCCGTGGACACGCTGGAGACGATGCGGGCGCAGCTGTGGCGCGAGGCCGAGATGGGACCGATCGAGGCCGGCGCGGCGGCGCGCGATCAGGCAGAGCAGGCACGCGTCCTGGCCGCGCGGCTGCTGAACGCGCAGCCCGCGGAAATCGCGCTGACCACGGGAAATTCGGTGGGGTGGGGCGGCGCCTTCGCCGGGCTGGGGAATTGGAAGGCCGGCGACCGCATCCTGGTGGCGCGCCAGGAATGGGGCGGCAATATCGCCACGATGCACGTGGCCGCCGGCCGCCACCAGGTGCGTATCGAAGCGATCCCGTGCGACGGCAGCGGCATGGCGGACCCGCAAGCGCTGGAAGCCATGATCGACGACCGCGTGCGGCTGATCAGCGTGACCTGGCTGCCCGCCAACGGCGGCCTGATCAATCCGGCGGCGGCGATCGGGGCGGTGGCGCGCCGGCACGGCATTCCCTATTTCGTCGATGCGGCCCAGGCCGTGGGGCAATTGCCCGTCGACGTCCAGGACGTAGGGTGCGACGTGCTGACGAGCGTGGGCCGCAAGGCCTTGCGCGGTCCCCGCGAAACCGGCCTGCTGTATATCCGCAAGGATTTTCTGCCGCGGCTGATGCCGGTGATGGTCGATACGCAATCGGCGCCGCTGAACGACGACGGCCTGCCGGTCATGCGTACCGATACCGCGCGTTTCGAGCCGTCCGAACGTTCATACGTGCTGCGCTGCGGATTCGCCAATGCCCTGAAGGAAACGCTGGACATCGGTGTCGACAACATACGTGCGCGCATCGATCGCAACGCCCAGGCGGTGCGTGGGTTGCTGGCGGATATTCCCGGTGTACGCGTGCTGGACCAGGGGCGCGAGCGCTCGGGGCTGGTGTCATTCGATGTCGGCGGCGTCGACGCGGGATTGGTGTTGCGCCAGCTGGCCGCGCAGGGCATTTCGATCAGCGCCAACGGGCCTGCCTATACCCCGCTGGACATGCGGGCGCGCGGGCTGGGGGAAATCGCCAGGGCATCCGTCAGCTATCTGACCACCGATGCCGAAATCGATCGGCTGGCGCACGCGATTCGCGGCCTGGCGCGGCGCTGATCGCCGCGGGCTATGCCGCCGCGGCATCCTGCACGCCTGGTCGCAGTCGCGATTGGCCGCGAAATGCCATGGGACTCTGACCGGTCCAGCGCTTGAATGCGCGCTGCAGCGTGCGCCCGTCGCTGAAGCCGCATTCCAGCGCAATCTGCTGCACGGAGCGTGAAGTGTGCAAGACCAGGGACAGGGCGCGCGCCCTGCGCTCCTCGCACAGCAGGCCTGCATAGCTGCTGCCGGCGTCGACCAGTCGCCGGCGCAGCGTGCGTTCGCTGATGTGCAGGGACGACGCGATCGCGCTCAGCGGCGGCGGGTTGGCCAGGTCGCGCCGGATGGCTTGCACCACGCATATCTGCATCGCCGGCACCGGCTCCGGTACTCCGGCGTGGGCCAGGTCGCGTTTGACCTGGCGTAGTACGACCGCATCCGCGGTACGCACGGCATAGGGTTCGACCGGAAAGTAAATGCGGTTTTCCGGGCTGCCGAAGCGGACCGGGCAGCGGAACACGCTTTCGTAGGCGGCGCCGTAGGGCGGCCGTTCCATGACCAGGTCCACGCGGCTGGGATTGAAGTGCGGGCCGACCACCTGGCGGCCCAGCTGCGCCAGCGATGCCAGGGCTTTGTCGACAAGAAATGTCGCGACGTCGCGTTCGGCGAACGGCGCGCGCGCGACCAGACGGAAAGCCTGGCCGGTTTCCTCGCCATGCAGGCTGGGCAAGCAGCCGGCGTGGCGCTGGTGCTCGATGGCAAAATCCAAAAGCTGGCGCGACGAGCCGCAAGCCATGAAGCCCAGCGTAATCAGGCCCCATGACACGATGTTGACGCCGGCGCCCATTTCCAGCCCCAGTACGGGATTGTCCAGCAGGGGCAAGGCGCGCTGTATCAATTGGGCGGCCTGGCGGCCGGATACGAAAAAACCGTCCTGATTCAGGTCGTCGGGCGAAAAGCCCAGGCCGTCGCAAAGAGGCCCCGGATCCCTGCCGCGGCGCGCGACTTCCGTCAGC
>DATJHN010000017.1:0-3421 GCA_035493915.1 Bordetella sp.
CTACAGATCAGAACTGCACTTCAGAGCTGCGGGAGCATGGCCGGGTCGTGGCGCCGCAGGACGTCGCGGGCCTGCTGGTAATCGGGCAGGATATGGCCGACCTCGTTCCAGAAATTCGAGCTGTGGTTCATCTCGCGCAGATGCGCCAATTCATGGGCTATCACGTAGTCGATGATGGCCGGCGTGAAATGGATCAGGCGCCAGTTCAGCATGATGTTGCCGTCGCTGGTGCACGAACCCCAGCGCGTCGCGGCCGATGACAGCCGCCAGCGGCGTATCTTCAGCCCGCTGGCCTGCAGGAAATACGCCAGCCGGGCACCGAACCAGATGCCCGCGCGTTGCTGCAGCCAGGCCTGGGCGGCATCGCGGATGCGCGAAGCCGCGGCGTCCGCGGGCAGGGCCAGGCGCAGCGCATCGCCGTCGCGTGGCGCGTCGGCATCGCCCGATAGGGTGGCATGCCGTTCGCGCGAACCCAGTTCCAGGACGATGCGTTTGCCCATGTAAGGCAGTTCGCCGCCCGCGCGCCATTGAGTCTGCGATAGCGTCAACTGTTCACGGCGTTTGTGCCAGTCGCGCAGCTTGGCAAGTATCCATCCCGCTTTTTCGACCACGGCTTCGTCGACCTGGCGCAGGGTGACCCAGTTCGGTGCCGTCACGCGCAGTCCATCGTCGCTGACGACGAAACCGATCGTGCGCCGGCGCGAACGCAGCAGCACGAAGCCGATATCCTGCTGCTGCGTCGCGACGACGCGCCAGCGTGCATTCGGCGGCAGGGTAGGCGGGCAGGGCGTGGCAACGATGAAGGGGGCGGCGGACGACGGTTTCAAGTCGAAGCTTTCGGCCGCGTCGCGCTGAGACGGCAACCTGGTTCTTCCGCCGGCATCGGAGTCGGACGATAGGCCAGGATCTCGATCGACGGCTCGGCCCGGGCTGTCGGCGTTTCGATCAAAACCGTCGTCTGCGCTGTGGGCGGAAACGATGTCCGTCGCAGGCTCCGGCATGCCGTGCAAGGGGAATTCTGGATTCGACAAGGGCGACTCGGAAGCGCCGCCGCCCGTATCGCCGGGCGGAGCGTTGAACAGCAGTTCGAGCTGGTTATTCCGAGACATACCTTTCAGGGTTGAGGCGGCGCATTTCGCCTTCGATCCAGTCCTGGACTTCGCGGTTCAGGACGTCGGGAGACTTGCCCTTGGATTCTATCGCGGGGCCGATCGAAACGGTGATCAAACCGGGGCGTTTGATAAAAGCGTTGCGCGGCCAACACTCTCCGGCGTTGTGAGCGATCGGAATGACGACGGTTTCCGTGCGCGAGGCCAGCAGGGCGCCGCCCATCTTGAAGCGGCCGCTCTTGCCCGGCGCGATGCGGGTGCCTTCCGGAAACAGCAGGGGCCAGCGGCCTTCGTTAAGCCGCCGTTGTCCCTGGCGAACCACTTGCTCGAAGGCATCGCGTCCCTTGCTGCGGTCGATGGGTATCATGCGCAGCAGCGCCAGGCCCCAGCCGAAGCACGGTACCCAATGCAATTCGCGCTTGTATACAAAGCACACCTCGCGCGGCATATGCGAGGGGAAATACAGCGTTTCCCAGGCCGACTGGTGCTTGGACAACAGGATGGCTGGGCCATCGGGCAGATTTTCCCAGCCGCGCACCTGCCAGCGTATGCCGCAGAACACGCGTGCACCCCAGATGGCCAGCCCCGGCCAGCCCACCGTCAGGCGATAACGCCAGCGCAGCGGCAGCGGCGCCCACAGCAGGCAGGCGAGCGCGTAGGGAATGACCGTGACGCTGAGAAAGACCAGGTACAACAGCGACCGCAAAAAGGATATGGCCTTCATGCTGCGCTTTCTTCCAGCAGCGCATCGGCCACCGCGGCCAGGTCGTCGGCGACCCGAGTACCGGCCGGTAATTGGCCGGATGCCAGCGTTTTCTGGCCATTGCCGGTTTTCACCAGCCAGGGCGCGCAGCCCATCGCCGCGCAGGCTTGCAGATCGCGCAGCGAATCACCCACGGCCGGCACACCGGTCAGATCGGCGTCGTAGCGTTCGGCGATCTGCTCGTACATGCCCGGCAGCGGTTTGCGGCAGCGGCAGTTTTCTTCGGGCAGGTGGGGGCAAAGGAAGATGGCGTCGATCGCGCCGCCGGCCTGGGCCAATTCCCGCCGCATCTTGGCGTGGATGGCGGTAAGCGTGTTCATATCGAACAGGCGGCGCCCCAGCCCCGATTGGTTGGAGGCCACGACAACGGTCCAGCCGGCCTCGTACAGGCGCGAGATCGCCTGGATGGAGCCGGGCAGCGCAATCCATTCATCGGGCGATTTGACGAAGGCATCGCTGTCCTGATTGATGACGCCGTCGCGGTCGAGAATGATTAGTTTCACTGGGCAAGCCGGGAAATGTCAGCGACCTTGTTCATCAAGCCATGGAGCTCGCCCAGCAAGGCCAGGCGGTTGGCGCGCACGGCCGGGTCGTCGGCCATGACCATGACATCGGCGAAGAACGCGTCCACCGGTTCACGCGCCTGGGCAAGCGTGCTCAGGCTGCCGGCGAAGTCGCCGGCGTCGAACTGCGATTGCGCGCGCGGGCTCAGGCGTTCGATGGCCTGCGCCAGCGCGCGTTCCGCCGGTTCCTGCAAACGCGCGGAATCGACTGCGCCGATATCGCCTTCGGCTTTTTTCAGCAGGTTGCCGACGCGCTTGTTGGCGGCCGCCAGGCTGGCGGCTTCCGGCAACGCGCCGAATGCCGTGACGGCCCGCACGCGGGCAGCCACCTGGTGCAGCGGCGGCGCCAGGGCGATCACGGCGTCGACGGAGTTGCGTTCGAATTCCACGGCCAGCTGGTTGCGGTACCGTTCGTAGATAAAGTCGCCGACCTCGCTGGTCACGCTGTCGGCAATCTGGCCGGGCCCGAAGCTGTCGGCGGCCAGTTGCAGCACCTGTTGCAGCGTCAGCGGCCCGTTTTCGCTGGGTTTCAGCCAACCGCCCGCGGCCAGTTGCTCGAAGGCGCTGATCAGGCCCAGTGCCGCGCGGCGCAGGCCGTAGGGGTCGCGTTCGCCGGTCGGCGCCAGGCCGATGCTCCAGATGCCGACCAGGGTTTCGGCGCGTTCGGCGATGAACAGTGCCGCCATGGTCAGGCCGTCGCGGTCCACCGCGGCGTCCAGGCGATTGCGGTATTGCTCGCGCAGTGCACGCACCACGTCGGGCGCTTCGCCGTCGGCTTCGGCATAGTAGGCGCCCATGACGCCTTGCAGTTCGGGGAACTCGCCCACCATCAGCGTGCCGAGGTCGGCCTTGGCCAGCAGGGCGGCGCGGTCGGCCGCCTGCGCGTCGGCGCCCAGCGCCTGGGCCACGCCGCGGGCCACCGCGCGCACGCGTTCCACGCGCTGCAGCTGGGTGCCGAGCTTGTTGTGATAGACGATGCTGCCCAG
>DATJHN010000018.1:0-11757 GCA_035493915.1 Bordetella sp.
CCCCCCGCCCGCTGCATTGCTGCCCTTGGGCTTGTTGCCGCCGAGCTTCCCGGTCGGATTGGCCGATAATGGGGGCATCTCCGGGGAGAACATCATGTACGTGCCGCCCGCATTTCACGAAAAAGACCTGTCCGCCGTGCACCGTGCCATGCGCGAGGCACGCCTCGTCCAGTTGGTGACCACCGGCCCGGACGGCCTGGTGGCCACGCCCATGCCCATGCTGCTGGCGGCCGAGGAAGGAGAGCAGGGCGTGCTCTATGGCCACATGGCGCGCGCCAACCCGCACTGGCGCATGACGGTAACCGGTGATGCCCTGGCGATCTTCATGGGACCCGATGCCTATGTCTCGCCGTCGTGGTATCCCGGCAAACAGCGCGACGGCAAGGTCGTGCCGACTTGGAACTACGTGGCGGTCCATGCTTATGGCCCGGTGGAGTTTTTCGACGATGCGGAGCGCCTGTTGCGGATCGTCTCCGGCCTGACCGACCTGCATGAATCCACGAGGGAAGCACCCTGGTCGGTGTCGGACGCGCCGCCGGATTACGTTGCGTCGATGTTGCGCGGCATCGTCGGCATACGATTGCCCATCGCCCGCATCGACGCCAAGCGCAAGATGAGCCAGAACCGCAACGAAGATGACCGCGCCGGTGTCAAGGCGGGCCTGCAAGCCAGCGACGATCCCATGGATCGCGCGGTAGCCGCGTTGATCCCCAAATAATCCCGGTTTGCTTCAGGTTCGCTGCAGGCCCTGGCGCGCGCGGCTGTCTTGCTGCGCGCCGCCTTGCGCGGGCCCGTCCGCAGTCGTCGGAACCGCCAGCGGTAGTGCATCGGCCGGCAGCAGCAGGCTGGCGCGCGGATTGGCAATCTCGATACCCAGTTCGCGGAAGCGTTCCAGAATGCGCCGGTTGATTTCGCGCTGCACGCCCCAACGACCTTTGTCGCTGCAGCGCATCTGGCCGACCAGGGTCACCATCGATCCATCCACCGAATCCACCCCCCAGACTTCGATATCGTTCAGGATCTGGTCCTTGAAGTTGGCGTCATCGCGCAGCGACGCGCCGATCTGCTTCAATTCGCCCACGACCATATCGATGTCGGTATCGTAGGCCACGCTGATGCGGACAGCCGCGTTGCCGATGCCGCGATTGCTGTTGGCGACCGTCGATACCGAGCTGAAGGGCACGATATATAGCGCGCCATCCCCGCCGCGCAAACGCACCGTGCGTATCGACAGATATTCGACACTGCCCGATACCCCGGCCACCGTTACCCAATCGCCCACGCGCATGGCGTTTTCCATCAGCAGGAATATGCCGGTGATGAAGTCCTGCACCAGCTTCTGCGACCCGAAGCCCACCGCCACGCCGATGATGCTGGCGCCGGCCAGCAGCGGCGTGGTGTTGATGCCGATTTCGTTCAGCGCCGTCAGCCCCACGATCAGCGCCACGACGACGAACAGCGCCGTGCGCAGCATGGGCAGCAGCGTGCGCAGCCGCGCCGCCCGCACCGCGTCGCCCTGGCGCGTCCAACGCGCCAGGCGGCGTTCCACCGCGTACTGCGCCGCCTCCCAGATCAGGATGGCGACGATGATCGCAATCACGATAGTCAGCGCGGCCGACGCCAGGCTGCGGCCCAGCGTGCCGCCAGCGAACCAGCCCAGGGCATCGACGCCCCAGGATTCGAACAGGACCACGATGGTGCAAAGAGTCAGGGCCACGGACACCAGTCCGCGCGTCCAGGGATAGTAGCGTTCCGATAGCCGCGCCATGCCGCGCGGTTCCTCCGCGTCACCGCCGTCGCCGCGCCCGGCTGCGCGGGTCGTCGAGAACAGGCGGCCCAGGCTGCCCAGGATCAGGACGGCCAGCAAGCGGGCGACGATCAGCACGGCGGCCGACACCAGGACGAAATGGATCAGCTTTGGAAAGCCGTCCTGCACGCCCATGGCCCACACCACCCAGACGCCCATGACGAACACGATGGCGATGACGGTCCATGCATCGGCCAGCCAGTCGCGGGCGGCGGCCAGCGGCCCCGTGCTGTCGGGCGCGGCGCGCAGGGCCCGGCGCACGGGCCGGCGCAGCTTCAGGATGAGAACTACCGCGCTCAAATGCACCAGCAGCGACACCGCCTTCAGGAATGCCAGCCGCAGCGCGACGGCGGTGCCCAGCAGGGGAATCGTGTCGGCGATGGCCATGCCGAACAGCGCCAGCCCGACTATCCACCGTATCCATGTGACCATCAGGTGTGCCGTCGCGGGGTCGACGTTCATCAGGCGCAGGCCCTGTCCAGCCGGCGAGACCAGCAGACGCACGACCGCCATGGTCAGGCGCAGCGCGGCGTAGGCCTGGATAAAGCCGGTGACCGCCTCGCTGATGCGCGGATGGCTGCCCGCCATGAAGCGCAGCGTCAGGCTGGCGATAATGAAGAACAGCGCGATAGGCAGGATTTCCAGGATCAAGGCGCCGATCGCGTAGGGCAGGTTGCGAAGAGTCCGCCAATGATGGCGGGAGTCCTGTCGCCGGGACTCATCATCCGTCGCCGGCGCGGGTGCCTGTCTCGCGTCCGGCGCCGGGGAAGGAGTGCTTGCGGATCCAGCGGCATTGTCGATGCCCACCGGCACGGTTTCAACGCGGTCCACGCCGTCGCGATGCGTCTGGATGACGGCAACGCCCTCGGCCGGCGGCCTCAATCCCGCCTGCGTCGCGTCACGCGCCTCGTTGGTGGCGGCATCACGGTCGGCGTCGCGCAAGGCTTCCCTCGCATGAGCGTGCGTCGCGGCATCGGTGGATTCCAGTCGGGCGCCATGCCTGGTCGCTGGCCGGTTGGCGTGTTCCTTCAGCGCCCTTCGTGGACGTTGCAGCGCGCGATGCAAACCCCACTCCAGCAGCAGGCCTGCCGCAAAGGCCGCGAGCAGCGCCATCGCCAGCAACCCCAGCATTCGTTGTCCCGCCGGTGTCGCGAGCGCGCGCGAATGCGCGAACAGCGCCGGGATTTCCTTTGCCGCCTGGCCGGCTTCCGCCATCTGCGCGGCAAAATCGTCCATCCACCGGTTCAGGCTGCGCAACGTGCGCGCCATCAGACCGCCAGTCTCCAGCGGTACCAGGGTATTCGGCTCGTCAGCGTCCTTTGTTGGTTGAGACGCGGCAGGGCTGCCGGAGACAGCCGAACCGGTCGGCGTTGACGATGCGCTCGATGCGGACGATGCCGGCGATGAAGACAATGCCGGCGACGCCGTTGACGCCGGGCCGGGCCGGACCGCGGCCCCGGAGGGGGGCGGTGCCGCCGCGGCAATGGCATTAAGAGTGTTGATCAGCTCGGTACGCCGGGCTTTATCCTGCAAAATATCGACAGTACGCCGCGCATCCGCGGGCGTAATGTCTTGCGCCATGGCGGCACCATTCAGGAACAGGTAAAAAGCGGTCCAGGCCAGGCCTGCCCTGAAAATTTTGCTTCTGCGCATACCGGGAGGGCCGGCGTGGCGACGCCGGCGTAACGATCAAAAACCGGCCGGTTGAGCAAGCGCCATACCCGCGTCCATCGGGCCGCCACGCCCGCGCGATACTTCGTCCAGCAGTTCGGCCATCGCGGTCGCCTCGATCGCGGAGGCGTGCCGCTCCCCCCATTGGCGCAGCGCCACCAAAACCGGCACCAGATCGCGGCCTCGTTCCGTCAGTACATATTCACTGTAGACGCTGCCGTCCGAGGCAGGCGCGATCGAGAGAATGTCGCGGTCGACCAGCATACGCAGCCGTGCCGTCAGAATATTGCGTGGGATACCCAGGTTCTTCTGGATGGCGTTGAAACGCCGGATCCCGTTATAGGCGTCGCGCAGAATCAGCAATGTCCACCAGTCCCCGATGCAGTCCAGCGTTCTCGCGATGGCACATGGTGAAGCGTGAAGACATTTCCTTTTCATCACTTGCTCCTTTTTATTTCTTCCTTCATTGGTTGGCTTGCCATATATCCTCCATGCCGCGTGTCGCCGTCCAGCATTGGCGCATTCCCGCCGCATTCCCACCGCCGCATTACTGCCCTGCAGCGTTACCGCGGCATGACCGCGGTGCTACGTTGCCGACCCCTTAGCGCCGGCATGACCATCGCGCTACGTCGCCGAGCCCCTTATCGCTTGGGCGTCAAGCGCAGCAGGCGCCCATCCGCGCCGTCCTCGATCACCCACAGGGCGCCGTCCGGCGCCACCGCCACATCGCGGATGCGCTGGCCCATTTCCCACAGGTCGGCTTCCGCCGCGCCGCCCCGGTCGTCGAAGGTAATGCGCGCCAGCGCCCGCGCGCGCAAGCCGCCGATGAAGGCCGACCCGCGCCATTGCGGGAACATCGAGCCGGTATAGAACGCCAACCCCGCGGGCGCGATCACCGGCGTCCAGTAGATCACCGGAGCTTCGAACTCGGGGCGGGTTGCATGGCGCGGGATAGGCGTCCCGTCATAGTTGTCGCCGTTGGACACGATGGGCCAGCCGTAATTGCGGCCGGCGATGATCAGGTTCAATTCATCGCCGCCGAACGGCCCCATTTCGTCCATCCACAGCCGTCCATCGGGCGCGAAAGCCAGTCCATAGGGATTGCGATGGCCGGTCGTCCATGTCTGCGCCCGCACGCCGCCCTGCGACGCCCACGGATTGTCCGGCGGCGTGCTGCCATCCAGGTTCAGCCGCAGCACCTTGCCCAGCGCCAGGTCGGGATCCTGAGCGGTGCGGGGACGCATACGGTCTCCGGACGTCAGGAACAGATGCCGCCCATCGGGCGCAAAGGCAATGATGCCTCCAGGCTGCCCCCCCGAGCCCTTGGGCGTTTGCCGCCAGATGACCGACATGTCCTTCAAGGCGGCAGCGCCGGCGTTTTCGCTCAGCGTGGCGCGGGCCAGCGCCAGGCCGCTGCCGCCGGTGCCGGGTTCCACATAGCTGAAGTAGATCGTGTGCCGCGTCGCATAGTCCGGCGCCGCCACGATGTCGAGCAGGCCATTCTGGCCGCCGTAGGCAACCTTGGGCACGCCGGAAACCGCGGTTTTACGACCCTGGGGATCGACCAGGTATATCCGGCCTGGCTTTTCCGTGACGAGCATGCGCCCATCAGGCAGAAATCCGATCGCCCAGGGTTCATTGAAGGACGCGACCGGTGTGGCGACGAAAGGTTTAGCCGCGCTCGGTTTTATCTGGCCGGCATTGGTTTCCGCCATCACCGTGGGCGACGGTACCGCCACGCACAGCATGGCGGCCGCAACGGCGCCAGCGCCGGTGATGCGAGCAAGTTGCATGAGTCGACCTCCTGCTTCCGTGAACCATCATCTGCCGCCGCCAGGCGCCCATCAACGCTACACGCCCGCCCGGTGCAGCCGGGGTCAGGCGCCCAGCGGCGCCACGCCCAAGCTATCCGCCAACGCATCCAGCGTTGCGCGCAGTTCGCCGTGTATGGGCACGCCGTTGGCGATGCGCTCCTCATACGTGCGGTGCGACTGCTCGCCGGGAAGACGGATTTCGTCCGCGCCCGGCAGCAATTCCGAAGCTTTCATCTGCGCCCAGATGTCATCCACCTGTTCCTCGAATTGCCGCAGCGGCATGAAGGCTTCCACATCCAGCGCTATCACCGTATGTCCGGTATTGGTCGTCGTCGCGTAGTCCTGGTTGAAGTCCACGACGTCCTTGCCGAAGGCCGCGCCGTTCAGCGTCCCGGCCAGCAAACCGAACATCATCGCCAGGCCGTAGCCCTTCGCGCCGCCGATGGGCAGCAGGAAACCTTCATTGGACCGCTTGGGATCCAGCAGCGGCTGGCCATCGCGTCCCACCATCCAGCCTTCCGGCATCATCTCGCCGCGCTGGGCCTTGGCCTTGACCTTGCCGTAGGCGGCATTGGTGGTGGCCATGTCCAGCACGATGGGCGGCCGCGACCGGCCCGGTACGGCGATGGCGATGGGATTGGTCGACAGCAGCATTTCCGTGCCGCCCCAGGGCGGCATATGGTTGGCGCTGCCCACCGCCATGTAGATACCGATCATTCCATGTTGCAGCGGCATGCGCGCATAGATCCCCGCCGGACCGGCATGATTGCTCATGCGCGCGCCCACCCAGGCCACGCCGGTGGTGCGTGCCTTCTGCACCGCCAGGTCAGCCGCCTTCTTCATGATCAGATGGCCGATGCCGTTGTCGCCGTCCAGCAGCGCCGAACCGGCGCGTTCCTGCACGATCCGGATATCGGGCCGCATATTCATGCCGCCGGCACGGATGCGCTTGACGTAGGCCGGCAAGCGGAAGATGCCGTGCGCATCGGCGCCGCGCGCGTCGGCTTCCGCCATGATGCCGCCCACCACGCGGGCGTCGGCGTCGGGCATGCCCACCGCGGCCAGCACGCGGGCGATGAAGTCCTGAAGTTGGGCGGTCGGTACCGGAACACTGGTAGGCACGCTGGCCTCGGCTGTAGTTGCTTGGGGCATCGAAGGTACAGGATCCGTGTCCTGCCATATCACTTTGAACTAAGGAACCCGGAGTATAGGAAGCGGTCTCCTATGACGCCAATGCCGTTTTCCTATTCAGCCATAACAAACTGTTCTAGACTGCGATTTCTGCCTGCATGGCATGTACTCCGCACCCGCCATCCTGCGTGTCCCGTATCCGAGCGTTGCATGAACCTGAAAGCCCTGCGCTATTTCGTCGCCATCGCCGATACGGGCAGCTTTACCGCGGCGGCGGCCCTGGTGCGGATCGCCCAGCCCGCGCTCAGCCGCCACGTGCGCGAGTTGGAAAACGAACTGGGCGTTTCCCTGCTGCGCCGCAGCGCCCGCGGCGCGCTGCTCACGCAGGAGGGCGCCGCCCTGTGCGAAGCGGCCCGCCGCATCCTGGCGGAAGCCGAGCAGGTCAAGACGCAATTGACCACCCGCGCGCAGTTGGGGCAGTCGACGATCACCGTGGGCGCATCGCCCACCCTGGGCAGGGTCCTGCTGCCGGGGCTGTTCGAGCGTTGCGACAGCGCCCTGGGCGGTTTTCGCATCGCCTTGCGGGAATCCTTCACGCCGGTATTGTCCGACTGGCTGGAGCGCGGCCTGGTCGACGTCGCCTTCCTGACCAATCCGGACGGCTCGCGGGATTTCGCCCTGCACCATCTATATAGCGAACCCTTCGCGCTCGTGACCGCCATGCCCCGGCGCATTGCCGCCACCGTCCCGGTTTCCGCGCTGGCGGATATTCCCCTGCTGATGACGCGCTTTCACCGCAGCGTCGTGGAGCGCCAACTGGGCGTGGTGGGCGGCCGCCTGAATATTCATGCCGAAATCGACTCGGTGGAATCGATCAGCGAACTGGTCATGCAGGGCCGATGGGCGACCATAATGCCGGTATCGGTATTCCGCCGTCAGCGCGAGGCTCGCACCGTGGCGCTATCCGAAGTGACAGGCGTGCAGTTGAACCGCCTGCTCATGCTCGCGGTGCGCCGGGACGGCAGCGCCAATCCCGGCATTGCCCGCTTCACCGAAATCGTCAAGGCGGAATGCGCCGAACTGGTCGCCAAGGGCGTCTTCAGTTTTTCCGACGGACCACGACAGGCCCGACCCAAGCGAGTGTAGGGGGGCCACCCCAAAGGGGGCAGTTTTTTGCCTTGGGGCGGCCCGGCGGGGAAAAGGCCCCCACGCCGCGCCGGCCTTGCCGGCTTGCTGCCCCCAAGGGGGCCGTTTTTTGCCTTGGGGCGGCCCGGCGGCAAAAACACACAAACACCCGGTCTTGATATATCAGCCTTGGATACAATGCCGGCTTTGATCTGTCGGCGGCCCGCATACGGCGAGCGACGCGCGGCCGGATCGCAATTTGGAGAAGTCTCATGCGTAAACTTTGCTTGGCCATGACGCTGGCCGGTTTGCTCGCCAGCAGCGCCGCGATGGCGCAATCCACCCTGCGCATCGGCCTGCAGGACGATCCGGACGTGCTCGATCCGGCACGCGCCCGCACCTTTGTCGGCCGTATCGTTTTCGCCTCCCTGTGCGACAAGCTGGTCGAGATCACTCCAGATCTGAAGATCATTCCCCAGCTGGCCGTGTCCTGGTCCACCAGCGCCGACGGCAAGACCCTGACCATGAAGCTGCGCAAGGGTGCCGTCTACCATGACGGCACGCCTATCGACGCCGCCTCGGTCAAGGCCAACCTGGATCGCGCGCGCACGCTGCCCGACAGCAACCGCAAGAGCGAGCTCGTCACGCTGGCAAGCGTCGACGCCCCCGATGCGGAAACCGTCGTCCTGCACCTGACCGAACCCGATGCTTCGCTGCTGTCGCAGCTGTCGGACCGCGCCGGGATGATGATTTCGCCGGCCTCCTTCGACAAGGATCCCGGCAGCAAGCCGGTGTGTTCCGGTCCGTACAAGTTCAAGGAGCGCGTGCAGAACGATCGCATCGTGCTGGATAAATTCGCGCAGTACTGGGACGCCGCGGACTATCACTTCGACCGCCTCATCTTTACCCCCATTCCGGATGCCACGGTGCGCGTGAACAACCTGCGCGCTGGTGACCTCAACATCATCGAACGCGTCGCGCCGTCGGACGCCAAGGCCGTCAAGGACGATCCCAACCTGCGCCTGGCGCCGGTCACCGGCCTCGGCTATCAATCGCTTTCCTTCAACCTGGGCAATGGCGCGCGCGCGAACAATCCCTTCGCCAAGGACAAGCGCGTGCGCGAAGCGCTGGATCTGGCCATCGACCGCGATGCTATCAACCAGGTAGTGGGCGAGGGCATGTTCCAACCCTCGTACCAGCCTTTCCCGCCGGCCAGCTTTGCCTATGACAAGCGTTTCGAGCGCAGCGGCCGCGACCCCAAGAAGGCCAAGGCGTTGCTCAAGGAAGCCGGATTCGACCGCGTGAAGCTGGAAATCACGTTCGGCAACAACACGACGATGCAGCAGGTGTACGAGCTGATCCAGGCCATGGGCGCCGAAGCCGGCTTCGACATTTCCCTGCGCCCGGTGGAATTCGCCGCGCTGCAATCCGCCCTGGCGCGTGGCGATTTCGAAGCCGGCCAGAGCGGCTGGTCGGGTCGCGTCGATCCCAGCGGCAATATCTACCAGTACATGGCCACCAAGGGCAGCCTGAACGACGGCAAGTTCAGCAACGCCGACGCGGACAAGCTGCTCAACGCCGCGCGCGCCGAACCCGACGAAGCCAAGCGCAAGGTCTTGTACGGCAAGGTGATGGACATCATGCACGCCGAAGATCCCATCGTTTACCTGTTCTACCTGCCCTGGACGTTCGGCGTGCAGAAGAAAGTCCAAGGTTTCGTGCCTTACCCGGATGGCCTGATCCGCCTGAAGGGCGTAACGATGGCGGCCAAGTAACCGGCCCCCGCGCGATCATGGTCGCCGACCCGCGGCCATGATCACACCGGCGGTCACGGCCGGACCCGATCGCCGTCCCGGAGTCCCTCCGACGATCCCGGTCGCACCCCGATCGCCGCCCCAAAACGTGAACGGCCGCGCCACGGTTTTGCGCGGGGCGGCCGGGAGACCGACATGATGTTCACCACCCGCCCGGAAATCCTGGGCACTTTCGGCGTTGTCACCTCGACGCACTGGCTGGCGACCGCGGCCGGCATGGCCATGCTGGAACGCGGCGGCAATGCCTTCGACGCCTGCGTCGCCACTGCCTTCGTCCTGCAGGTCGTGGAACCCCACCTGGTCGGACCCGCCGGCGAAGTCCCCATCGTTTTCCATTCCGCCGCGCGCGGCGGAGTGGAGGTGCTCTGCGGCCAGGGCACCACGCCCGCGGCCGCGACCTTGGACCGCTTCCGCGCCGAGGGGCTGGATCTGATTCCCGGCAACGGCCTGCTGCCCGCCGTCGTTCCCGGCTCCTTCGATGCCTGGATGCTGCTGTTGCGCGATCACGGCACCATGCGCCTGCGCGAGGTCCTGGAACCCGCCATCTACTACGCGGAAAGCGGACATGCCTTGATGCCCCGTATTTCCAATACGATCGCCGGCCTGAAGGATTTCTTCCAGAAGAACTGGCCCACCACGGCCGAAATCTACGTGCCCGGCGGCAGCGTGCCGCAGGCGCGCAAGCTATTTCGCAACCCGCGTCTGGCGCAGACCTGGCAGCGCGTACTGCGCGAGGCCGAATCCGCCGGCGCTGACCGCCAGCGGCAGATCGAGGCGGCGCGCGACGCCTTCTACCGCGGTTTCGTTGCCGAGGCGATCGATCGTTTCGCCCGCCAGCCCGTCATGGACGAAAGCGGAACGCCCCATGCCGGCGTCATCACCGCCGCCGACCTGGCCGTCTGGTCGGCCAGTTACGAGGCGCCGTGTACCTACGATTACGAGAACTACACCGTCGCCAAGGCCGGCGCCTGGAGCCAAGGGCCGGTGTTCCTGCAGACCCTGGCCTTGCTCAAGGGGGCAGGGCTGGGCGCGATGGGGCCGTCCAGCCCGGAATTCGTCCATTGCCTGACCGAAGCGATGAAGCTGGCATTCGCCGACCGCGAGATCTACTACGGCGATCCGGCCTTCGTCGACGTGCCCCTGGAGCAATTGCTGTCCGAGGCCTACAACGCCCCCCGACGGGGCCTGATCGGCGACCGCGCGTCCCATGAGCTGCGTCCCGGCGTGCTGCCCGGCTACGAAGACCAGCATGCGCGCATGATGGACGTCCTGCGCCGCCTGTCGCGCATCACCCAGGCCGGCACGGCCAGCAGCGAACCCACCATGGCCGACATGCGCGCCTCTGCTTCCGCCTTGGGCCGGCCCCCCGGCAAAAAACCCGGCGACACCACCCACGTCGATGTGATCGATCGCTGGGGCAATATGGTCTCGGCCACCCCGTCCGGCGGCTGGTTCCAGTCCTCGCCCGTCATCCCCGACCTGGGTTTCGGCCTGACCACGCGCGCGCAGATGTTCTGGCTGGAGCCCGGGCTGCCCGGCACCCTGGCGCCGCGCAAGCGGCCCCGCACCACGCTGACGCCGTCGCTGGCCCTGCGCGACGGCCGTCCTTATATGGTGTTCGGTACACCCGGCGGCGATCAGCAGGAACAATGGCAGCTGCAGCTGTTCCTGCGCCATGTCCACCACGGGCTGAACCTGCAGGAAGCCATCGACCAGCCGATGTCGCACACCATGCATTTCCCCAGTTCCTTCTACCCCCGCGACCGCAAGCCCGGCCATCTGGCGGTGGAGGCGTCCTTCGGCAGGGAAGCGATCGACGCGCTGCGTGCCAGGGGCCACGAGATCGAAGAGGTCCCGGCGTGGTCGGTGGGCCGCCTGACCGCCGCGTCCCTGGACGAGGACGGCATCATGCATGCCGCCGCCACCCCGCGCCTGATGCAGGCCTATGCCGCCGGCCGCTGATCCGACGCAACGCGAATTTTCTGGGGCGGCGCCGGCACCGGGTCGCCCGGATGGCTCGGTCCCGGGGATCCGGCCCATTTGCCTGGGACGGGGCCGTGGCGCGCCGGGGTGTTTGGTTCCCACCGTAAAGGCGGCCCAAGCGGCGTCATTATCTGCCGCGCACCGTCCCGATATCCGTGCCGCCGGAGCCGTTAAAGGGGGACGTAAGTCTCCGCCGCGGCGTGGTCCTGTTGTATGGACCCAACAGAGCCCCGGTCCAAAGCTGTGGTTTTGCGGCACGACCATAGCCAGCCCCCCGGATTTTTGATGCAATAGCGTCAACTTCCCTTCGCGGAGTTAGGGGGGCGGCAGGCTGGTGTGCTGGATTGCTGCTCTTGTCACTCAAATCAACGGAGATTTCTTAAATGAAAAAGACTCTGCTCGCTGCCGCCCT
>DATJHN010000019.1:0-26030 GCA_035493915.1 Bordetella sp.
GGACCCCCATCGCTAGAAACGCCAGACAGGACATTTCATGGACGACAAAACCAGCAAGGCAGCCGCCTCGGAAAAAGCCAAGGCGCTCGTCGCGGCCTTATCGCAGATCGAAAAGCAGTTCGGCAAGGGTTCGATCATGCGATACGGCGACAACGAGGTCGAGCACGACATCCAGGTGGTATCCACCGGCTCGCTGGGCCTGGACATCGCTCTTGGCGTCGGCGGGTTGCCGCGCGGCCGGGTTGTCGAAATTTACGGTCCGGAATCCTCGGGCAAGACCACGCTGACACTGCAGGTCATCGCCGAAATGCAGAAAATCGGCGGTACGTGCGCCTTCATCGACGCCGAACACGCGCTGGACGTGCAATATGCGGCCAAGCTCGGCGTCAATCTGACCGATCTGCTCATTTCCCAGCCGGATACGGGCGAACAGGCCCTGGAAATCACCGACGCGCTGGTGCGGTCGGGCTCGGTGGACCTGATCGTCATCGACTCGGTCGCCGCACTGGTGCCCAAGGCTGAAATCGAAGGCGAAATGGGCGATTCGCTGCCCGGTCTGCAGGCGCGCCTGATGAGCCAGGCGCTGCGCAAACTTACGGCCTCGATCAAGCGCACCAATTGCATGGTCATCTTCATCAACCAGATCCGCATGAAGATCGGCGTCATGTTCGGCAATCCCGAAACCACGACTGGCGGCAACGCGCTCAAGTTCTATTCTTCGGTGCGTCTGGATATCCGCCGCATCGGCTCCATCAAGAAAGGCGAAGAAGTCGTCGGCAACGAGACACGCGTCAAGGTGGTCAAGAACAAGGTGTCGCCGCCTTTCAAGCAGGCAGAGTTCGACATCATGTATGGCAGCGGCATCTCGCGCGAAGGCGAAATCATCGACCTGGGCGTGCAGGCTGGCATCGTCGACAAATCGGGCGCCTGGTACAGCTATAACGGCGACCGTATCGGACAGGGCAAGGACAATGTCCGCGAATATCTGAAGGAACACCGCGATACCGCCCTGGATATCGAAAATCGCATCCGCGAAAACCAGGGCATCGTGAGCCGCGCCAATACCTTCGCCGCGAGCGAGGCCGAAGAGGACTGAGCAGGCCATGATTTCCGGCCGCCGTGGCTCGGGGTTTCCCGGTCATTCTTCCGAGGATCCCGCAGGCGATCCATTTTCCTCGGGCCATGTTCCGGAAAAGCGCGGGCCCTCGCTCAAGGCCCGCGCCGTGGGTTATCTATCCCGCCGGGAATATGCGCGCAGCGAACTCGCGCGCAAACTTGGCGCGTATACCGATGACGCTGCCGCGCTGGAAGCCTTGCTCGATGATCTGGAGCGCGAAGGCTGGTTGTCCACGCGGCGTTTCGCCGAAAGCCTCGTTCATCGGCGCGCTGAACGCCAGGGAGCCGCGCGCATTGTGCAGGAACTGCGCCAGCATGGCGTCGACGAAACCCAGATAGGCGAACTCCGGGACAATCTGCGTGCGACGGAATACGATCGCGCCATGGCCGTCTGGACCAAGCGTTTCGGCGAACGTCCGGCCGACCGCGCGGCTTACGCCAAGCAGGCGCGTTTTCTCTCGGCGCGTGGATTCGCGCACGAAGTCATCCATCGTGTTTTGGGCGACGATCGGGACGACTGAATTAATCCACGGATCTTACGCGGCTCGGGTGTTTCCCGGCCATGGCCCGGCGGACTTGATGCCGGTCAGCGTCCGGAAACTCACATCCCTGGCTATCGTCAGGAAATCCTTGATGAAAGGTGCGTCCGCATCCTCGTTCCGGATGGCGGCATATAGCGTGCGCCACACACCCTGCGGTCCCAGGCGGCAAATCTTCAGCCAGCCCTGATCCAGGTATTCCGTCAGCGCCCAGTTCGGCAGCGCGGCCACGCCGCGATTGCTGGCGATCAACTGGGCGATGATCGGGGTCAACTCCGCTTTGCGCACCGCGGCCGGTTCCACATCGGCCGGGTCAAGAAACGCGGTGAATACGTCCAGGCGCTGGCGGTCGACAGGATAGGTGATCAGTGTCTGGTCCGCCAATTGTTCGGGTTTGATGTAGCGCTGCGAAGCCAATGGATTGGCCTCCGACACGGCCAGCACCAATTCGTATCCAAACAGCGGCACGTAGTCGATCGCCTCCAGCGCCTGCGGGTCAGATGTAATGACCAGGTCGAGATCGCCGCGCAGCAGGGCGGGGAAGGGCGCAAAGGAAAAAGCGGCGGACAGATCCATCGCTACTTCCGGCCATTGCGCCCGGAACGCGTCCAGCGCGGGCATCAGCCACTGGAAGCAGGAGTGGCATTCGATTGCGAGATGCAGGCGGCCGGTGCGCCCGGCCGCCAGGCGTTGCAGTTCACGTTCCGTGGCACGCAGGCGCGGCAGGATGTCGTCGGCCAGGGCCAGTACGCGCAAACCCGCTGTCGTCAGGCGCGCGGGCCGCGTCCGGCGGTTCAGAAGCGGCGTGCCCAGACGGGATTCCAGTTCGCGCAACTGGTGCGACAGCGCGGATTGGGTCAGGTGCAGCCGTTCGGCGGCCTCCTGCAGGCTGCCACCATCACGGATGGCGGCCAGGGTTTCCAGATGGCGAATTTCTAGCATGGGGAAAGTTTATATGAAATCTATTCATGCAATAGTTGCAAACATTGATTTTGATTCAAATTTAAACGCGCGCACAATGTTCGGACTTGAACAATTTTTGTTGGATTCCGGATTTCCATGACTACGATTCATAATCTTGGCTTCCCGCGCATAGGCGCTCAGCGTGAACTGAAGCGCGCGGTCGAGGCCTACTGGGCTGGCAAATCCCCCCTGGTCGAACTGGAAGCAACCGGCCGTGAATTGCGCGCCCGCCATTGGCAAGTCCAGGCGGATGCTGGCGCTGATCTGATTCCCGTTGGGGATTTCGCCTGGTACGACCATGTCCTGGAATGGACCACGCTGCTGGGCGCCGTGCCCGCCCGCTTCGGACAGCCGGCGGATGAACCGGTCAGCCTGGATACCCTGTTTCGCATGGGGCGCGGCCGGGCTCCCACCGGCACGCCCGCGGCGGCGTGCGAAATGACGAAGTGGTTCGACACGAACTACCACTACATCGTCCCGGAGCTGACGCCAGCGCAGACCTTCCGCATCGCTCGTGAATCGTTATTCGACCAGATCCGCGAGGCCCAGCAACTGGGCCATCGCGTCAAGCCCGTTATTCCCGGCCCGCTGACCTGGTTGTGGCTGGGCAAGGGCGATGCCTACACGGCGCCGGGCGACGCCGCCAAGCTGGACCTGCTGGCGAACCTGCTGCCCGTTTACACGGAAGTGCTGCGCCGTATCGCGGAGCTGGGCGTCGAATGGGTACAGATCGATGAGCCTATCCTGGCCCTGGATCTGCCGGGCGCCTGGCGCGAGGCATTCGCGGCGACCTATGCACGCCTGTCGGGCGCGTCCCTGAAGGTACTGGTGGCCACATACTTCGATGGCCTGCAGGACAACCTGGGAACCGCCGCTGCCTTGCCGGTGGCCGGACTGCATGTGGACCTGGTAAGGGCCCCGGAACAGCTGGAGCCCTTGCTGCAGGCGATCGGATCCAAGGTGCTGTCGGCCGGCATTATCAATGGCCGCAATATCTGGCGCACCGATCTGGATGCCGCGCTGCGCGCGCTGGCTCCGGCCAAGGCCGCGCTGGGAGATCGCCTGTGGATCGCGCCGTCGTGCTCCCTGCTGCATGTGCCGGTGGACCTGGCATTCGAAACCGAACTCGACGACGAACTCAAGAGCTGGTTGTCTTTCGCGGTGCAGAAGCTGGACGAAGTGCGTACGCTGGCGCGTGCGCTCGATGGCAGCCGGGAAGCGGCCGTACAGGAAGCGCTTGCCGTGCAACGGGCCGCGTTGGCCGACCGCGCGCATTCGCCGCGCATCCACAATCCCGCGGTCGGCAAGCGCATGGCCGCTGCCACCCAGGTTCAGCGCGACCGTGCGCCTTTTACCCAGCGTATCGCGCACCAGCAGGAAATGCTGCGCCTGCCTGCTTTCCCCACGACGACCATCGGTTCTTTCCCGCAAACCGCGGAAATCCGTGCGCTGCGGCGCGACTGGAAAGCAGGGACGATCAGCGATTCGGCCTATGAAACGGCGATCCGCAAGGAAATCGAATCGGTCATCCGTTTCCAGGAAAAGGTCGGCCTGGACGTGCTGGTGCACGGGGAGCCCGAACGCAATGACATGGTCGAATACTTTGGCGAGCTGCTCGCCGGTTTTGCCTTCACCCGTAATGGCTGGGTCCAGAGCTACGGATCGCGTTGCGTCAAGCCGCCGGTGATTTTCGGCGACGTGGCGCGTCCGGCGCCCATGACGGTAGGCTGGTCATCGTATGCGCAATCCCTGACGAACAAGCCCGTAAAGGGCATGCTGACCGGACCGGTGACGATCCTGCAATGGTCGTTCGTGCGCGATGACCAGCCGCGCGAGCAGACCTGCCGCCAGCTGGCGCTGGCGCTGCGCGACGAAGTGGTCGACCTGGAAAAGGCCGGCATCCGTGTAATCCAGATCGATGAGCCCGCGATCCGTGAAGGCCTGCCTCTGCGCCGTGCCGATTGGCACGCTTACCTGGCCTGGGCTGTGGATTGCTTCCGCCTGTCGACTGGCGGGGTGCGGGAAGACACGCAAATCCACACCCACATGTGCTACGCGGAGTTCAATGACATCATCGAATCCATCGCCGCGATGGACGCCGACGTCATTACCATCGAGACCTCGCGTTCCAATATGGAGCTGCTCAAGGCCTTTGAGGACTTCCGCTATCCCAACGATATCGGCCCGGGTGTTTACGACATCCATTCGCCGAACGTTCCGGATGTGGGCTGGATGGTGCAACTGATGCAGAAGGCTGCCGGCCGCCTGCCGAAGGAGCGCCTGTGGGTGAACCCTGACTGCGGCCTGAAGACCCGCGCTTGGCCGGAAACCGAGGCTGCCCTGGTCAGCATGGTCGACGCCGCTCGCCAGTTGCGCGCGCAGGCTTGAGCGGCTGAACGCGGGACCGAGGGGCCGGTCTCCCAAGTGGAGCCGGCCCCATTTTTTTGAAGAATGACCGTGCGCTATACTTTGAAGGTTTTGTTGCCTTGCAGCAACCTTAGTTAGACACGCATGCCTTTGCCGCCCCCGCAAGTCTCCCGCCAGCCCATACACACGCGCTCGATCCGCGTGCAGGGCTATGCGCGCGAAGACGGCCTATGGGACATCGAGGCCGAGCTTATCGATGTCAAGGCCTACGACTTCGTCAAGCACGAAGGCGATACGCTGCGCGCCGGTCAGCCGGTACATCATATGCACTTGCGTATTACGATCGATTCGGAATATACGATCGTCGCGGCACAGGCCGTGTACGATGCCGCGCCTTATGGCGAGCATTGCACCAGCATCGAAGGCGCTTACCAGGATCTGGTGGGCATGAATCTGGTCAAGGGCTTTCGCCAGCAAGTCAAGACGCGCTTCGGGCGCGTGGCGGGCTGTACGCATATGAGCGAGCTTGCACTGGTGCTTCCGACGGCCGCGGTGCAGACCATGGCCGGTCGGCGCCGTGAAAACCCCGATCCCAGCAAGCAACCGTTCCAGTTGGATGGCTGCCATGCGCTCAGTACCGATGGACCGGTTGTCCTGCGGTACTACCCCAAGTGGTACACCGGCGGCGATTCAGCCGAGGATACCGCTTCCGATTCTTCTCTTTTTTCTCATACGACCTGACAGGTAACACATGAAAATCCATGAGTATCAAGGCAAGGAACTGCTGAAGAAATTTGGCGTGACCGTGCCGCGCGGTATTCCCGCTTTCTCCGTAGATGAAGCCGTGACCGCGGCGGAGAAACTGGGAGGACCTGTCTGGGTCGTGAAGGCACAGATTCACGCGGGTGGCCGCGGCAAGGGCGGCGGCGTAAAGCTGGCCCGCTCGATTGATGACGTGCGCAAACTGGCCGGCGAAATCCTGGGCATGCAACTGGTCACGCACCAGACCGGCCCGCAAGGCCAGAAGGTCAACCGCCTGTATATCGAAGACGGCGCCGATATCCAGAAGGAATACTACGTGTCGCTGGTCACCGACCGTGCCACGCAGAAGGTCGCCCTGATCGCTTCCAGCGAAGGCGGCATGGATATCGAGGAAGTGGCTCACTCCTCGCCTGAAAAGATCATCACCGAATACATCGATCCGCTGACCGGCGTGACCGCCGCGCAGGCCAAGAAGGTGGCTGATGCCATCGGCATGCCGGGCGACTCGACTGCCCAGACGGTCGACCTGTTCCAGAAGCTCTATCAGTGCTACATGGAAACGGATGCTTCCCTGGTCGAAATCAATCCGCTGAACCGCGACAGCAAGGGCAACATCATCGCCCTGGACGCCAAGTTCAACTTCGATCCCAACGCGCTGTTCCGCCATCCGGAAATCGTCGCCTACCGCGACCTGGATGAAGAAGATCCCGCGGAAATCGAAGCCAGCAAGTTCGACCTGGCCTACATCCAGCTCGACGGCAACATCGGTTGCCTGGTGAACGGCGCCGGCCTGGCCATGGCTACGATGGACACCATCAAGCTGTTCGGCGGCGAGCCGGCCAACTTCCTGGACGTCGGCGGCGGCGCCACGGCCGAGAAGGTCACCGAGGCCTTCAAGATCATGCTCAAGAACAAGAGCGTGAAGGCCATTCTGGTCAACATCTTCGGCGGCATCATGCGCTGCGACGTGATCGCCGAAGGTGTCATCACCGCTTGCAAGGCCGTCAACCTGAATGTTCCGCTGGTCGTCCGCATGAAGGGCACCAACGAAGAACTCGGCAAGAAGATGCTCGCCGAGTCCGGATTGCCCATTATCAGCGCCGACACCATGGCCGAAGCGGCCACCAAGGTCGTTGCCGCCGTCAAATAAGATATAGCCAAGGATTCAGATATGTCGATCTTGATCAACAAGGACACCAAAGTCATCACCCAAGGCATCACGGGCAAGACGGGTCAGTTCCACACCCGCATGTGCCGTGACTACGCCAACGGGAAGGCCGCCTTCGTGGCTGGCGTGAACCCCAAGAAGGCGGGTGAGGACTTCGAAGGCATTCCCATCTACGCTTCGGTCAAGGACGCCAAGGGCGCTACCGGCGCCACCGTTTCCGTGATCTACGTGCCGCCCGCGGGCGCCGCCGCCGCCATCTGGGAAGCCGTTGAAGCCGAACTGGACCTGGCCATCTGCATCACGGAAGGCATCCCCGTCCGCGACATGCTGGAAGTGCGCAACCGCATGAAGGCCAAGGGCAGCAAGACCCTGCTGCTGGGCCCCAACTGCCCTGGCCTGATTACGCCCGACGAAATCAAAATCGGCATCATGCCCGGCCACATCCATCGCAAGGGCCGCATCGGTATCGTCAGCCGCTCCGGCACGCTGACCTACGAAGCCGTCGCACAGGTGACCGAGCTGGGTCTGGGCCAGTCGAGCGCCGTCGGTATCGGTGGCGACCCCATCAACGGCCTGAAGCACGTCGATGTGCTGAAGCTGTTCAATGACGATCCCGACACCGACGCCGTCATCATGATCGGCGAAATCGGCGGTCCGGACGAAGTCGCTGCCGCGCAGTGGGCCAAGGACAACATGAAGAAGCCGGTGGTCGGCTTTATCGCCGGCGTCACCGCCCCGGCCGGCAAGCGCATGGGCCACGCCGGCGCCCTGATCTCCGGCGGAGCCGACACCGCGGATGCCAAACTGGAAGTCATGGAAGCCTGCGGCATCCGCACGACGCGCAACCCGTCGGAAATGGGCAAGCTGCTGAAGTCCGTGCTGTGATTTCACGCCACCCGGTATAAGGGAGTGCCTTTCGAGGCCTTTCCGCAGGTGAAAGAACCCGCCCCCGTGGCGGGTTTTTTCATGCCTGATGATATTTATTCAGTTTAAATTCAGATTTGATGGGATGGGTCCCATTGCGTGTATTCGTTCCGTATTCTGAGTGCATTAAATCCGGACAATGCCCGCGGGAGTCCGCTTGGGCAGTATTACGAGACCGATTGCGTACTCGAAGCGGTGGGACGAACCGGACGGCAATTTGGCTCTTTCATTAATTCAGCTATTGGTCAGAAATAAGAAAGTTGATTGAAAGAAAATCGTCGGCCAATCAGCAGTTCGTCATGTAGCTGCCAAAAAACCTGCGGATTTCCCTCAGAAATCCAACAAACAGCTGAACGTTTTGTCGTTGCCTCGATATAATGTTCACCGCTCCCCACGATAAATAAATCCCGCGCTTGGCGATCCCGCGATTGCCGCGCGGGGCATGGGGGCGGCTTTTCAAACCATTAGGGGATCGAGGAACAAGGGGTATGGAATTAACTCAAGCCGCTTTCTGGCTCGCGCTTCTGCAAATCATCTGGGTCAATATCCTGCTGTCAGGGGATAACGCCGTGGTCATCGCGCTGGCCGCCCGTTCGCTGCCGCCCAGTCAGCAGAAGAAAGCCATCGTCATCGGTTCGGCCGCCGCCATCATCATGCGGATCGTGCTGACGCTGGTCGCCGCCAAACTGCTCTTGCTGCCCTGGCTGAAGCTGATCGGTGCGGTCCTCCTGGTTTATATCGGTGTTTCGCTGCTGATGCCCGAGGACGAGGAAGATGGCGGCGGCAAGTCCCACGGTAATCTGCTGTCGGCCATTCGCACCATCATGATCGCCGACCTGGTAATGAGCCTGGACAACGTGGTGGCGGTCGCCGCGGCTGCCATGGGCGACACCACGCTGCTGGTCCTGGGCCTGGCGATCAGCATTCCGCTGGTTATTTTCGGCAGCACGCTTCTGCTCAAAGTCATCGAGCGTTTCCCGGTCATTGTCTGGGTCGGCGCGGCGCTGCTGGGCTTCATCGCCGGTGAGCTGCTCGTGGGCGACCCCGCGTTGCACGATTCGGTGGCGAGCATCGACACCGCGCTGGGTACCACGGAGCACAACCTCGCCCTGATGGCGGGGGCATGCGGCGCCATTCTGGTACTGCTGCTCGGCAAAGTCATGATCGCCCGCCGCAATCCTGACAAAAATCTTAATAGGTCGCAGCAAATCTGACGAAAAGCTGAATTACAATCCCCACCTAGGGCCGATGCCCGCGCGCTTGACCTCCAAGGTAGCGCGCGGGCAAAGCATTTGCTCCAATCGGCTTCATCAAAACCATGTTGTGGGGGTTGTGACGTGCTCGAATTCTTCCAGACGCTCAGTTGGGCGGCCGTTTTCCAGATCATCCTGATCGATATCCTGCTGGGGGGCGATAACGCCGTCGTCATCGCCCTGGCTTGCCGCAACCTGGCGCCCAAGCAACGGATGCAAGGCATCCTGTGGGGTACCGCGGGCGCGATCTTGTTGCGCGTGGTACTGATCGCCTTCGCCCTCACCTTGCTGGCCATTCCGTTTCTGAAGGTCGTCGGGGGACTGCTGCTGCTCTGGATCGGTGTCAAGCTGATGCTGCCCGAGGACGACGGCCACAACAAGATCAAGGGCGGCTCGTCCATTATCGCGGCGATCAAGACCATCATCGTGGCCGATTTTGTCATGAGCCTGGACAACGTCATCGCCATCGCGGGCGCAGCCCAGAATGCCGATCCCGGTCACCAGATCGGGCTGGTCATCTTCGGCCTGCTTGTCAGCGTGCCCATCATCGTCTGGGGTTCCACGCTGGTGCTCAAGCTGATCGACCGCTATCCGCTGGTCATTACTTTGGGCGCCGGCCTGCTGGGCTGGATCGCGGGCGGCATGATCATGACCGACGTGGTTGTGGAGGGACGCTTCGGCACCCAGCCGGCTATGGTTAAATTGGGCGCTGAAATAGTCGGCGCGCTGATCGTCGTTCTCTTGGGACGGTGGCTGGCAAGCCGCAAGGTCGTCTCCAAGGAATCACTGCATGAGTCTGCGTAAAACCGGTAAATCCCAGCAATCCGAAACGGGCCTGAGCCTTCTACAAGGCCTGTTCATCCTGGCAGTGCTGGGTGTCATTGTGACTGTCGCCGCTGCCCATTTCCTTTGAGCGCGCCGCTGTGTCGCATCCTAGCCGTTTGATTATCGCCACCCGGGCCAGCCGGCTGGCGCTGTGGCAGGCCGAGCACGTGCGCGGCCTCCTGCTGGGCTTGTATCCCGCATGTAAGGTAGAGCTGCTGACGCTGACCACGCGGGGAGACCAAATCCTGGACCGTACGCTTTCCAAGGTCGGCGGCAAGGGTCTGTTCGTCAAGGAACTGGAAACCGCGCTGCTGGACGGGCGGGCCGATCTGGCCGTGCACTCCCTTAAGGATGTGCCGATCGATCTGCAGGCACCTTTCGAACTGTGCGCGATGCTGGAGCGCGCGGATCCACGCGATGCCTTTGTGTCGAACCGCTATGCGACCCTGCGGGACCTTCCTGACGGGGCGGTGGTCGGCACATCCAGCCTGCGCCGCGAATCGCAGATTCGCGCGCGCTTCCCCCATCTGCAAGTGCGACCGTTGCGCGGCAACCTGGATACGCGGTTGGCAAAATTGGATGCCGGTGGCTATGACGCCATCGTTCTGGCGGCGGCCGGGCTTGAACGCCTGGGGCTGGCGAGTCGCATCCGCGCGGTCCTGGACGTCGAGGAAAGCCTGCCAGCCGCGGGGCAGTGGGCGCTGGGCATCGAAATCCGTGCCGATCGCGATGATGTGCGCGAGTGGCTGGCACCCCTGGTTTCGGCCCGTACCACCGCATGCGTCATCGCTGAAAGGACAGTGTCGCGCGTGCTGGGCGGTTCCTGCCAAGTGCCCCTGGCTGCCTACGCCACGATCGATGGCGATACGCTTGGCCTGCGCGCCCTGGTCGCCTCGGTGGATGGCCAGCGCCTGGTGCGTGCCGCAGTCTCGGGGCCGGCGGCGCAGGCGGAAAGCATTGGTGCCGCCGCGGCTCAGAAATTGTTGGACCAAGGGGTCGCCGCCATTCTGGCCGACCTCTCGTCGGCGGATTGATTCGCGTTCGGAGCGCGCGTGAAGCCTAGCGAGACGCAGACCGCCGTACTGACACGTCCCGACGGACGCAATAATGGCCTGGCGAAGCGATTGCTGACGGCGGGCTGGCAGGTTCATGCCTGGCCCGCGTTGCGCATCGAACCGCTTCCCGCCGGGCCGGCCGGTATTCCGCTCCCGCGCGATTTCGATATGGTGGTCTTCGTCAGCGGTAATGCGGCGGCACAGTATCTGGATCAGTTGCGGACCCTGGGCGCGGGCGAATGGCCGGCATCGTGTATCGCGGCGGCCGTGGGTCCCGCCACGGCCGCCCGTCTGCGCGAATCCGGCAGCCTCGGCCGGCAATGCACCATTGTGCATCCCGCCGCGGATGCGCCGCGCCATGATTCCGAAGCCTTGTGGGAACTGCTTGCGGCGCGAGGTCCGATTCCAGCCCGCGTTTTGCTGGTGCGCGGTACCGACGGCAGGGACTGGCTGGCCGAGCGCCTGCGCGCCCATGGCGCGCAAGTCCACCTGCATGCGGTCTATCGGCGCGTTCCGGCGCGCTGGGACGGCGCGGCGTTGGCGCAAGTGCGCGACTGGGCGGCCGCCGGGCAGTTCCCCACCTGGTTGCTGACTAGCGGGGAAAGCATCGATGCCGCCCGCCAGAACGTGGCGGTCGCTGCGGTGGACTCCTGGTGGGAAGGATGTTGTTTTATTGTTACCCATCCGCGTCTGGTGGAACGCCTGGGTTTGGCCGACAGATCTGTTCAACGGGCGGTGCGCGTCTGTGCCCCGGCCGACGACGCCATCTTTAATGCTTTTGTTTCCGGTTGAGTCATCGTTTCCCATTGGTACCGAATACAATCGCCTCATGACAGAAAAGACTCCTGCCACCGATCCGGTCGTCACACCGGCCGCTTCCAGCAATCCCGCATCGGCCGAGGGCAAGTCATCCGGCTCAAAAGCCGCCGCATCGCCCCCGCCGTCGCCGCGCGCGGCCCGCAAGGGCGGTGCTTCGCCCCTGGTCGCCACACTGGTCGTCGTCGTTCTGCTCGCGCTCGTCCTGATCGCCGCCTTGTGGATGCAGCGCCAGCAGTTCCTGGCCGCGGGACGTGAAATCGCTACCCGCCTCGATGCCTTGAACGGGGCCTTGTCGCAAACGCGGGCCGAGACCCGGCAGGCACTGACCCTGGCCCAAGTGCAGAGCGACAAGGTCGCCGCCCTGGAAAGTACCTTGCAGGAAACGCAAAGCCAGTACACGGCGCTGCAACAGGCCTGGCAGGATTTCAACGACAACGTCAGCGACGACGTTTTGGTCAACGACGTCGAGCGGCTGGTGACCATTGCAGACCAGCAGTTGCGCCTGGGCGGCAGCGTCAACAACGCCATCGTCGCGATGGAAACGGCGCAGTCGCGTCTGGCGCGGGCAGGGCGCCCGCGCTATGCCAGCCTGCAGCAAACCATCAACGGAGATCTCGACCGGCTGCGCGCGGTCAAGACGATCGATGTCCCCGTGCAGTCCGGTCGCATCGAGCGTCTCGTCGGCCTGGTGAGTAAAGCCCCTCTGCTGGTACCGGATGCCGCCTCGGCAATGGGCGCGGCGCCCGCCGTCCCGGCAAGCGCCGATACGGCATCGCCTGCTGCCGCGCCGGTACCGTCCGAACTGCTGGCTAATGCCCCTTGGTGGGAGCGCTGGCGGACGGAAATCGCGTCGTGGCCGGGCCGCGCCGGCGGCGCGCTGGCGCACGAATTGGGCGATCTCGTACGCGTACAGCGTGTCGATGAGCCGGCCGCGCTGCTGCTGTCCACCGAGCAGGCGGAACAGCTGCGTTCCACGCTGCGCCAGCGTCTGCTGACCGTGCAACTGGCGCTGTTGATGCGCCAGCCCGCCATCTGGCAAAGCGAGCTGGACACGGTCACGCGCACGCTCGATACGTATTACGACCGCCGGTCGCCGGATACCCTGGCCGCGCTGGGCCTGGCGCGTGAGCTCGCGCAGATCCAGATCGCCACGCCCATGCCGGCGCTGTCGGACAGCCTGAGCGCCATCGCGGCGCTGCGTTCGGACAGCTCGACCACCGTCAAAGGGCGGGACTGAGTCATGCGCGCCTGGTTCTGGACGCTGTTGCTCGCTGTCGTCGCGGTCGCCGTGGCTGTTGTGTTGCGGGCGCATCCCGGCAACGTTTTGCTGCTGGTGTCGCCGTATCGCGTAGAGCTTTCGCTGACGCTGGCGGTGCTGTTGCTGATCGCGCTTTTCGTGGCGATCTATGTCGGACTGCGTTTGCTGGCCTGGCTGCTGGCCATTCCGGAACGCATGCGCGCCTGGCGCGGGCGCCGCGCGCAGGCGCGTGACCACGAATTGCTCGAGCGCGGCTGGATCGGGCTGCTGGAAGGCCGTTACGCGCACGCCGAAAAAGACTTGGCCAGATTGCTGGATCAGACCAAGGCGCGCAACCGCCGCGTGCTGGCCGCCTTGTCCGCGGCGCGCGCGGCGCAGGGCCTGGGTGAATTCGTACGCCGCGATGTCATGCTGGACCGGGCGCGCGAAGCCGCGGGTAACGAACCCGGGTTGATTGAAGCCGTAGCCACGGTTACCGCGGATCTGCTGCTGGAACAGGGGCAGCCCGAACGCGCGCTTGAAGTGCTCGCACCCTTGCAGGATGGCGGCGCGCGACATCTGCACACCCTGCGCCTGCTGTTGCGCGCCGAACGCGCGCTGGGGCATCACGAACGCGTATTTACACTGGCGCGCGGCCTGGCGCGCCGCGGCGCGCTGGCGCCCGACGAAGCCCTGCGCATTGTGGGATTGTCCGGCGCCGCGCGCTTGCGCGCCACCGCCGGCGGTGACAGCGACAACTGGCGCGCCATCTGGAAGGAGCTCAAGGCCGAAGAACGCCTGCTGCCCGATATCGCCCTGGCCGGCGCGGCTGCGTTCGAAGCGGCCGGCGAGGCCGACGAGGCGGCAAGAATACTCGAGGCCGCCATCGCGCATGGCTTCGATGCGCGTCTATTGGCCGCTTATTCCCGCTGCGATGCCTCCCAGGTGCCGCGCCGTCTGGAGCGGGCCGAAAAATGGCTGCAGCAGCGTCCCACCGATGCCGATGTGCTTTCCGCGTTGGGCATGCTGTGCCTGACCGGCCAGCTCTGGGGCCAGGCGGAACGTTATCTGCGTCGCGCGGTGGAGCGCCGGGCCGATGCGCGCACGCATGCCTTGCTGGGCAGCCTGTATGACCGCCTGAACCGGCAGAACGATGCGGTGCGGCATTGGCGCCTGGCTACGGCGGCGGGCATTGCGCTGCCCGTGCTGGCCGGCGACGATGCCCTGCCGGCGGCCGATACGCATGCCGACCCATCGCGTGTGGATCCTGAAAGCGGCTTCCTGTCGGACGCGGCGGAAGCCCCCGCGCCTGTCAGTGCATACATCCACGAGTCTTTGCCGGCGGAGCCGCCTGCGGCCGATTACGTCCTCGATCCCGACGCACGGGGCCGTGCGGAGCCGTTGCGTGGCGAACCGGTATCACCGTCGCCATCGTCAGTGCCGCTGGCGGCGGAATCGCCGGTCGATATCGAAGACTATTTCGATAGCGCACCGATTCCCGTTGCCGGACTGGGCGCCGAAGAACCGGAGCCGGAGCCCACATCGTCTTCGGGCGCCACGCCGCCCACGCGCGATCATGCCACGGGCGGCGTGCCGCCCAAGCCCGGCCGATCCGGTGACCACGGCAAGTCCTGATTCTTTTCCATCATGAAGGTTGAACCATGAGTCTTGATCGCGTCCCTCCCGGCTCCAAGCTGCCGGATGAATTCAACGTCATCATCGAAATCCCCATGAACGCGGACCCGGTGAAGTACGAGGTCGACAAGGACACGGGCGCCGTGTTCGTCGATCGCTTCATGCTGACCGCCATGCATTACCCCTGCAACTACGGCTATATCCCGCAGACGCTGTCGGAAGATGGTGATCCCGCCGACGTGCTGGTCATCACGCCGTTTCCTATCCAGATCGGCTCGGTGATTCGCTGCCGCGCGCTGGGCGTGCTGGAAATGGACGACGAATCGGGCGGTGACGCCAAACTGCTGGCCGTGCCCGTCGACAAGCTCTATCCGCCGTACCGGCACATCAAGTCGTACGAGGATCTGCCCGAAGAGGATATCCGCCGTATTCAGCATTTCTTCGAGCACTACAAGGACCTGGAAAAGGGCAAGTGGGTCAAGGTCAAGGGCTGGAAGGGTATCGACGCCGCGCACGAGGAAATCACGCGCAGCGCCGAACGCCACGCGAAGGGCGGAAAGTAAGCGCCGCGTTGCCTGGGTGGCATACGATGGGCCGGTATTCCGGCCCATTTTTTTGCTCCGCGGTAGCCAGCTGTCGACAGGCTGAAAGGGGTATCCGCCGCCCGGCCGAGGGGAAAGCCCCTGCTGCCCAAGCGCCCCGAAACGATTACACTCGCGCATGATTATTTCAGCGCCGGTCGCCCGGCTGCGTATCCAACGAGGTCAACAGCATGGACTATGTTTTGCCCCCTCAACCGGTCACCGGCGTTCCGGTGGCGGGTAGTGCCGCCTTATTCCCGGTTCGCCGCGTGTATTGCGTGGGACGCAATTACGCCGAGCACGCCAAGGAAATGGGATTCACCGGCCGCGAGGACCCGTTCTTCTTTTGCAAGCCCGCCGATGCCGTAATTTCTGTGCGTGACGGTGAAACGGGGAAGATGCCTTATCCGTCCAAGACGTCGAATCTGCATTACGAAATGGAATTGGTCGTGGCGATCGGCAAGGCCGGTAAGGATATTCCGGTCGAAAAAGCCAACGAGCACATCTGGGGCTACGCCCTGGGCCTGGACATGACGCGTCGCGACCTGCAGACCGAGGCCAAGAAGCAGGGCCGTCCTTGGGAAGTGGGCAAGGGTTTCGACCAGTCCGCCCCGCTGGGTCCTATCCACCCGGTCAGCAAGACGGGCATCATGGAAAAAGCCGACATTTGGCTGGACGTGAATGGCACGCGCAAGCAGGGCAGCAACCTCAGCGAACTGATCTGGAACATTCCGGAAAGCATCGCTTATCTGTCCGGCCTCTTCGAGCTGCAGCCCGGCGATCTGATCTTTACCGGCACGCCTGAAGGCGTGGGTGCTGTCGTCAGGAACGACCTGATGGTTGGCGGTGTCGAGGGTCTGGGCGAGTTGCGCGTCCAGGTAGTGTGAACGATCGGTGCCACGATGGGCACAGTCAAATAAAGGAGAGCAAACCATGCGCTCGAAGATGATGCTGACGACGTTGGTTGTCTTTGCGATGGTCCTGGCTGGCTGCAACACGGTTGCCGGCGCCGGTAAGGATATCCAGCGCGCGGGCAACGCCATCAGCAACGCGGCGGAGAAGTAAACCGCCGACCGCCTCGTGGCTGAAAACGCCGCCTTCGGGCGGCGTTTTCTTTTGTGCTGTCGTGCCGTGGCGGCATGTCCCTAAGTGGAGTAGGCGTGATGCTTTGATCCAGCTCGGCTTGTACGAATTGGCGCTGCCCCCCGCGCTGCGCACACTGGAGGCCTACCTGTTCTTCGGAGGCATCCATGCGGAAAAATCGTCGGCGGCAGCTCGGCCAGGGCATGACGGAATACATCATCGTGGTGGCCTTGGTCGCCGTGGCGGCCATTGCCGTGTATCAGTTGTTCGGTCAGGTCGTGCGTTCGCAGACCGCGGCCATGGCCAAGGAGCTGGCGGGTGAGAGCGGCGCCGATCAATCGCGCGCGGCACAGGCCGCGGCAAGCAAGGCGGCCGCGCAGGCCAAGGCCAAATCCCTGAAGTCGTTCACCGGCAACGCGGGGGCAGCGCAATGATCGTGCACTATCGCGAACGAGGCCAGGCGCTGCCGCTGGCCCTGGGCCTTGCTGGCCTGGGTGCCCTGTCGCTGGTCCTGCTATACAACCTGGGCCAGACCATCGCGGCACGCGCGCGTCTTACGCACGCGGCGGACGCGGCAGCGTATAGCGGCGCGCTGGTACAGGCCCGCGCCTTGAATCTGATCGCCTATATCAACCGCGCGCAGATCGCTCATCAGGTTGCGATGGCGCATCTTGTCACATTGGCGACCTGGACGCAGTTCGGGCAGGCGGAACGGCAACGGCTTCTGCGCGGCAATCCGCCCGCCGCGGTGATAGGGATGCTGTTCGGTCCCACGCATGGTCAAGCCTATGCCAGTGCCGCGGCGTCGATGAGTGCCGGTACGCTCGTCAAGCGCTTCGAGCTTGCCTATGAACGCCATGACACCCTGGTGCACCGCGTGCTGGCGGCAACGATGCGGGAAACGCTGGCGCAATTGCCCGATAGCCGCTTGCAGGCCATGCTGGCCGTCATCCAGGCGAACTATCCGGAGTTCCAGTCACCGACGCCCATGCGGGCCGGCATCGCGCCGCGCGATCGGCTATCGCTGGAAGTCCGCGCGGACGACTGGCCGGGTTACGTGCGGCGCTATGCAGGCAATGGCCGCGGATCCTTGCGATCGACGGTGCTCGCGGCAACGGAACGCTATGGTTTTCTCGCGCCGAGAAACCGGGACGCGCGCAACAGCTGGCCCGTGAGTTTTCGTTGCCCCACATGGCGCCATGAACTCCGCCGTCGCGGCGGCACGCGGCTGGGCAGGGATGGCTTATGGCGGTCGATCGATACGCAGTCATTCCACAAGGTGCGCTCCAATCAGTACATCGGCTGCTATTACCGCGAATACGCCATGGGCTGGGGTAAGGCCGATGTCCAGGAGTCGGGCGTCGCACAGCGCGATCCGGATGCCGTCGACGCGCCTGAAGACTTTTCGCGGCAGGACTTCTGGCGGTGGGTACGCCAGCATACGTCCTGGGACATCGTCAACGGCATATCGAATCCACTTGCCTACGCCTATTCGATGCGCGACGTCGCACGCTGGCGCGGCACTGGGCTACCGGCTTACGCCGAAGTTCCCATGCGCCGGGCGGAACGCACCGCGCGATTCGTGGCGGAACTGCGGCAGCCCGCGCCCTTGCTTTCGACGACGGATGCGCGCAGTACGGTGGCGGCACCGAGCGGCCGCTTCGCCTATGCCGGTTTGCAGCGAAAAGACGATGTTCGGGTTGCCAGCGCGGCGGAAACCTATTTCGCCCGGCCGGCCGCGCGCGTCGATGGTGCGACTGAGCTGGCCACTCTGTTCAGGCCCTATTGGCAGGCCAGGCTGACGCAAATGCCGGATCGTGAATCATCTGGGGAAAGCCGGCATGGCGATTGAGGCACAGCGGGGGCAAGCCGTGATTGAAGCGTTGGCTGCCTTGGCGCTTTTCGGCCTGTTGGGAACCGCGGTGATCAGCGTTGGCCGCTTTCAATGGCAGGGCCTGGACGCTTCCCATGCCACGCGCTCACTGGCGTTTCGCTATGCCTTGGGCGATCGCGCATCCGGCTCATCGCATCTGCATGCCGGGCGAGCAAACCGTGCCGCCGATTTCCCTGAGCCTGGCGGGATACGGGCCGCGGCCTTGCGCCGCGAGCTGGGCGTGGAAGATCGCGGCATGGTGCGCGCGGATGCCGCGCTTCGCGTGTCGCCGCATCGGCAACATGGCGATGGCCTGATCCTGCGGCGTCATACGGCCGTTCTGGCGGACGCCGGCCATGCGGACAGCGACGCGCGGGCACAACAGCGTATTGCCACGTCGCGCGCGGCCTGGGCGGACGCTGCCCGCTCCAGCCGTGGATCGGCGCGGCAGGCGGCGGCGCAGTTGAAAGGGATCGATCGAGGCTGGGGGCGTTCCGCGCCCGAGTTCGATTGGTTGATGCCCTGGGCGGATCTTGTTCCTGCCGATAGGCTGGATCGCGCCGGGAGCCCGGCAAGGCGCCACAGATGAAATCTCTCCGCTCCGACCTTCTCCGGGTGTCGACCACTATCGGCTTGGCGGCGATTGCATTGCATGCGCCGTGCTGGACGCTCGCGCGTTCCGCTGTGGACATGGCTGATGTCACTGCCTCTTTCGCTTCGAACAGCAGTGTCGCTTCCGCTTCCGCTACGGTTTCTGCCTCCGTTCCCGCTTTCGCGATCCCGCCCGCCTTGCCTCCAGGCGGCAACTACATCCCATTGGGCGATGCGATGCGCATCCAGGGACAGCCGATCTCCGTATGGATATTCGATGCGCCGGGTTCGCCGTCGGATATCGCATCCTGGTTGACGAAGCGGCAGCCGGCGCTGCGCGACCTGTGGGTTATGCCTGGTTCGGTGGTGTTGGCCGGCATTGCGGATGGCATGCAGTGGGTGGCCCGGCTTTCCGAAGCCGGCGACAACCGCACGCGAGGCACGATTTCCGTCCTGGCTATGAGCCACAGCGCGAAATCCGGCGACGGCAGTGACGTCCGCGACAGTGCCCGCGATCCTGACGCGGTTCGCGGTATCGCCACGGTGGCGGGTCAGGATCGTGCAACGCCAGGCGTGGCGCCGGGATGGCGATTGAACGGCGGGCAGTTGCACTTCGATCTGCGTTCGCGGGATAAGGACGTGGTCACCATCGAACAGATATGGACGCACGCCGCGCCGCCCCTCAGGTTAAGCAAAAAACTCCGTGGCGATCTGGTCGCCGACGGATGGCACTCAGTGGGCATGGACGCGATGGGCATCGGCGCCATGGACATGGACGCGACGGGCACGGATGCCACGGGCATGGATGCGACATCCGCGATGGCTGCACGGCACGCAATCCATTACTGGTCGCGTGGCGGTACGACGCTGTCCTTGACCATCGTTCCCTTGGACCTGGGTAGCGGTGTTACCGCCATTTTGCGCATCGGGATATAGGCGCTGCATGTTGAACCGTATTCCCCAACGTTGGATGATGGCGGCGGTCACGGTGATCGCGGGCCTGCTCGCGGCATGGGCGGCACGGCAGCACATACAGGGCCGAATCGAACAGATCGAAGCCGAATCGCGGGTTGCCACCGTTTCCAGGCTGGTTGCCGCCTATGACCTCGCGGCCGGCACGCGGCTGGACGAAGAATACGTTGCGGTTCGCGATATTCCACGCGAGTGGGTGCCCAGCGATGCCCTGGCGCCGGAAGACTTCGCCACATACACCTACAACGTGCTGGCCCATTCCCTGCGCCGTGGCGATCCCATTCTTCGTTCGCATTTGACACGGGAGAAAGCCGCGCCGCTGTCCTCGCGCGTACCGGCGGGACGCCGCGCGATCACGATTCCTGTTGACGATATCAATTCCCTGTCCGGCATGCTGCAGGCGGGCGACCTTCTGGATCTTTACGTGTCGTTCGAGCATGGCGGTCGCCAGATGACGGCACCCCTGCTTCAGGGAGTATTGGTGCTGGCAACCGGGCGCGAAGGCGATGGCGATGAAGCCTCCAGCGGTGCGTTTTCCACCATTACCCTGGATGCCGGACCAGAGGACGCCGTGAAACTGGTCGCCGCCAGACAGGCGGGCCGCATCACCGCCATTCTGCGGCACCATCGGGACTCGGATACCAATGCCACGGCCGCCCGGGGCGATATCGCCGCGCTGTTGGGCATCGACACGACAGGCGATGCGGCACCGCGTACCGTGCCGGTGCTGTATGGCGATAGACCCTACCCGGACACCGGTGAAACCGGTAATGGCCAGGATGGGCACGTCGCCCATTCGGGATTGTTCGATGCCGACGTTCCGGGCGAAGTGGTCAGCGCGGGCCGGTCGCGGCCGGGCGCGACAACCAGGACCGATCACCGAGCACGGGAGCGGCCGTGAGCATGATGGCGGGTATCCGGAGCGCGATGACGCTGTCGGCAACGGCGCGTATCCAATGGACGATGGCTGGCGTCCGGCGGGCGGTGGGACCGATGTCGGTCTTGTTGTCCATCCTGGCGCTTTGGCCCGCACCGGTGTGTGCCCGTGCGGCCACCGTATTGGATATGCAGGTCGGGGAAACACGTGTACTGGCGCATCCGGGCGTCAGTCGCGTCGCCGTGGGGCATGGCGAGGTGTTGCAGGCCGTCCCCGCCGACTCCGCCGAGGTCATCGTCTTCGCCCGCGCGGAAGGGGAGTCGTCGCTGCACATCTGGGCCGGCAAGAAGCGCAGCGCTTATACGGTCCGCGTCGCACCGGCGCGCTCGCGCAGCATGCGCGCGGAAGTCGACGCCTTGCTCGCCCGTATTCCGGGCGCGCGCGGCGAGGCGGTGGGGGATCAGATCGTCATCGAAGGCAATGACCTGTCCGATGCCGATCATGCACGCATAGCGGCGTTGGCCCAGCGCTATCCCCAGGTTCTGGATTTCACTGGAAAAGTCGGCTGGGACCGCATGGTCCTGCTCGACGTCAAGGTGGTGGAATTGCCACGGTCGCGCTTGACCGAGCTGGGGGTACGGTGGGACGGCGCGACGCAGGGAGGGCTGACGGCAGGTTGGGCGTTGGACGCCGCCGCCTCCGGACGGCTGAACGAACGTCCTGGCGCGTCGCCCGTGGCCACCGCCTTGCGCGCCGCGCCGGGCGTGGGCTATGCCGGCATGAATATGCTGTTGTCGTCGCGGCTGAACCTGTTGGCGCAAACCGGCGAGGCCGTGGTGCTGGCGCAGCCGCAATTGCTGGCGCGCAGCGGCTCCACGGCCGAGTTTCTCGCCGGCGGCGAAGTCCCCTACGCGACAGTGGACAAGGACGGTAATGCTTCCACGCTGTTCAAGCCTTACGGCGTGTCGTTGCGGATCACGCCGACGATTGCCGCCAGCGGCACGGTGCGCTCGCGCATCGAAGTGGAAGCCAGCGCCGTGGATGCATCGGTCACCGCCAATGGCGGCCCGGCGCTGAAAACGCGTCGCGCCTCGACGGAATTCAACGTGCGCTCTGGCCGGACGCTGGTGATCGGCGGATTTCTCTCGCGTGAGCGCAACACGGAGTCCGACGGTCTGCCTGGCCTGCGCGATATCCCTTTGCTGGGTGCGCTGTTCGGCGCGCGGCGCGAGCAGTTCAAGGAAACGGAACTGGCTATTTTCGTCACGCCGGTGGTGGTCTCCGAGGACCATGCATCCATGCGGCTGGCCGCATCCCACGCACAGGAACAACTGCAGGATGCATTTCCGGATGCGCCGCGCATGTTGATGTCCGAGCCGGGTAGCCCGTCCGCCGGACCGGATGGCGGCTGGGATCCATATCGCGGTGCGGGTTCGCAATGGTTGACGCCGTTGCCGCACCGCGGCGCAAACCAATATGACTTCAAGGATTGAATCGTGCTGGAAATCGATCTGCAATTCGAAGACGGCACGCACCGGATCGTGCGTGTCCAACCTCCCGTCATCCTCGGACGAGGCGCGCATTGCGGGATCCGTGTGCGGCACTGGCGTGTGGGGCGTGAGCATGCCAGGCTGGTCCTTTCCGGGCAGGATGTGTTGATCGAGGATGCCGGTACACTGTCCGGCACGCTGGTCAACGGAAAGCGGGTCGCGCGCTATGGGCCGTTGAGCTCGAATGACGAGGTCCTTGTCGGTCCCTGCCTGATGAAGGTGCGCCGCGAGCCGTTCCTGACCCTGGCAGCCTCGTCGTCCGCACCGATCCGCAGGCCGCTTTGCTTGGCATCTGCCGCTCCGGAGGCAGCTTCGATGCCGCCTGCTCCGCTGTCGGAATCCCTGGCATCCTATGATGCGGGTCAGCCGCCGGACTATGCGCCACAGACGGCCTTGCGCGATGCGGCCGTCGCGCCGGATGCGTATGGTGTCGGTAGTGACATGCGCCGGGCCGTCGACCTGTTGCCGCACCGGCAGCGCTTGCAGTCGGCGTTATTGGACGCGCTGGACCTCCGACGACGCGATGTCGCGAAAATGAGCGACAGCCTGTTGCGCAACGAAGCCTCTGAACGCCTGCTCGCCATCGTGCGGGCCGACACCCAGATTCCGGAAGGCATCGACCGCGAGGCCCTGATGAGCGACGTGCTGGATGAAGCGCTGGGTTTGGGTCCGCTGTCTCCGCTTCTGGATGACGTCGGCATTACCGAAATCATGGTGAACCGCCATGACGAAATCTACGTCGAACGCGCTGGCCGCCTGTCCCGCCATGCGGCGGTATTCAGCAGCGAACAGGCCGTGTTGCGTGTCCTGGAGCGCATCGTCGCGCCGGTAGGACGACGCGTCGACGAAAGCTCGCCCATGGTGGATGCACGCCTGGCCGACGGTTCACGCGTGAACGCGGTGGTCGCGCCCGTTGCGCTGAAAGGCGCCAGCCTGACCATACGTAAGTTTCCCAAACGGGCATTGGCCATGCGCGATCTGGTGGCGCGCGGTTCGCTGGATCAGGCCATGGCCGATTTCCTTGCCCGCTGCGTTCACGAAAGGATCAATATCGTCGTATCCGGCGGTACGGGTTCGGGCAAGACAACGTTGCTGAACATTCTGTCCAACGCCATTCCATCCGGTGAACGCATCATCACCATCGAGGACGCCGCGGAACTGCGCCTGCGCCATGAGCACGTGGTGGCGTTGGAGGCGCGCCCCGCCAACATCGAAGGGCGTGGCCACGTCACCATCCGCGACCTGGTGCGCAATTCACTGCGCATGCGGCCCGATCGCATCGTGGTGGGCGAATGCCGAGGCGCCGAGGCTTTCGATATGTTGGCCGCCATGAATACGGGCCACGAAGGGTCTCTGACTACGCTGCACGCGAATAGTCCGCGCGATGCGCTAGGCCGCCTGGAAACCATGATCTTGATGGCGGGCATGGAACTGCCCCTGGCCGCCGTCAGGGAACATATCGCGTCCAGCATCCATTTGATCGTGCAGCAGGCGCGGATGCCGGATGGGCGGCGCCTGGTGACGGCCATCGTCGAAGTGACCGGCATGGAGGCCGGCCGTATCCAGACCCAGGCGCTCTTTGTCCATGAGGGCGGCGCGACGTGCGGCAGCTTTGTCGGCTGCGGCACGATGCCCACCTTCGGGGATACCTGGCGCGACGCCGGCCGGCCCCTGGACCCGGCCTTGTTCATGGGGCGTACACCGTGCATCGCCCGTGGCGGACTACTCCAGCCTGACAGCAACGGCGCGCTACAAGGTCGGAGGGAATGATATGGTTGGCGGCGATGGCCGCGACATGCTGCGTTATGGTCGCCTGCTGGACCGCCTATGGCTGGTTCGCCACGGCATGGTCCCGCTACCGGCAGGTATATACCGACGAGGCCGGGGCGCGCCTGGACGAGGTTTTCCTGTTTGTCGACCCGCGCCAGTTATGGGCGGCGAATCTCGCCTGCTGCATCGCCGTCGCGCTGGTAGCCTACGCGGCGACGGCCAGCGGCGTGGTCGCGCTGCTGGCCGGTCTGGCGCCGGCCAGGGCGCCGCAGGCGCTGATCGCCGTATTGAGGCGCCGCCGCCAGCATCGCTTCGACGCGCAGCTGCCGGACATGCTGCTGGCCTTGGCATCCAGCCTGCGCGCCGGCGCGAGTCTGGCCGGTGCCTTGCGGCAACTGGTCGACCACTGCGAAGCGCCGCTCTCGCAGGAGTTCAGCCTGATCCTGCGCGAGCAGCGCCTGGGTGTGCCATTCGGCCAGGCGCTGTTGAATCTGCAGGGCCGCATGCCCACCGAGGCCACGGGCCTGGTCGTGGCGTCCCTGCGCATCGCCACCCACACCGGCGGCAATCTGGCCGAGGCGCTCGAACGCATCGCCGCGGTGCTGTCGGCGCGTCTCCAGTTGCAGGGACGCATCCGTACCCTTACCGCGCAGGGCCGCCTGCAGGCGTGGATCGTCGGCGCATTGACGCCAGCCCTGGCCGGCGTGCTGACCTGGCTGGATCCCGTTTCGATGTCCGCGCTGTGGCACACGCAGGCGGGGTGGGTGGCGCTGGGCGTCGTCACCGTGCTGGAAACGGCCGGGATCGTATGGATACGGCGCATCGTCAATATCGATATCTGATGCGTATCCTGGCAATCCTGATGGCGGCGCTGTTTGTCGTGGGCCTGCTTGGCGTGCTGCGGCCGCTCGTGCGGCCGGTCAGTCGCGAGCACCCCGCGGCTGGGGCGCTGCCGGCCGCCTGGCGTGTCGCATGGCCTTGCCTTGATCTGATGGCGCCGCTGGCGGTTTCGCTCCTGTCCTGGCGCCGCCGCAGGAGCCTGGCGGCACAACTGCTACGTGCCGGCTTGCCTGCTCCATTGACGGCGGGGCACCTCGCCGCCGCCCAGTGGGTATGTGCCGCGGTGGGCGTGATGAGCGCCATTACGTTGATGCTGTGCGTGACCGGGCAGCCTGGTGGCGGCACCGTCGTGGCGGCCTGCGCCGCTGGGGCCGTGGCGGGCGGGGCGATACCGCGGCTATGGTTGCGCGCGGAGATCCGGCGCCGGCGCGCGCGCATGGCGCGGGAATTGCCGTTCTTGCTGGACATGACCACGCTTTGCGTCGAATCCGGGCTGAACCTGCAAGGTGCTTTGCGACAGGCAGCGGAACAAGGCCCGGAGGGACCGCTGCGCGACGAGCTGCTGCGCGCGCTGGCCGATATGCGGGCGGGTCTGCCGCGCATCCAGGCGCTGAGCGCCTGGGCAGACCGCGCGGACCTGCCCGGTGTACGGGCCTTGACGGTGGCGCTGGCCCAGGCCGACACGCTGGGGATGAGCCTGGGACCGATCCTGCGCTCGCAATCCGAACGCCGACGCGCGGAGCGATTCAATCATGCCGAAAAACTCGCCATGCAGGCACCCGTCAAGATGCTGTTCCCGCTGATTTGCTGCATTTTTCCGTGCACTTTCGTCGTGCTGGCGTTTCCGATCGGGGTGCAGTTCTGGCAGGTACTGCAATGACGCGGGAAACTCGGCGGTTGCGGGTGCTGCGCGTCGACCACTGGGCCGGTCGCCTGCGCGGCTTGCTGTGCCGGCCCAGGCTACGAGCCGGTCTGGGCCTTTGGCTTATACCCTGCCGCGCGGTACATACCTTTGGAATGAAATACCCGCTGGATATCGTATTCCTGGATAGAGCGGGCCGGGCGGTAGCGGTCAGCCTGGCGGTGCCACCGTGCCGCTTCGCGCTATGCCTGCGTGCCGTGTCCGTCGTCGAGCTGGAAGCTGGCGTTATTGATATCGAACACGGAGGTATAGGCCGGATAGAAGCTGCTGTACAGAATGCCGAAGGCCGCAATGCTGACAGGCACTTG
>DATJHN010000020.1:0-16533 GCA_035493915.1 Bordetella sp.
TGGTTGGTTTGATCAGCCATGAGGAATTCCGGAGAGGTAGGGATATAAAGCCTGAGTCAGGCAAGGATGCACCGTCCGGCCGGGACGGCGCGAAGGATTTCAGCCCAGCATGGGAAGCAGCTTGTCCGCGCGATCCAGCGCCGCCAGATCGTCGTAGCCGCCCACATGGGTATCGCCGATATAGATTTGCGGCACCGTGCGGCGACCGGTACGTTGCATCATCGCGTCGCGCTGCGACGGATCCAGATCGATACGGATTTTTTCGATCTCGCCGACACCGCGCTGCTTGAGCAAGGCCTCGGCGCGAACGCAGTACGGACAGACGCCGGTGCTGTACATCAGGACTTTTTTCATCGTCGACATGGCTTTACGTTGAAAATGGGCGTTAGTAATGAGAAATACCGCGCCTGTGTTGCCACCGGCGCGGGGGGTCAGGCCTTCTGCGTGACGGGCAAGCCGGCCTGGCTCCAGGCCTTCATGCCCCCTTGCAGGGCCACGACTTCGCCGAAACCCTGGGCCTTGAGCCTGGTCACGGCGCGGCTGGAATCGCGGCCGTGTTCGCAAACCACCACCAGCGGCTTGTTTTTCGGCAGCCCGGCGGATTTCTTTTCGATATCCGTGGACGGCACGCTGCGTGCCTGAGCGATATGCCCAGCCTGGTATTGTTCAGCTGGACGAACGTCGACCCACACAGCCTGCCGCTGGTTGACCATCTGAATGGCTTCCGCCGTTCCGATGGCCGATCCGCCGCCGCTCTTGCGCAGGGCCGGAATGGCCAGCATGATGCCGGACACGACCGCTGCGGCTACGATAAAAATATTGTTCTGGCTTAGCAGAAAATGCAGAAAATCCACGGAACGTCCTGGTTTATGACGGTTAATGAACGGTTGATCCGTCCACCGGGCGCCGCCGGTCCGGGCGTTCTTACGCACGAGTCCGGAAGGGGCATAACCTTGCAATTATAAAATGATGCCATCCCGGCATCTTTCAACTCCGTTTAAGTGACCCGCACTATGCACAAACTCGTTCTGATGCGCCATGGCGAAAGCCAGTGGAACCTGGAAAACCGCTTCACCGGCTGGACCGACGTCGACCTGACCGAAACCGGCCGCGAACAGGCACGGGCAGCCGGTGAGCTGCTCAAGCGTGAAGGCTATGTCTTCGACCTGGCATTCACCTCGGTCCTTACGCGCGCCATACGCACGCTCTGGATCGCCCTGGACGCGATGGAAGCCATGTACACACCCATCGGCAACAGCTGGCGCCTGAATGAGCGCAGTTACGGCGCCTTGCAGGGCTTGAACAAGGCCGAGACCGCCGCCAAGTTCGGCGAGGAACAGGTGCTGATCTGGCGCCGTGCATATGCCATCGCCCCGGATGCCATTCCCCTGGACGATCCGCGCCATCCGCGCTTCGACAGCCGTTATGCGCGCATTCCGGCGGACCAGTTGCCCGCCACGGAATGCCTGAAGGATACCGTCGCCCGCGTCCTGCCCTTCTGGAACGAATCCATCGCTCCCGCGATCCGCTCCGGCCGGCGCGTCCTGATTTCGGCGCATGGCAATAGCCTGCGCGCCCTGATCAAGCACCTGGACAATATTTCCGACGACGACATCGTCGGGGTGAACATTCCCACCGGCCAGCCCCTGGTCTACGAGCTGGACGACGATCTGCGTCCGCTGCGCCACTATTACCTGGGCGATCCCGCCGAAATCGAGGCCGCCATGGCCGCCGTGGCAGCGCAGGGCAAGGCGAAAAAGGCCTGATCGATGCGGCTTGCGGCGAGTGGTTGGGGGGCGGCCGCGCTGACGCTGGCGCTGGCCGCCGGCGGTGTGCGCGCGGCGCCGGCGGATCTTGCCCAAAAGCAGACCGACGCGCAGCGGCAGCAATCGGCGCTGCGCGAACGCATCCAATCGCTGCAGAAAACCATCGACGAGCGTGAGTCGGCGCGCAAGGAAGCGGCCGACGCGCTGCGCCAGTCCGAAACCGCGATTTCACAGATCAACCGCCGCCTGGCCGAACTGGCCGCGCAGAGCAAACAGGCTGAGGCGGACCTGGCCGTCCTGGAGCGCCAGATGACGGCCCAGCAGGCCGTGCTGGCGCAGCGCCGCGCGGAACTCGCCAAACAAATGCGCGCGCAGTACACCAGCGGCCTGTCGCCCTGGACCGCCTTGCTGTCCGGCGACGATCCGCAACAGCTGGGGCGCAACCTCGCTTATCTGGGCTATGTTTCGCAAGCCAGGGCCGAAGCGGTGCAGGCCCTGCGCCGCGATCTGGATGAGCTGGCCCGCCTGCAAGGGCAGGCCGATGCGCGGCGACAGGAGATCGCGCAGGTCGTCAAGGAAACCGCCGACCAGAAGTCCCAGCTGCTTGCCCAACAGAAAGAACGAGCCGGCGTGCTCGCCCGGCTGGAAGGCCAGATCACGGCGCAGCGCGAAGAAGCCGTCAAGCTGGGCCGCGACGATCTGCGCATGACGCGGCTGATCGACGATCTGCAGGCGGCCATCGAAAAGCAGGCCGAAGAGGCGCGCAAGGCGGAAGAAGCCAGGCGCCAGGCCGAGGAAGCAAGACGCAAGGCCGAGGCCGAAGCCGCCCGCAAGGCCGAAGAGGTCCGCCGCCAGGCGCTTGAAGACGCCAGGCGCAAGGCGGAAGAAGCCCGCAAGCGTGCCGACGATGCCCGCAAGGCGGCCGAGTCCGCGCGCCGCGCGCAGGAAGCGCGCGATGCCGCGCAGGCGCGCGAACAGGTCGAAGCCGCGGCACGGCGCGACGCCGATGCGGCATCCACCGCCGACAAGCAGGCCACCGCCGACAAGCAGGCGGCGGCCGACAAGCAGGCTGCCGCCGATAAGCAAGCCGCCGCCGACAAGCAGGCAGCCATCGACAAGCAGGCCGCCGCCGCGGCAAAGCAGGCCGACGATGCAGAGGCCGCGGCACGCCGCGCGGCGCAAGCCGGCCTGCCCGTCGCGCGTGGAAATATAGAAGGCTTAAAGTCAGCTGAACCCGCGGAGCCGGCTCAGACCGCCGCGGCGCGTCCGCAAGCGGCCGCGGGCCGCGGCCTGCGTCCCGGACTGCCCGTGCCGGTCAAAGGCGCCACCGTGCAGGGCCGGTTCGGCCTGGGCCGTCCGGATGGCGGCGTATGGCGGGGCATCGTACTGCGTGTGCCGGAAGGCACTCCGGTGCATGCGGTGGCCCCCGGTACAGTGGTTTACGCCAATTGGCTGCGAGGCTTCGGTAACCTCATCATCGTGGATCACGGACAGCAATATATGACCGTGTATGGCTACAACCAGTCGCTGCTGAAGCAGGTCGGCGATCATGTCTCGGCGGGGGACACCATCGCCGCGGCGGGTGCGACAGGCGGGCAGGTGGAATCGGGCCTATACTTTGAAATTCGTCATGGTGGCGCGCCGGTGGACCCAGCCCAGTGGTTGGCCCAGTAGAAGCGTTTGGCAAAACCAATTCAGGAAGTGTGCATGAGCACTCGCAAGTTTCGCAGTTTCGGCCTGGTGTCGCTCGGCGTCGTCGCCGGTGTTTTGCTTAGCGTCGGCGTGACCGCCGTCGCACAGCGCGGCGGCAGCCCCTTGCCCTTGGACGAACTGCGCCAGTTCACCAATGTCTTCGGCGCCATCAAGAACAACTACGTCGAACCCGTTGACGACAAGACGCTGATCGACAACGCAATCTCCGGCATGGTGTCGGGTCTCGATCCGCATTCGGCCTATCTGGATGCCGATGCCTATCGCGACATGCAGACCGCCACGCAGGGTGAATTCGGCGGCCTGGGTATCGAAGTCGGCGCGGAAGATGGCTTCGTCAAGGTCATTTCGCCCATCGAGGATACGCCGGCCGCACGGGCGGGCGTCATGGCGGGCGACCTGATCACCAAGATCAACGACACGCCCACCAAGGGCATGACGCTGAACGACGCGGTCAAGCTGATGCGCGGCGCGCCCAAGACGCCCATCACGCTGACCATCATGCGGGCCGATCATCCGCAGCCCATCGTGCTGCGCATCATGCGCGACGTCATCAAGGTGCGCAGCGTGCGCAGCAAGATGCTGGACGGCAATGTCGCCTATGTGCGCATCGCCCAGTTCCAGGAAAAGACCGGTGCCGACATGGCGCGCCAGTTGACCGAGCTTGGCGCCAAGCAGACGCCGCGCGCGCTGATCCTGGATCTGCGCAACGATCCGGGCGGCCTGTTGACCAGCGCCATCGGCGTGTCTTCCGCGTTCCTGCCGGCGGACTCCCTGGTCGTGTCCACCGACGGCCGCACGCCTGACGCGCGTCACAAGTACCTGGCCACGCCGTCCGAATACGCGCGCGGCGAAGGCAACTACCTGTCGGGCTTGCCGGGCTGGGTCAAGACGGTGCCGATGGTCGTGCTGGTAAACGTGGGTTCCGCGTCCGCTTCCGAAATCGTTGCCGGCGCGCTGCAGGATCACAAGCGCGCCAAGGTGATGGGCAACCGTACCTTCGGCAAGGGCTCCGTGCAGGTCATCCTGCCTTTGAGCGAAGATACGGCGATCAAGCTGACCACGTCGCGTTATTTCACGCCCAGCGGCCGTTCCATCCAGGCTCTTGGCATCGAACCCGACTACGTGGTGGCCGATACGGCGACCGGCGATCTGTTCCGCTTGCCGCGTGAAGCCGATCTGCAGCGCCATCTGGCCAACGCGCAGCTGGCGCCCAACGGCGAAATCAAGTCGTCCAGCGATCCCGCCAACGCCGAACAACAACTGCCCAAGACGTTCGAATTCGGCGGCAAGGAAGACTTCCAGCTCAAGCAGGCGCTGAACCTTCTGGATAACAAGCCTATCCAGAAGGCGGAGCCCAAGACGGCCGCGAATGACAAGGCAGTCGGCCAGCAGGCCGCGCGTCCCGACGCGCCGACCGAGCGCATGACCATCACGCCGTCCGGAGTCGAGCCCGCCAAGGCAAAATGAACGACCGGCAGTTGCTGCGCTACGCGCGCCATATCCTGCTCGACGAACTCGGTATCGAAGGGCAGGAAAAATTCCTGGCGGCGCGTGCGCTGATTATCGGCGCGGGGGGTCTCGGATCCCCCGCCGCCATGTATTTGGCCAGCGCGGGCGTCGGCCATATCACGCTGGTCGACGACGATGTCGTCGAACTCAGCAACCTGCAGCGCCAGTTATTGCACACGACCGCAAGCCTGGGTCAGGCCAAAGTGGAATCCGGCCGTCGCGCGTTGCATGCCTACAACCCAGAAATCACCGTCGACACCATCGCCCAGCGCCTGCGGGACGATGCGCTGGAGGCTGCGGTCGCGCGTGCCGACGTCGTCCTGGATTGCTCCGACAACTTTGCGACGCGGCACCAGATCAACCGGGCGTGCGTGCATCACCGCAAACCGCTGGTGTCAGGCGCGGCCATCCGCTTCGACGGGCAGGTCGGGGTCTTCGATCTGCGCGGCGATACGTCGCCGTGCTACCACTGCCTGTTCCCCGAAGCCGATGACGTCGAAGAAGCCAACTGCGCCACCATGGGCGTGCTTGCGCCCCTGGTTGGCATCATCGGCAGCGTGCAGGCCGCCGAAGCGCTGAAATTGCTGGCGGGCATCGGCGAAACGCTGGCGGGCCGTTTGCTGTGCCTGGATGCCTTGTCCATGCAGTGGCGTAGCCTGAACGTGCCGCGCGACGAGGAATGCGCTGTCTGCGCACACCGCTGAAAACTAGCCCAGCGCGAGCCGTAGTTGTTCGTCCAGGTGCACCGTGGGCGCCACCCGCCAACCGCTTTGCGCGTAGCGCAGCCATCGCCCCAGTACGAAATGCGTCAAAAGGCTGGCATGGGCGCTGACATCGGCATTGGCAGGCAGGGCACCGTCATGGACGGCCGTGCGCAAGGCCTGGCGAAACGAGGCCTCGATGCGGTCGTTGATATGGTTGATGCGTTCCTGCAGCCGGTTGTCTTCGGTGACCAGTGCGTCGCCCGTCAGCACGCGCGTCATGCCTTTGTTGCGTTCCGAGAACGTCAGCAGCATGTTGACCATGCGGCGCGCCTGGCCTATGCCCTGCGGTTCCGTCGTGCCGATCTGGTTGACCAGCGTGAATATGGTCTGCTCGATGAACTCGATCAGGCCTTCGAACATCTGCGCCTTGCTGGCGAAATGCCGGTACAGCGCGGCTTCCGAAACCTGCATGCGTGCCGCCAGGGCCGCCGTCGTGATTCGTGCCGCGTGAGGCTGCTCCAGCATTTCCGCCAGGGTCTGCAGGATCTGCGTTTTCTTTTCGCCGGGTCTGCTTGCCATGGGTGTGGCCGTCCGCGAGGCGGCCGGTAAAGGGAAAGTTCAGGAAGATAAAAGGGATGTCCGTCAGCGCCGTACGGGCCGGCGTTGCAAGAGCAGCTCGCTGACCGAGTTTACCCGCAAGTCCACATAGCCCGGCCGGTTGCGTCCACCCTTGCTGAAGGGAGTGCCGGGATGGTTGATGTGCACCGTACGCAGGCCGGCGCGCCGCGCGCCGCGCAGGTTTGCCAGTGTGTCCTCGACCAGCACGGTATGCGCGGCCGCTACGCCTTCGCGCGCCAGCACGCGCCGCAGCAGGGTCGCCGAGGGCTTGGGCCGGAAGTTGCCGTGCCAGTTCATATGCTCGATGGCCCACAGGCTATCGAACTGCCCGAGCAAGCCCAGATGGCGCAATACCGCTCGCGCGTAGTGCAGCGGCGCGTTCGTCAGCAGCACCTTGCGTCCGGGCAGGCGGCGCAGTTTGGCGGGCAGGCCGGTTTCCGCCTTGATCAGCGGGCCGACGTCGAAGTCGTGGCTCATGCGCAGGAAGTCATCGGCATTCACGCCATGGTGGCGCACCATGCCGATGACCGTCGCGCCGTAGCGCTTCCAGTATTTGGTACGAACGGCGCTGGCGGTTTCCTCGTCGACACCGAGCGTTTGCGCGACCGCGCGCGTCATGCCCACGTCGATGCGCGGAAAGATGGCATGCGAGCAGTTATGCAGCGTATTGTCCAGATCGAACAGCCACAGGCGCGTGGGCACGGCGGTGGCGGTGCGGCGCGAGCGGCGCAACCGCGCCGCCGGCCGCAGCAAATGCCGGCGTATCTGCATCAGCGCGACGTGATCATGGTGCCTACGCCCTGATCCGTCAGCAGTTCCAGCAGCAGGCAATGCGGCACGCGGCCATCGATGACGTGCACGGAATTCACGCCGCTGCGCGCGGCGTCCAGCGAAGAGGAAATCTTGGGCAGCATGCCGCCCGATATGGTGCCGTCGGCGAACAGTTCGTCGATGGCGCGCGCCGACAGGCTGCGCAGCAGCTGGCCGTTCTTATCGAGCACGCCGGGCGTGTTCGTCATCATCAACAGCTTTTCCGCGCCCAGAACTTCAGCCATTTTGCCGGCCACCACATCGGCATTGATGTTGTAGGCCTTGCCGTCCTGGCCATAGCCGATGGGCGAGATCACGGGAATGAACTGGTCGTCCTGCAGCGCCTTGACGACTGCTGGATCGACTTGGGTGATGTCGCCGACGAAGCCGATGTCCAGCGGCTGGTCGGGATTCTCCTTGTTGTCCATCAGCTTCTTGCGGGCGCGGATCAGGCCGCCGTCCTTGCCCGTCAGGCCGACGGCCTTGCCGCCGGCCTCGTTGATCATCATGACGATGTCCTGCTGCACCTGGCCGCCCAGCACCCACTCAACCACTTCCATGGTTTCGGCGTCGGTGACGCGCATGCCTTGCACGAAGGTGCCGCTCTTGCCGACCCGGCGCAGGGCGTCGTCGATCTGCGGGCCGCCGCCGTGGACGACCACCGGGTTCAGGCCCACCAGCTTGAGCAGCACGACATCGTGCGCGAAGCTTTGCTGCAGGCGTTCTTCCGTCATGGCATTGCCGCCGTATTTCACGACGATGGTCTTGCCGTGGAAACGCCGCAGATAGGGCAGTGCTTCGGAAAGGACGCTGGCCTTCAGCGCGGGGGACAGGGCGGCGGTATCGGAGGTATCGGTCATGGCGGCTGAATTCGCGATGATGAAGGAGGGACGCGGCACGGCATTGGGCGCCGCTGACCGGCATTGTATTACCCGCTGCGGCTTATGCCAGCGCGTAATAAACAGATGGAGTACAAAAAACCCGGGTTCATGTAGATTTGATCTCTTTCGTATTAAACGGTCCAAGCGGGAACCCCCGGACAGGAGGAAAAGAATGACTCAAACATCGCCGCACATGGATGCCGCGGATCGCGCCGCGACCCATGCCGCAACTCAAACGTCCGCCGGCCGCATGCGTCGCGCCCTGATCGCCTGCGCGGCAGTGGTCGTGGCCGGCCTGTCGACGGCGCTGCTCGCGGCGGCGCCCGCCGCGGCGGCCGAAAAGCTGGTCGTGGCCGCCACGCAGGTTCCCCACGCCGAGATCCTGGCCTTCGTCAAACCGGCGCTGGCCAAGGAAGGCGTGGACCTGGATATCAAGGTCTTCAGCGACTACGTACAGCCCAATGTGCAACTGGTGGACAAGCAGGTGGACTTGAACTTCTTCCAGCACCAGCCGTACCTGGATACCTTCAACCAGGACCGCAAGGCCAATCTTGTGGCGATCGCGAAAGTGCACGTCGAGCCTTTCGGCGCCTATTCGCGCAACATCAAGAACGTATCGGAACTGAAGAGCGGCGCGACGGTGGCCATACCCAACGATCCCACCAACGGCGGCCGCGCGCTGCTGCTGTTGCAGAAGCAGGGGCTGATCAAGCTGAAGGATCCGAAGAACATCCGCGCGACGCCGCTGGACGTCACCGAGAATCCCAGAAAGCTCAAGTTCCAGGAACTGGAAGCCGCCATGCTGCCGCGCGCGCTGGACGATGTGGACCTGGCGCTGATCAATACCAACTACGCGCTGCAAGCCGGCCTGGTGCCGACCAGGGATGCGCTATTCATCGAAGGCGCCGATTCGCCTTACGTGAATGTGCTGGTCGCACGGCCGGACAACAAGGACAAGCCGGCCGTGCAGAAACTGGTCAAGGCGCTGCATACGCCGGAGCTGAAGCAGTTCATCCTGGACAAGTACAAAGGCGCCGTCGTACCGGCATTCTGATCCGGGCACGTTGCGCCCATGCCTGGGCAGGACGCAACACGCGAGTCCTTCAGCGGCTCTTGTCGGCGGCCGCCTTCAACGCCCAGGGGCGGGCAAGCGGCGGCGCAGCGATTCGAAGAACAGCGTCGATTGCTGCCGCTCGCTCTGTATCTGCATGGCCACGTGGCGCGCCATGGTTTCGGGCACCGGTTCCAGCGGCTGGCCGGTGGACAGCGCGAGGACCTCGACCTGGCAGGCACGTTCCAAAAAGTACAGGTCGTCGTAGGCATAGTCGATACGTTCGCCGCATACGACCACGCCATGGTTGCCCAGGAACAGGGTGTCGGCGCCGCTCATCGCGCGGGCGATGCGTTCTCCTTCCGCCGCGTCCAGCGCCAGGCCGTCGTAGCGCGGATCGATGGCGACGCGTCCGTGGAACCGCATGGCATTCTGCGACAGCCGCGTATCCAGCCCGCGCCGCGCGGTCAGCGTCAGCGACGTGGCATATGGCATATGCGTATGCAGCACGCAGGTCTTGCGCGCGATGCGATGAATCGCGGCGTGGATGAACATGGCCGTGGCTTCGACGTTGTGCCGGCCGGCCAGCCTGGCGCCCCGTGCGTCCACCAGGACGATATCGTCCGTGTCGACTTCACTCCAGTGCAAGCCGTGCGGGTTGATCAGGAAGCGGTCGCTGCCGTCGGGCAGGGCGACGCTGAAATGATTGCAGACGCCTTCTTCCAACCCGTGATACGCGGCCGCGCGCAGGGCCAGCGCCAGGTCGGTCCGCAGGGCCAAGGTGTCGGATGTATGGGGAACGCTGTCAGGTTGCGCGGGCATGGTGGGGAAACAATGGGTGGCACGGGACCGGGATATCGATTTAACCCTAATCATCCAGCGCGGCACAGCGGATTTCGTCCGGGTTGAATCGGGATGCCGTTCAGTGTTTTGTCAGTATATCCGGCAATATAATAACGTACGTTATTAATCTGGCAACGCACCCGATGTCCCCATCTTCCTTCGAACCGTTCGAGCAGGCCATGGGCGAGCTCGCGCTGCGCCTGTCATCGCGCCAGCAATTGCGCGAGTCCGTGCTCAGCCGGCTGTTCACGCACGTCGCCACGCGGTTGGGGGACCACATGGACGCGCCCCTGCGTGAACATGGGCTGAATTCCACGCTGTGGACCTCGCTTGTCGTTATTTACGCCAGCGAACAGCATCGCCTGAAACCGTCCGAACTCAGCGTGTTCATGAATTCATCGCGCACCAATAGCACACGCGTCGCGCGCGAACTGGAACGGCAAGGCTATGTGGACCGATCGGCGGGGGAAAGCGACCGCCGTCAGGTATTTCTCCAACTGACGCCCAAGGCGCTGGCATTCGTGCGGTCGTACCTGCCCAGGCGCAGAGCGCAGCTGAAATCGCTGTTTTCCAATTTCGAACCGTCGGAAACCGACGAACTGGAGCGCCTGCTGCGCAAACTGCTGCCGCACGTCGAGTAAAGCCTACCGGCTGGCGGGGCGCTTCTTTTTTTGACCAAATAGTAACGTAGGTTATTAAATTCATGTCCACCGCCGGCCATCCAGGCGCAGTCCCGCACAAGTCGATGATTACGGTCTCCATCATGTTGGCGACCATCATGCAGACACTGGACAGCACCATCGCCAACGTTGCGCTTCCGCACATGGCCGGGGGCCTGTCGGCGTCCCAGGACCAGATCACCTGGGTGTTGACGTCCTATATCGTCGCCGCGGCCATCGCCACGCCGGTGACCGGCTGGCTGACCGGACGCTACGGACTCAAGTCGGTCTTCCTGGTGTCCATCGCCGGCTTCACCATCATGTCGATGGCCTGCGGCGCGGCGGGAAATCTCGCGCAGATCGTGCTGGCCCGCCTGCTGCAGGGGGCTTTCGGCGCCGCGCTCGTGCCTTTGTCGCAGGCGGTGATGCTGGACGTCAACGAGCCGAAGGATCACGCCAAGGCCATGGCCCTCTGGGGCATGGGCGTGATGCTCGGGCCCATCCTGGGGCCCACGCTGGGCGGATGGTTGACCGACAACATGAACTGGCGCTGGGTGTTCCTGATCAATCTGCCGGTGGGCATACTCTCTTTCTACGGCGTCGCCAGTTATATCCACGATGACGGGGCACGCCGCGATTCACGCTTCGACGTGTTCGGTTTCGCCACGCTTGCGGTTGCCATCGGCCTGCTGCAACTGATGCTGGACCGCGGTGAACAGGCCGATTGGTTCGACTCGATCGAAATCCGCATTTATGCGGTATGCGCCTTCGTATCCTTCACGTTTTTTATCCTGCACACCGCCACCAGCGGGGAACAATCCTTCTTCAAAGTGGCCCTGCTGCGCGACCGCAATTTCGCGATAGGCCTGGCGTTCTACTTCTTGCTGGGCCTGCTGCTGTATGCGACGCGCGCCCTGCTGCCGCCGCTATTGCAGACCATACTGGGCTATCCGGTGGTGACGACCGGCGTCGTGACCGCGCCCAGCGGGTTCGGCACCATGGTGTCCATGCTGATTGCCGGACGGATGGTGGGCAAGATGGATGGGCGGCTGATCATCGCGCTGGGCTTTGGCTTGACCACGCTGTCGCTATGGCAGATGTCGGGTTATACGCCGCAGATCACGGAATGGGACGTCATCGTGCCGGGCTTTATCCAGGGGCTGGGGCTGGGGTTCACGTCGGTGCCGCTGACCACGATGACTTTCTCCACGCTGGACCGGTCGCTGCGGTCGGACGGTACCGCCATCTACAGCCTGTCGCGCAACATCGGCAGCAGTATCGGGATTTCGGCGATGCAGACGCTGCTGGTGCGCAATACATCCACGCTGCATGCGTCGCTGGCCGCCTATGTATCGGCGGCTACCCTGATGATCCATCCAGACGCCTTGTCGCGCACCTTCGACGTGGCTAGCGCACAGGGGCTGGCCGGACTGAATGAGGTGGTGACGAACCAGGCGGCTTTCATTGCCTACCTGGACGACTTCCGATTCATGATGTGGCTGACGCTGGCGTCCATTCCCTGTCTTATCTTCATGCGGACGCGGCGCGCGGCATCGCCGGCCCAACAGGCCGCGGACCAGGCGGAACTGCAACACGTCGCCGCGGAATAGCGCAGCTAGGATGCAGTCGCGCCGGTCGCTGGCGCATTGGCCTGGGCGGCAACGGGTGCCGGGGTCTGGGGACCGGGTGCTTGAGCCGGCGGGGGCGAGGGCGTCGCGCTGTCCTGCGATGGGACGCCGTCGCGTGTCGTGGATCCGTTGTGCGTCGCCGATCCGTTATGCGGCGCCGCGCTGCGCGAGCGCTGCCGTGCCGGGCCCTGCGCGTGCAGCAGGTTGTACGTCGTATTGATCAGCCCGATATGCGAAAACGCCTGCGGGAAATTCCCCACCATGCGCTGGCGTACCGGATCATATTCCTCGGCGAGCAGGCCCAGGTCGTTGCGCAGCGATAGCAGCCGTTCGTACAGCGCGGCAGCATCGTCCAGGCGCCCCTGCATGACATAGGCGTCCGCCAGCCAGAAACTGCATGCCAGGAAGACGCCTTCGTCCTGCGCCAGCCCGTCGTCCGATTGCTCGGGAACGTAGCGCATGACCAGGCCCTCGTGCAGCAGTCCTTTTTCGATTGCCTGTATCGTGCCCGTCACGCGCGGATCGTCGATGGGCAGAAAACCTACCTGTGGAATCAGCAACAGGCTGGCGTCCAGGCCTTTACCGCCATAGTGCTGGACGAAGCTGTTCATGCCGCTGTCGAACCCATGCTGCAGGATGTCGGTACGGATCGCGTCGCGCACGCGGCGCCAGCGCTCCACGGGGCCTTGAAGATGGAAACGTTCCGCGGATTTGATGGCCCGGTCGAACCCCACCCAGCACATCAGGCGCGAGTGCGTGAATGCCCGTCGCGCGCCGCGTACTTCCCAGATACCGTGATCCTCGGTGTTCCAGCCGTGCTCCAGCGGAGTCAGCAATATGCGCTGCAGCCGCCATGCCTGTTCCAGCGGCGCCAGTTCGGCCTCGCGCGCGGCATGCAGGGTATCGATGAGTTCGCCGTAGATGTCCATCTGGATCTGCCCCGATGCGGCATTGCCTATGCGCACGGGCGCGCTGTTCTCGTACCCCGGCAGCCAAGGGATTTCCATTTCCGGCAAACTGCGCTCACCGGCGATGCCGTACATGATCTGCAGCTGATTGGGATGGCCGGCCGATGCGCGCATCAACCACATGCGCCAGGCTTCCGCCTCTTCGCGATATCCGGCATTCAATAGCGCATAAAGCGTCAGCGCGGAATCGCGCAGCCAGCAATAGCGATAGTCCCAGTTGCGCGAACCGCCCAGGTTCTCCGGCAAAGAAGTGGTCGGCGCCGCCACGATGCCGCCGGTGGGGCGGTAGGTCAGCAGCTTCAGCGTGATCAGCGAGCGCACAACGGCGTCATGCCATTCCGGGAAACGATGGTCGGTGTGGCAGCGCTTGGACCATTCTTTCCACCAGGCGACCGTGCGGTCCAGGCTTTCCATGCGGTCGGGCACGAAATGCGGCACCTTGTGGGACGGGTGGTAGGAGAGAGTAAACGGTACGTGTTCGCCAGCCTGCACGGTGAAATGCGAGACGGTACGCAGATCCTTGCCTTCGAGGGGGGCTGGCGTATGAAGTTCGACAGCGTCCGGACCGGCGACGGCGCTGATACCATAATCGCGGCGGCGCACCCAAGGCACGGCCTGTCCGTAATTGAAACGCAGCACCAGGTCCATATCGAAGTCGACGTGCCCGTGCTCGCAGCGCACGATGCGCACCACGTCCACCCGCTCTTCGTCATCGCTCAAGGGCATGAAGTCATACATGGTGGCCACGCCGGTCGCGGTTTCGAAACGCGTCTCCAGCACCGCCGTGCCCCGGATATAGCGGCGCCGGGACGTGAATTCCAGGCGTGGGCGCAGTTGCCAGCAACCGTGCTCTTCCGTCCCCAGCAGTGCGGCGAAGCAGGCAGCCGAATTGAAATGCGGCAGACAGAGCCAATCGATGGAGCCGTCACGCGACACCAGCGCCGCCGACAGCATATTGCCGATGATTCCGTAGTCTTCGATCGGTTTCGACATGAAGCGCAGCCCTCCTTATTCGGCAAAAAAAAATCCCTGCCGCGCCAAAAAACCGGCTTGGGCAGGAAGTCAGACCGGTGATGCCGACGCGGCGTTCAACTCGCTGTGGTTGAGGCACAGCCTATCACGGACATCCCGGCACGGCGGATGCGTGCACAGACCACATAAGAACATATCGCGCACCCGCTGCAACACGACGTAACAGCGTAGCGGGCATGGTCAAAACGCAGTAATGAGGGCTCACGGCGACATGGGATACCAGGATAACGACGCCATGCATGTGTTGCTCCTGGCCGCGCGCGGTCAGGACGGCCAGACCATACGCACTGTGATGGAAGCAATGGGCGAGCAGGCAGTCGCCTGCGACGATGCGCCGCTGCTGCTGGACGCCATGGCGCGTGGCGCGGGATGCGCCATTTTGCCCGGCGAGGCACTGACCACGTCGGCCCTTGGCGGTCTGGCCGACTGGGTGGCGCGACAGGAGCCCTGGTCGGATTTTCCGCTGCTGGTGATCGAGCCCTCCCAGGCGCAGGCGGCCGAAATCCTGGCGCGTGACGCCTACGGCCTGCTCGGCAACGTGATGCTGCTTCAGCGTCCCTTGCGTGAGGACGCGCTGCGCCGCGCTATCGCCACCGCATTGCGCACGCGGGCCCGGCAATACGATGCGCGCGGGGTGCTGCGGAACCAGGCCGAAACGGAAGGCGCCCTGCGCGTCTTCAACGAAACGCTGGAAACGCGTGTCGCGGAGCGTACGCGCGCACTCGCCCGTGCCAACGACAGATTGATGAAGGAAGTCCGCGAACGCGAGCGCACGCAGAGCGCGCTGCTGCAGTCGCAGAAAATGGAAGCGATCGGCCAACTGACCGGCGGCCTTGCCCATGATTTCAATAATCTGCTGAACGTCATCATGGGCAGCGCGGATCTGATCGAGCGCACATCGTCCGATGAACGTGTGCGTCGGCTCGCCGTCAATGCTAAACGAGCCGTGGAACGCGGCGCGAAGCTGACCGCGCAATTGCTGGCTTTCTCGCGCAGCCAGAACCTGGACTTGTGCGCCACTGATATCAACGGACTGCTGGCGGGGATGCGCGAACTGCTGGGCCTGTCGCTGGGCCCCACGATACGTATTCAGACCGAGTTTTCGCCTGAGGTGCCGATGGCTGCCGCCGACGCGAACCAGCTGGAGCTCGCGGTATTGAATCTGTGCCTGAACGCGCGAGACGCCATGCCTTCTGGCGGCATGGTCTCGCTATCGACAGCATTGCGGCAAAGCGAGGAAGGCGACCTGCCTGTCGGTAGTTATGTGGTGATATCGGTAAAGGACACTGGCACGGGCATTCCTGCCAAAGCCTTGAGCAAGGTCTTCGATCCGTTCTTCACCACCAAGCCGGTGGGCAAGGGAACAGGGCTTGGACTCAGCCAGGTGTACGGCGTCGCGCGCCAATCCGGCGGCACCGCGCGCATCGCCAGCGAGGAAGGGCGCGGCACGGTGGTGGAGATATGGTTGGCGCTCGCCGATGCCGCCGCGCCGGACGGCGTGCCGCCCGACGACGCCAGCGCGCAGGGCCAGGGGAGCATCGCCAATATCCTGGTCATCGATGACGACGCAGCGGTGAGGCACCTGATCGTGGAGTGCCTGCAGCTACTGGGTTATGAAGTCCGGCAGGCGGCCGATGGCGAGGAAGGCCTGGCATTGCTGCGGGAACAAGCGCCCGACTTGCTGATGGTGGATTTCATCATGCCGAAATTGAACGGCGCGGAAGTCATCGAGCGAGCCCGCGCCGTGCTGCCGGATCTGCCGATTATCCTGGCGACCGGCTATGCGGACGCGCAGGTCGGCGGGAACGTGCTGGAACACGAACGCGTGCTGCAAAAACCCTTCAACCTGGACCAGCTGGCAAACATGGTGACCGACGCGCTGCAACGCTGAGCCGTCGCGAGAGCCGCACCGGATGGATACACACGCAAAACTTATTCCGGATTGTGGCGGCCACGCGAACCGCCCCGGTGGGATATGCGCCCAGCCTTACCCAGGACTTCCGCTGCTGGCGTCGGCGACGTTGCGTTTGATGGCATCGTGGCGGCGTTGCATCTCCTGCCGCAGCGCGCGCCGCTGGTCGGCGGCTTCGAAGCGTTGGCGTTCTTCCTCGTTGCGCGGTTCCAATGGCGGTACCGGCGTGGGATTGCCCAGTTCATCAACCGCCACCATGGTGAAGTAGCAGCTGTTGGTATGGCGCACCAGCTTCTGTCGGATGTCCTCGGTAACGACCTTGATGCCGATTTCCATGGACGTCCTGCCCGTGTAATTCACCGAAGCAAGGAATGTCACCAGTTCGCCGACATGGATGGGCTCGCGGAACACCACCTGGTCCACCGACAGGGTCACCACA
>DATJHN010000021.1:0-16776 GCA_035493915.1 Bordetella sp.
AGGGGAGGTGCGCACGGCCGAGCTGAACCTGAGCTACACCACCATCAAATCGCCGCTGAATGGCCTGTCCAGCTTTGCTCGGCAGCAGGACGGCAGCTACGTCACCGCGACGTCGCAAAGCCTGCTGACCTATGTGTATCAGCTCGACCCCATGTGGGTGAATTTCAGCATTTCCGAAAACGAAATGCTGGCCTATCGCGACCAGATCGGCAAAGGGCAGTTGACCTTTCCACCCAGGAACAGTTTCGATGTGGCGGTCATCCTGGCGGATGGCTCGGTGTATCCGCAGACAGGTCGCATCGATTTCACCAATCCGGCCTTCAACACGCAGACCGGTACGTTTTTGGTACGCGCGTCGCTGTCCAACAAGGACGGAGTGCTGCGTCCAGGGCAGTTCGTGCGTGCCCGCGTGTCCGGCGCGGTGCGTCCAAACGCCGTGCTGGTGCCGCAGCGTGCGGTCCTGCAGGGTTCCAAGAGCCATTTCGTCTGGGTAGTCGACAAGGACGGCAAGGCACGCCAACGGGTGGTGGAAGTCGGCAGCTGGCACGGCGACGACTGGTTCATCACCGACGGCCTGAAACCGGGCGAGACGATCGTGGTCGACGGCGCGATCCGCGTGGCGCCGGATATGCCGCTGAAAATCACGTCCACTATTCCCGCGATCGGTACAAGTGGCGACGTGGAAGGCGTCAAGGCCGGCCAGGGAACGTCCGGAAGCCCGCCGCCTAAGGCCGGCAGCGCCAGCCCGGCCGCCGCATCGGGGGCGAAATGAACATCTCGCATTTCTGCATAGACCGGCCGATCTTCGCCTCGGTGATATCCATCATCATCACCCTGGCGGGCGCGGTCGCCATGCTGGTGCTGCCGGTCGCGCAGTATCCCGAGATCACGCCGCCGCAGATCACGATCAGCACCACCTATCCGGGTGCCAGCGCCGACGTGGTGGCCAACAACGTCGCCGCGCCCATCGAGCAGCAGGTCAATGGCGCCGACAATTCGATCTACATGAACTCGTCCAGTTCCTCCACGGGCAATCTGACGATCAACGTGTATTTCGAGATCGGTACCAATCCGGAACTGGCGCAGGTCGACGTGCAGAACCGTGTGAACCTGGCCCTGCCGCAATTGCCGCAGTCGGTGCAGGCCCAGGGTGTCCAGGTGCAGAAGAAGTCTTCCGCTTTCATGATGGCGATCGCGGTCTATTCGCCCGACCAGCGCTACGACGCGACATACATCGCGAACTACACGAACATCTATGTGCTGGACGCGCTGAAGCGCATACCCGGCGCCAACCAGGCGGCCATCTTCGGCACGCCGGACTATGCGATGCGCATCTGGCTCAAGCCCGACCGCATGGCACAGCTTAAGGTCACGGCCGCCGACGTGCAGAAGGCGGTGTCCAACCAGAACGAGCAGTTCGCGGTGGGCCGTATAGGCCAGTCGCCGACCGGAAGTCCGGTGGAACAGTCGTTCGCGGTGACGACGAAAGGCCGCCTGACGGACCCGGCGGAATTCGAGAACATCATCATCCGGGCGGCCAGCGGCGGCGCCGCGATCGTGCGGATCAAGGACATCGGCCGTGCCGAACTGGGGCAGAAGGACTATTCGATACGCAGCACCTACCAGGGCAAGCCGGCCACGGTGCTGGCCGTGTACCAGCAGCCGGGGGCCAATGCACTGGACGTTTCCAACCAGGTCCGCGCCACGCTGGCGGAGATGCAGAAGACCTTCCCGGAAGGGCTGGTATACAGCATCGCGATGGACACCACGGAGTTCACCCGGGCTTCCATCGCCGACGTCATCTACACCTTTTTCGAAGCGCTGGTGCTGGTGGTCATCGTGGTGTTCGTTTTCCTGCAGAGCCTGCGCGCGACCCTGATTCCGGTCATCGCGGTGCCGGTTTCCATTGTCGGTACCTGCGTCGGCATGCTGGCGTTGGGCTTTTCGGTCAATATGCTGACGCTGTTCGGCATGGTGCTGGCCATCGGTATCGTGGTGGACGACGCGATCGTGGTCATCGAGAACGTCGAACGGAACATGACGGAGCACAAGCTGGATCCCAAGGCCGCCGCCAAACGCGCCATGGACGAGGTTTCCGGCCCCGTGGTGGCCATCGTGCTGGTGCTATGCGCGGTGTTCGTCCCGGTTGCCTTCATCGGCGGCATCACCGGGCAGTTGTACAAGCAGTTCGCCATCACGATCGCCATTTCGGTGGTGCTGTCGGGGGTGGTGGCGCTGACGCTGTCGCCGGCCCTGGCGGCGTTGCTGCTCAAGCCCGGCCATCACGAAAAGAAAGGCTTTTTCCGCTGGTTCGACAACGCCTTCGGCAGGATGACCAGCGGCTATACGGACGCCGTGAAGTGGATGATCAAGCGCTCCCTGATCGGGCTGCTGCTGTTCGCCGGCATGGTCGGCCTGGCGGTGGTGATGATGCGTGTGCTGCCCACCTCCTTTCTGCCGCCGGAAGACCAGGGCTATCTGCTGGGGCAGGTGATCATGCCCGACGCCGCCAGCCTGGACCGCACCGGCGCCGTGTCGAGCCGGGTCACCGACTACTTCATGGAACAGCCGGCGGTGGGCGCCGTGGCCATGATCAACGGCTACAGCCTGCTGGACAACCAGAACAAGAACAATGCGGCCACGTTCTTCATCGGGCTGAAGAGTTTCGACGAGCGCTATAAATCCGCGAACATCCGTACGCAGAATGCCCGGGCGGTGCTGCTGGGTGCCTACGAACATCTGTCCAGCGTGCAGGAAGGCATCGTGCTGCCCGTCAATCCGCCTTCGATCCCCGGCCTGGGAACCACCGGCGGCACCGAGGTATGGATACAAGCCCAGGGCGACTTCACCATCAGCCAATTGGCGGGAGTGGTGCAGGAATTCATCGCCAAGGCACAGCAGCGGCCAGAGCTGGCGCGCGTGACGTCGACCTTCAATGCATCGTCCCAGCAACTGCTGGTGGACGTGGACCGCGACAAATCGGAAACCCTGGGCGTGGCGGTTGAAGAGGTCTACAGCGCGATGCAGACCATGTTCGGCTCGTTGTACGTATCGCAATTCAATCGTTCGAGCCGGCTGTGGCAGGTGATCCTGCAAGCCGATGCGTCTTATCGCCTGCGTCCGGAAGACCTGTCGCAAATCTATGTGCGCAACAAGAACGGCGACATGGTGCCGCTGAATTCGCTGGTGAGGACGCGCTATGTGACCGGGCCCGACCTGGTCACGCGGTTCAACAATTTTCCGGCCATCAAGATTACGGTCAACGCGGCGCCCGGCGCCAGTTCGGGGCAGGTGATGCAGGCGTTGGATGAACTGGGCGCGCAGGTGCTGCCGTCCGGCTATACGCTGGGATGGAGCGGCGAGGCCTACGAGGCCCGCAAGGCGGGGAATACCGCGATCCTGGTATTCGCCTTCGGCATCATCATGGTCTTCCTGATCCTGGCTGCCCAGTATGAAAAGTGGAGCCTGCCGCTGGGCGTGCTGATGACCGTACCGTTCGCATTGTTCGGCGCGCTGGTCGCGACCTTGCTGCGTGGCCTGGAGAACGATGTGTACTTCCAGATCGGCCTGACCATGCTGGTGGCACTGGCGGCGAAAAACGCCATCCTGATCTTCGAGTTCGCCGTATTGAACCGGCAGGGCGGGGCATCAATCTATGACTCCGCGGTGCGCGCGGCCAACGAGCGGCTGCGGCCCATCATCATGACATCCCTGGCGTTCATCCTGGGTTGCGTGCCGCTGGCGATCGCCACGGGGGCGTCGGCCAATAGCCGGCATTCAATAGGGACTGGGGTGATCGGCGGCATGCTGGGCGCTACCGTGATCGCCGTGTTCTTTATTCCGATGTTCTTCTACGTGCTGGAAAAGATGTCGGAAGGAAAGGGCGACAAGAAAGCACCGGAACCGCCGGCCGCGGCGGGCAGCGAAACCATCGCGCCCGAAACGCCGCCGGGTGGCCTGTCGCACGGGGCAGCCGCGGCCAGTCCCAGGCCATCGGCAAAGCGGGAAGGCGAATGACATGCGTGCATCCGCCGTCCTGCTCACAGCCTGCACCCTGCTGACTGGTTGTTTGCTGGGCCCGGACTACAAGCGTCCGGAGGTCGATACGCCGCAGTCCTTCCGCTTTGCCGACCAGGAAGCGCGCGATATGGTCGATACCCTGTGGTGGGAGCAGTTCCAGGATCCCACCCTGAACGCCTTGATCGCCAGCGCGCTGGCCGAAAACAAGGACGTGAAGATCGCCGCGGCGCGTATCGAGCAATTCCTGGGACAGTTGCAGACCACCCGTGCCCAGCTGTTTCCGCAGCTGAGCGCCGGGGCCCAGGCGGAGCGGGAGCGCCTGCCCGTCGGATCGGTGAATCTGCCGGAGAACGTCGGGCCGGTATTCAACCAGTATTCGGCGATATTGTCCGCGTCCTGGGAAATCGACATTTTCGGCCGCCTGCGCCGCCAGACCGAAGCCGCGCGCGCCTCGCTGCTGGCCAGCGACGAGGGCCGCCGCGCGACCATCCTGGCGCTGGTCGCCTCGGTGGCGTCGGGCTACATCAACCTGGTGTCGCTGGACCGGCAGTTGGAGATCGCCCACGCGACCGCGACCAGCCGGGCCGAGTCGGTGCGTATCTTCACCCTGCGCTACAAATACGGCGAAGTGTCTGAAATGGAATTGGCGCAAAGCCAATCCGAGTACCAGGCGGCATTGGCCACCATCCCGCAGCTGGAACTGCAGATCGGGCAGCAGGAGGACGCGCTGTCTATCCTGCTGGGACGCAATCCGCAGGCCATTCCGCGCGATCGGCACCTGGGCCAATTGGTGCTGCCGGACGTGCCGGCCGGACTGCCGTCGGAACTGCTGGCGCGCCGGCCCGATCTGCGCCAGGCGGAACAAAACCTGATCGCCGCCAATGCCTTGATCGGTGCGGCCCGGGCGCTGTACTTTCCGTCGATTTCGCTGACCGGCGCCTTCGGCACGGCCAGCAGCCAGTTTTCCAATCTGTTCAACGGGGTGTCCAAGACATGGTCGTTCGCCGGCATGGTGACGGTGCCGATCTTTACCGCGGGTGCCATCGGCGGCCAGGTCCGGCAGGCCGAGGCACAGCACCAGCAGATACTGCTGCAGTACGAGCAGTCCATCCAGATTGCTTTCCAGGAAGTTTCCGATTCGCTGATCAGCCTGCGCAAGACGCGCGAGGCGCTGGTGGTGCAGGGACGGCAGGTGGATGCCCTGAGCCGCTACGCGCATCTGGCTCGCCTGCGCTACGAAGGCGGCTACACCAGCTACATCGAGGTGCTGGACGCGGAGCGCAGCCTGTTCAACGCGCAGCTGCAGCAGGCACAAACGCAAGGCACCGTGTTCGCGTCGGCGGTGCAGCTGTACAAGGCGATGGGCGGCGGCTGGGTCGTCGATGCGGAGCGCTTGACCACGACGAGCGAGATAGCCACGCATCCGGCCGCGACCGCGACCCCCTGATCCATCGCCCACGGCCCCTGGCCGGCAGCCGGTATCGGCGCGGCCGCCGCATTCCCAGAAGGCAACAAAGGAAACAGGAGCTTGCTACATGTCTCCACTGTATTCCTATAATATTTCGCAATGTAACGATGTGGACACGGGCTGCCACTACCATCGGCACCAGGGTCAGCGGTACGTCGTTCTTCGAACAAGGGTATCTTCAGGAGCACTATGTCGGCCGAACCACAGTCCCCCGTGCAAGATCCAGCGGCGGCGGCCTTGCCGCGTCCGTCGGGCGCCTATCGGGGCCGGGCGTGGCTGGCGGTGATCTCGCTCATCGTCTTCATGATCCTGTATCTGGCGGTGGCGACGTGGTTCGTGTTGACGGCGGTGCATCTGCTGGCCGGGCCCATGACGGGCGATGATGCGTTGGTGGCCAAACTGGCGGGCGTGTGCGCGGCCTTCCTGGCGATCTTCATGCTGAAGGGCCTGTTCTTCATCAAACGCGGCGGGATGGATCGGGACCTTATCGAGGTCACCGCCGGCCAGCAGCCCCAACTGTTCCGTTTTCTGCACGAGATCGCCGACTCCGTGCGCGCGCCGCGGCCGCACCGGGTGTTCCTGTCGCCGAGGGTCAATGCCTCTGTTTCGTACGACCTGTCGCTGCTGAACCTGCTGCTGCCGTCGCGCAAGAACCTGGAAATCGGCTTGGGGCTGGTCAATATCCTGACCCGGGAAGAACTGCGCGCCGTGCTGGCGCATGAGTTCGGCCATTTCGCCCAGCGGTCGATGGCGGTGGGACGCTGGGTCTATGTCGCCCAGCAGATCGCCGCCCATCTGGTGGCGCGGCGCGACCGCTTCGATCGATTTCTGGCGGGGCTGTCGCGCTCGGACCCGCGCATCGCGTGGATAGGCTGGGCGGTCAGCCTGATCGTATGGGCGCTGCGCGCCCTGGTGGATTCCGCCTTCCGCGTGGTGATCGTGATCCAGCGCGCGCTGTCGCGCCAGATGGAGCTGAATGCCGACCTGGTCGCCGTCCAGTTGACCGGCAGCGATGCGCTGGTGCACGCGCTGCATCGCCTGCAGGCGGCCGACGATTCATGGGAGCGCGCGACCCGTTTTATCACTGGCGAGCACCGCGCCGAACGCACGCCGGAAGATGCCTTCGCCGTACAGGCCCGCATCCTGGAGCATATGCGCCGCGTGCTTGATGACCCGTATTACGGCTCCGTCGCGCCCGTGCCGGCCGACAATCCGCAGGCGCACCGCGTATTCAAGGCCGGGCTGGCGCAACCGCCGCGCATGTGGCTGACGCACCCGCTGAACTACGAACGCGAGGCGAACGCAAAGCGCCGCTACATTCCGTCCGTGCTGGACGATGCCAGCGCCTGGAGCGTGTTCGAGGACACCCTGCGGCTGCGGCGTCAGCTGACCGCCTTGATGCTGGGAGCCATGGGCGCCGTGCCGGAGCCCTGGGAGAAAACCCTGGCGCGGGTGGACGAGCAGTTTTCGCGCGAGTACCTGAATGCGCGCTATCGCGGCATCTATCTGGGCCGCTCGCCGGTGCGCCATGTCGTCGATCCGCTGGCGCTGTACGAATCCGGTGTCACGGCGGACCATGCCTCCCATGCGGCGCTGTATCCGGCCAACCTGACAGCCGACATGGAGCAGTTGCGCGCCCTGGAACTCGATCTGGCCCAATTGCGCGGCCTGCGGGCCGGTACGCTCAGGATAGAAGGCGGGGTGATACGCCATCGTGACGGCGAAGCCCCGCGATCGGCGCTCGCCACGCTGCTGGCCGCCAGGGAAAGGGAGCTGGCGGCGCTGCAGAAACGCCTGCGCGCGCATGACCTCGATTGCCGAGCCTGGCACGCGGCGGCGGCGCGGACGGTGGGACAGGGCTGGCCGGAATACCTGGAAGGCTTGCTGCGCGCCGTGCACTACGCCGACCATGTGGAAGCCGACCTGAGCGATGCGCATGCCTGGTTCCGGAGCATACTGGCCGTGGAAACGGCATCGCGGCGGGTCGGCAAGGCGGCGCGCCGCCGTGTCCTGGCGGCCGCGGGGCGGCTATACCAGACGTTGTCGACTATTTACGATGATCGCGACGCCGTGCGGCCCGGACCTGTGTTGGGCGCGCGCATGGCTATCGACGACTGGCCGGCTACCTTCGGCAAACTGGAGCTGGTACCGCCTTCGGCCCAGAACCTGGGCAACTGGCTCAATGCGCTGGACGGCTGGGTACGGCGCACCACCGATCTGTTGTCGCTGCTGCGCAACCGCGCGCTGGAAGAACTGCTGGTCAGCGAAGGACGCCTGGCCGCGCATGTGCTGCACCAGGCACCGCTGGCCGAAGCCGGCACGCCGCCGCGCGTGCCCGAACACTTTTCGACGCTGTTGCCGGGGCAGGAGCGCGCGCGCCAGACGCGCCTGAGCTGGTGGGCCCGCTTCGTGATCGCCGATGGCATGGTGCCGGCGATCGCGCGCCTGGCCGTCGCCGGCGGCATTCTGGGTGTGGTGCTGGGGCTGGGTTTTTTCCTGGACCGGGCAACGATCACGATCTACAACGGCCTGGCGCGCCAGGTCGACGTCCGTATCGGCGACACCGCCACGGTGCACGTGCCGCCGCATGGAACGGCGCAAGCCCGCGTGCCGTCGCGCCATGGCTACGAGATCACGGCCAGCGCCGGCCAGCAGCCGATCGAATCCTTCCGGGTGGATGTAGACGCGGCGGCTACGCACGCGGTCTATAACGTGGCGTCGGCCAGCCCGCTGATCGAATGGACCGCAGTCTACGGCGAGATCAAGCCGGCGCCGCCGGTTGAGCTGGGAGCGCCGCGCTGGTCCACCACCTATGCGGACTATCTGTTCGCCGAACCGCCGCGTACCGTTTCGGGCAATGGTCCCAGCACGCGGCGTGTGTTGCAAGGACTGGGCGACCGCGATCCCCAGTACATGCTTTCCATGGTGCGCGACAAGGCGCAGACGGCGGCGATGATACAGGCGCATGCGGCCTGGGATGCGACATCCGACAGCCATATATTGCAGTGGCTGGCGCTGGCGTCCGATCTGCCGGAGTATCACATGCTGCTGGCGCGCAGACTGCGGGAATCGCCGCGCGACGTGGTGTTGCGGCGGATGGAAGTCGACACGGCGCCCGCGCAGATTCGTCCCGCGCTGTGCGAGCAGCTGCGAAAGGGGGCTGCCGCCTTGCCCGACGATGCCGTGGCGCACTATCTGGCCATACGTTGCATGCCGGATGGTCCCGAACAGGACAAGGCCTATCTGGATGCGCATCGGCACTGGCCGTCCGATCCCTGGCTGGCCAATGCCGCCGGCTACGTGCAGGCCGGCCATGCACAATGGGCCGCAGCGCAGGCAACGCTGGAGCAGGCGGCGCGCGCGCTGCCGCCCATGGCGGCCTTCATTTCGGTGGATCTGGCGCGCATCGCCCGCTTGCGGGGCGAGCCGGTGACGCCCGGCCTGAAATCCCTGTTCGCCGAATCGGGCGGATTGCAGCGGCTGCTGGCGCTGGATACCGGCACGCAGTTGCCGCCTGGCCCTGTGCAAGCCTACCCGGCGCTGGCACATGGGAATCTGGAGCATGCCCTGGCTGCCGCCAAACCCGACCCAGGTTTCTATCAGCACATGCTGCGCCTGGTGGCCGCCTCGGACGGCGCGACACCCGCCATGGTCAAGGAAGCACTGGCGCAGGACCCGCAAGCGGGCGTGGACAGCGTGACGGTGTGGGCCACCATCGGCCTGGCCATCCGCGAGAAACACGACTACCGCCCGCTGCTGTCACGCTTGGCCGAACTGTCGCCGTACTACGGGCACACGATGCAGACGTTGCTGGAAAGCCTGGCGCGAGGCAAGGTGGATGCGCACACCGTGGATGGCTTGCCGCCGGAAATGCGTGGCCAGCTCTACACAATAGGCGTGATCGCCATGGGCAAGCACGCGCCGCAGGAGTGGCGCGACGGCGCCAACGCCTTGCTGTTCGGGTCGGAGCGCCCGTATTTCAAGGGCACGCCGCAGGAGCTGTGATGCGCCTGGTGCCGGAGGCCTGGATCAGTCGTCCAGGCCGAAAGCCGCCAAGGTTTCCAGTCCCAGCGCCAGGCCAGGCAAAAACGACTGGTCGATGACGGTGGACCCGGACAACTTGAAGCCGCTGGCCGGCTCCGGGCTGACGATGAAGTCCAGGTGGATGGAGCCCAATTTCAGATCGATGACCCGCAGGCCGAGTTCGAGCACGCCTTCCATGGCCTGGAAAGACACTTCCGCCGGCGTCTTGCCCGCGGCGATGGTCTCGTGCATATCCCCCAGGCGCTTTTGCAGCGCATCGATTTCGACGCGCATCAGCATCCATTCCTTTTCCGCGCGGATACCGGGTACCTCAGCGGTCATGCGCACGGTAATCCAATCGCGGCGGCGATCGTTTTCATCGTCGGCGACATATGTCACCGGCGTCATGGTCAGGACGAAGTCTCCAGCCGGAATCTCGAACATGGGTCACTTGTACAGAAAATGGAAAATGGTCCAGTCCGATTCGCGGACCACGACCTCCAGCGTATACGCGCGGCGCTCGAAGGCGCGAGTCGCCTTGTTCAGTACCAGGCGGGTCATCTCGATTTCATAGCGGAAAGCGCCGGCGCCCAGCCTTGGATCCGCCATGCGGCGGCCGTAGCGGATCGCGCGTTCCAGAATATACACAGGCACGTAGCGGCCCGGCTCCTGCATATGGCGCGCCGGCACGGTGGCGAATTTCAACGCGCGCGGACTCAGGCCGCGCAGGCGGGAACGCAGCAGGGCCCGCAGCGACACGCTGACGTGCGTGGCCAGTTCCATAACGCCGCGGCGTTCGACCACGGCGGCGATCGCACGGGTGCCGCCGCGGAACAGCCGCACGAAACCCAGTCCCATGAACAGCAGATCGGTCGGATCGATCAGCGGCGCCTCCAGCGGCGCTTCCTGCATGGTGGCGAAGTTGCCGTTCGCGTCGTAGATATGCCAGACACCGGTGACCTGCTCGACCGAGTAGCCGATGCATAGCCCGGTTTCGTCGTCCAGGATCGGCATCGCCCCGCGCGGCAGCGGATTGGGCGGCGGCACCTCGAAATAGGCGTCGCCCAGAGGAGATGTGAAGGTGTAGTTGTGTCCCACCTCGGTGGCGAACGCCTGCCGCAGGGCGGCGTCGTCGTTGCTGGGCGGGTATCCGGGGGTAGGTGTGGAAACCGCGGCGGATCCGGTCATGTGACAGTCGCTTTCAGACGCCGCGCGTCAGGCGGCGGGTTATCGGGATCCCGGGCCTGGCGGACCGAGCCAATCACGTGAAGCGCGAACTGTAGCGTCCGGATACCGATATATGCGTGTCAGCTCACAAACCGAAAAATACGTTTCTTCCAGAAATAATTGTTTTGCTATTTGACCTGGGCGTTGCGGCCCTGTTCCTTCGCGGCCGGGCATGTCTCGTGGCCGGCCCCCGCCCAGGGCAGGAGCCGTGCCGACTTACCGGACCAGACCGTCGTTGTCGTTGCGTGTCTTCAACAGCCGCTGGCGCAGCTTATGCAGAGGCGTGCGGCGGAAAGTTTCGAAGCGTTCTTCTTCTTCCGAGAAAGCCAGCGAAGGCTTGACGAGGTCGCTGCGGCTGATCAAGCCGAGCAGCCGGCGCGATTGCGCATCCGTCACGACCGGCACGCGTTCCAGCCCGTGTACCGCCAGGCGGTTGGCGATGGTGCGGCAAGTTTCGCCTGGCAAGGCCATGATGGGTACATTGGCGCCGAACAGATCCGACATCTTTTGCGCGGCGGGATTGGCGACGCCTTCCAGCAGCGCGTCGCGTTCGATCATGCCCACCAGCGCGCCGTCGCGCACGACCGGGTAGGCACGATGCGTCTGCTGCGCTCCGAAGTAGGTTTCCAGCGCGTCGGGCAGCGCCATGCCGGCATCGATGGTGCGCACTTCCTGCGTCATGACTTCGTTGACGTAGTGGCGTTCCAGCGGGTCGATGCCGTATTCACGATAGATGTGGTACCCGCGCCGCGCGATTTTTTCCGTCAGGATGGAGCGGCGCATGAACAGGACGGTAAAGCCGTAGGCGCAGGCCGATGCGGTCAGCAGCGGCAGTAGCGCATTGATATCGTGCGTAAGCTCGAACGCGAACAGCACCGACATGATCGGTGCGCGCATCATGCCGCCCAGCGTGGCGGCCATGAAAATCATCGGCCACAGCGCCGGCTGGTTGCCGGGCATGTAGGGGCCCAGCACCACGCCGACCGCGGCGCCCATCATCAGCAGCGGCGCCAGCACGCCGCCGGACGTGCCGGAGGCCAGCGAGATCACCCAGATCACCGCCTTGACCAGGATCAGGCCGATCACCACACCGACGGCCAGGTTGTTGTGCAGCAGGTCGCCGATGACGTCATAGCCGACGCCCAGCGCGCGCGGCTGGAAATAGCCGCCGATGCCGATCGCCAGGCCGCCCAGCGCCGGCCACCACATCCAATGGAATGGCAGCTTCAGGAACAGGTCTTCCATCTTGTACAACGACGTCGACAGCCCCCAGGACAGGGCGCCGGTGATCACGCCGGCGACGGCGCATGCGATCAGGCCGATCGGGCCGATCACCTCGGTTTGCAGCGGGAACAGCGCGCCGCCCTCCATCACCAGCGGGCGGACGAAACCGGCCACCGCGCAGGCGACCGCGACCGGCAGGAAGCTGCGCGGGCGCAGTTCGAACAGCAGCAGCTCCACGGCCAGCATGACCGCCGCGATGGGCGTGCCGAACACCGCCGTCATGCCCGCCGTCGCGCCGGCAACCAGCAGCGTCTTGCGTTCCGCGCCGGTCAAGTGGAAGTACTGAGCGATGAGCGAGCCGATGGCCCCGCCCGTCATGATGATCGGGCCTTCGGCGCCGAAGGGGCCGCCGCTGCCGATGGCGATCGCCGAGGACAAGGGCTTGAGCACCGCCACCTTGGGCGACATCTTGCTCTTGCCGAACAGGATGGCTTCGATGGCCTCCGGGATGCCGTGGCCGCGGATTTTTTCCGTGCCGTAGCGGGCGATCAGGCCGATGATCAGGCCGCCGATGGCGGGAATGACAATGATCCAAAGACCCAGCGTGTTGTCCGCGGGCGAGCTGGCGGCCAGCGACAGCTTCTGGAAGAAAAACAGGTTCGTGAAGAAGCTGATCAGCCGCAGCAGGCAGTACGCGGTAAACGTACTGAGCATGCCGATGACCGCCGCGATCGCCGCTATGCGCAACAGGCGCGCACTGGCGGCGAAATCGCCCTTGGATTTATCTGCGTGCACTTTTAATCCTGGAAATTGACGGGCAAAAGGTAAATGCCCGCTTGAAAGTATATCGTAATACGAGATATTGTCCGGTGGAGCAGCCGGCCGGAACTAGCCGCGCGTTGTACCCAGCCATGGCGGGGGGGCCGCCGTGTAGGTGCCGTGTAAACTGCCGGATTTTTAATTCGGCGGCATGGAACAAGCATCCCGGCGCACAGGTTTGAGCGGGCCGACCCTGGTCCGCCTGCTTGCCCGCCTGACGGACATCGACGTTTCCGAACCCAGGCAATCCCTGGCGGACCGGCTCAGCCTGTGGCTGGGCTGGACGGACGCGATTGCCTTGTCCGCGGTGCTGAACAGCAACCCACCGGCGGCGGCCGCGGGCGGGCTCGAAGCCGTCAGCGCCGAGGAGCAGGAATGCGCCCGCGTGCGGAATGCGCTGTCGAAAGCCATTGCGGAGAAAAACCGCGCCGCGGCGCAGCCGGGCGGTTATGCCCGGAACCGCGCCCTGGCGCCAGCGGCACAGGCCAAGGCGCCGGTCGACTACGCCATTTACCGCCAGCGCTATCTTTCCCTGCAGCAGTCCATGGAAACAGGCATCGGCAATCTGCGCACACGGTTGCGGGCGGCAATGGCCGGCAAAACGCCGGGAATGACCCAGCTGGCGGCGGTCGATGCCGTCATGGAAAAGGCGTTGGGAGCCCGGGAACACAATGCCCTGGCCGCCGTTCCGGGCCTGCTCGAAGGACACTTCCATCGCCTGCGCCGTGCCGAGGCAGCCGCGCTGGCCGAAGCCGGTGACGCGGCGGGACCGGCCAAAATAACGCCCGGAGCGTGGCTGGATGTTTTCCGGCAGGATATGCGCGGCGTACTGCTCGCCGAACTGGATATTCGTTTTCAGCCTGTCGAAGGCCTGCTTGCGGCGCTACGCGCCAGCTAAACCCAGGAAGTCATGACCAGAATTCTTTATATCGCTGCTTTTTTCGTGGGCCTGGCCGTGGTCGGCTGGATTGGCGCCGGCTATGTCGGTTCGAATTCCCTGGCGCTGATCGTTACGGGGTTGATCGGCGTGGTCTATCTGGCGGGTACCTGGGAATTGCGGTCCTACCAGCAGGCGACGTCGACACTGACGCGCGCGCTGGCGGCCCTGTCCGAGGCGCCGCCCAGCCTGACCGGCTGGCTGGACCAGTTGCACCCGACGCTGCGCAGTCCGGCCCGTCTGCGTATCGAGGGCGACCGCGTGGCGCTGCCCGGACCCTCGCTGACGCCGTATCTGGTCGGCCTGCTGGTGCTGCTGGGCATGCTGGGGACCTTCCTGGGCATGGTGGCCACATTGCGCGGCACCGGCGTCGCGCTGGAAAGCGCCACCGACCTGCAGGCCATCCGCGCCTCCCTGGCCGCGCCCGTCAAGGGCTTGGGTTTCGCGTTCGGTACGTCGGTGGCCGGCGTGGCCACTTCCGCCATGCTGGGCCTGCTGTCGGCCTTGTGCCGGCGCGAACGGATCGTGGCGGCGCAATTGCTGGACACGCGTATCGCCACCACGCTGCGCGGCCACACGCGCGCCCATCATCGCGAGGAAACCTTCCGGCTGCTGCAGGACCAGGCCGGCGCGATGCCCCAGCTGGTCGATCGCATGCAGGCCATGATGGCCGGCATGGAGCAGCGCAACCAGGCGTTGAACGATCAACTGGCCGCCGGCATGGCGGCGATGGAACGGCAGACGGCATCCTTGAGCGAACGGCTGATCGCCGGGCAGGCAGCGCTGGACCAGCGGCTGGCAAGCGGGCAGGAGGCCTTGAACGCACGGCTGGGGGCGGGCCAGGACACCTTCCACGATAAGACCGAATCCGCTTATGCACGCCTGGCCGCGTCCGTCGAGCAGACCCTGAGGGAAAGCGCCACCGAAAGCGCCCGCCTGGCCGGCGCCGCCCTGCAGCCGGTGGTAGAAGCCACCATGGCCGGGCTGACGCGCGAAACGGCCGCCTGGCGCGATGCCATAGCGGAAACCGCACAGCGGCAGCACGAGACCGTCACGCAGACGATGGAGCGCCAGCACGAAATGGTCACGCAGGCGGTGCAACAGCAGCACGAGACCATTACCCAGGCGGTGCAGCGCCAATTGGACGGCGTGTCCGCCCGTTTCGAAACGACGGCTGCCACGGTGGGCGATCTCTGGACCCAGTCGTTGACGCGGCAGCAGCAGACGAACGATGCCCTGGCGCAGGACCTGCGCGGCGCCCTGGACCGCTATGCCGATACCTTCGAACAGCGGTCGGCTGGCCTGATCGACGGCATGGCCGCCCGCATGGATACCGCGACGGCCGGCATGTCCCAGGCCTGGACCGACGCATTGGCGCGGCAGGAAACCGCCAACGGAAAATTGGCGGACAGCCACCAACAAGCCCTGGCTGCCGCGACCGCGACCTTCGAACGGCATGCTTCGTCCTTGCTGGAACAGCTGGCGGGTCATTCCTCGCTCCTGCTGGACAAGGTGGAAAGCCATTCCTCGGCCTTGATGGAGACGCTGGGAAGCCAATCCTCCATCCTGCTGGAGACGGTGGGAAACCAGTCCTCCGTTCTGCTGGAGAAAGTGGGAAGCCAATCAGGATCCTTGCTGGAAAAAATCGACGGCCATTCAAGCTCGCTGTTGTCCAGGGTGGAAGGCCACGTCTCAACCGTACGCCAGGATCTGGAGCAGCATTCGTCATCGTTGCTGCAAAACTTCGGGCAGCATTCCTCCTCCTTGCTGCAAAACTTCGAACAGCATTCCACCGCGCTGTTGCAAGCGGTCGAGCTGTCGCAGGGGCAGCAGCAGGCCGCGCTGGAAGCGCGCGATCAGCAGCGCCTGGAGGCCTGGACCGGGACGCTGGGCACCATTGCCGCCGACCTGCGCGCGCAATGGCAGGAGACCGGCACGCAAACGGCGGCCCGCCAGCAGGAAATCTGCGAAACGCTGTCTCGCACCGCGCAGGACATTACCGGACAGGCGCAGGCGCATGCCAGCGCCACGATCGCCGAGATCGAGCGCCTGGTGCAGGCTGCATCCGAAGCCCCGAAGGCAGCCGCCGACGTCGTGGCCGAACTGCGCCAGAAACTGTCCGACAGCATGGTGCGGGATAACGCGATGCTGGAAGAGCGCGGGCGCCTGCTCGATACCCTGGGCACGCTGTTGGACGCGGTGAACCGCGCATCCACCGAACAGCGTGTGGCCGTGGATGCGCTGGTCGCGACCTCCGCGGATCTGCTGGCGCGTGTCGGCAGCCAGTTCACCGACACTCTGGAAGCCGAAACGGTCAAGCTGGCCGACGCCGCCGGCCAGGTCACGGGCAGCGTGGCGGAAGTCGCCAGCCTGGGCGACGCCTTCGGCACGGCCGTGCAGGCATTCGGCGAATCGAACGAAAAGCTGATGGCGCACCTGCAGCGCATCGAAGGCGCGCTGGAAAAATCCATCGCGCGCAGCGACGAGCAGCTCGCCTATTACGTAGCGCAGGCCCGGGAAGTCGTCGACCTGAGCGTGATGTCGCAAAAGCAGATCATCGAAGATCTGCAGCAGCTCGCCGAACAGCGGGCATCGGCCGGTAGCGAAGCGGCATGAGCGAAGATATCGACGGCGGCATCGAACCCGCGGTCCCTGTCTGGGCGGTATTCGGCGACCTGATGTCGGCGGCCCTGGGCGCCTTCGTCCTGATCCTGGTCGGCGTGATCGGCCTGCAATTGCAGTTGTCCGCCAAGCTGGACGAAGAGGTCAAGCAGCGGCAGGCCGAAACGCAGCGCCGCGAAACGCTGGAACAGGCGCTGGCCGTACCGCTGGCTGGTGGCCGCATCACGCTGGTCAACGGCAGGATCGGCATCAGCGGCAGCGTGCTGTTCGCCTTGAACTCCGATCAGTTGCAGCCGGAAGGCCGCGATATCCTGAAAAGCCTGGCGCAGCCGCTGGCGGATTATCTGCGCACGCGCGACGAAATCCTGATGGTCAGCGGCTTTACCGACGACCAGCCGGTGCGTGGCAATACCCGAGGGTTCGCCGACAACCTGGA
>DATJHN010000022.1:0-13742 GCA_035493915.1 Bordetella sp.
GTCGCCTTCGCCCACGGACAAAACCTGGTCCAGGGTGATTTCTTGCCCAATGTCAGCAGGTATCTGTTCTACCTTGAGTTTTTCGCCGGCTGCGACACGATACTGCTTGCCGCCGGTTTTTATGACCGCGTACATGGGTAATTTCCTATAAGGGTGATTCAGCATTCACAGAATGCGCAAAATGCTGAACTCGTGATTCTAGCCCGGCTGCCGGGCCATGTCAAAAAGTCTCGCCAGGGCAACGAGTTACGTGTTGCATACAGGGCATTTCGCGGGGCGATCCGGGGCATTCGGCCCAACGGCCGCGCAGGGGTGACATCCTGGGGGATGACGAGGCACCGTCCGCGTAAACCGGGAGTAGTGACACCGTATAATTCGCACGACCCCGGCCGGCTTGCATGGCGGGCGCGGGCCCGCGACATGAGCCTTGCCGCTCGTCTTCTATCACCCGGACACGTCTTGAATCTCCCCGAGCTTATTGCCCCTGTTGCCGACGACATGAAGGCGGTGGATGCCGTCATCCGCGCCCGGCTGAATTCCGACGTCGTGCTCATCCGCACCATCGGCGATTACATCGTCGGCGCCGGCGGCAAGCGCATGCGTCCGGCGCTGCTGCTGATGATGGCGCGCGCGCTGGGGTATTCCGGCGCCCATCACCATACGTTGGCGGCGGTGGTGGAATTCATCCATACCGCGACCCTGCTGCACGACGACGTGGTCGACGAATCGGACTTGCGGCGCGGACGCCAGACGGCCAACGCGGTGTTCGGCAATGCCGCCAGCGTGCTGGTCGGCGATTACCTGTATTCGCGCTCCTTCGAAATGATGGTCGACGTCGATTCGATGCGCGTCATGGCTATTCTGTCGCAGGCCACCACGGTCATCGCCGAAGGCGAAGTCCTGCAGTTGCTGAACGTGCATGACCCGGACGTTTCGCAGGAACGCTATCTTCAGGTCGTCCGCTACAAAACAGCCAAGCTGTTCGAGGCCGCCGCCCAGGTCGGCGCGGTCCTGGCGGGTGCCACGCCGGAACAGGAGCAGGCGGCCGCGTCCTACGGGCGCCACATCGGCACGGCTTTTCAATTGGTCGACGATGTCCTGGACTACGGCGGCGATGCGGCCGCCCTGGGCAAGAACGTCGGCGACGATCTGCGCGAAGGTAAGCCCACCTTGCCCCTGATCCGCGTCATGGAAGTCGGCACGCCGACACAGCAGGAACTTGTACGCACCGCCATTGAAACCGGACACGCCGATTTCGAAGCGGTCGCCGCGGCGATCCACGCCACCGATGCCCTGAACCACGCCATGGAAGCAGCGCGCGCCGAAGCCGAATTGGCTCGACAGGCATTGGCCGGCTTTCCGATTTCCGTTTATCAGCAAACCCTGTTAGAATTTTGCGCTTTCGCGGTAAACCGTGATCGATAACGGGGCGTAGCTCAGCCTGGTAGAGTACTGCGTTCGGGACGCAGGAGTCGGAGGTTCGAATCCTCTCGCCCCGACCAATTAAAATTGGTCAGATACCTTGTACCGGCAAGGACTTAAGCGCACAGCACATTGCTGTGCGTTTTTGTTTTTAAGCTCGATTGCTTTCGCTTGCTATCTGGATTCCTGATATCACCAATCAAATAAATTCGATTCTCAAGATTGGTGCTTGTCGTTACGCTGCGCATGACCGATGGCCCTTGCCGGGCAAGAAGCATCGGCGCTGACGTAGGTACGCAGCGGGTTGGCGACAGGAAGTCCTGGAAGTGGAAAACGCATCAAGAAGTCTGGATTACATAGAGCGTCATCGTTCGCACTGGCGTCGGAACCTGGCGGTTTGCGTGTTTGGGTCTTTCACCACGCTGGTAAGCCTTAGCATGCTGCTGCCGTTCCTGCCGTTATATGTGGCGCAACTGGGCAAGACCGACCCGGCAGCGGTGGTGCAATGGTCCGCCGTTGCGTTCGGCGCGACATTTTTCGGGACCGCCATCACCGCACCTCTCTGGGGTCGGCTGGCCGATCGGTATGGCCGCAAGCCCATGCTGGTGCGGGCGGCGATCGGTATGGCGATCGTGATGTCTTTGATCGGGCTGGCGCAAAGCGTGGTGCAACTGGTTGCGCTGCGGCTGGTGGCAGGCCTGATTGGCGGCTATGCATCGGCGTCCATCGTGATGATCGGTACGCAGGCGCCGCGCGAACGCGCGGGGTGGGCGCTTGGCGTGTTGTCGACAGGCGCGCTCGCCGGCAGCCTGATCGGCCCGCTGGTCGGCGGCTTCCTGCCTGGGCTCGTGGGGATACGCGGGACCTTTTTTGCCGGGGGCGCGATGATTGCCGTAGCGGCCATCGCGACGATCGTGTTGATCAAGGAAGACTTCGACAAGACCATCGACGCGAAAGCCAGGAGCATGGCTGATGGCATCCGCGCCGACCGTGGACAGCGGCTCCTGCTCCTGGCGCTACTGGCGACGGCCATGATGGTGCTGTTGGCAAATATGTCGATCGAACCGATCATCACCGTATATATCGGCCAGCTCGGGATAGGACCGGAATCCCAGGCGCGCACCGCCGGCATCGTTATGGCCGCATCCGCCCTGGGCAGCATGTTGACGGCGCCACGGCTCGGCGCGCTCGCCGATCGCATCGGCAGCTGGAATGTCATCATCGGCTGCCTGGTAGCCACGGCGATCCTGATGGTGCCTCAAGCCCTGGTGACACAGTGGTGGCAACTGGCCGTGCTGCGCGGATGCATGGGCATGACGATAGCGGGTCTGTTGCCGTCCATCGCGAAGCTGGTGCGGCAAACGACTGCCGATGGGCATTCCGGCAAAGCGCTGGGTTATCTGCAGTCGGCCCAATTCAGCGGGCAGGTCATTGGTCCGCTGATAGGCGGCCAGGTTGGGGCGCATATCGGATTGGGGTCTGTTTTCTACGTGACCAGTGCGCTATTGCTCGCATGCGCCGCCGTGAATCAATGGGCGAAACGCCACGCGGAGGCGGTGGCCGCCTGACACACCCGGAGGAATAACGCCGGGACCGGAAAGCGATACCGCCGTACTTATCGAATCGTCGATATTCGTGGCGTTGATGTGTCAATCAGACCTGTCCCAAGTACGCAGTAGCGATGATGGCCAGCACCAGTACCGCGATCGCCATGTGCGCATAGTCCCGGTCCTTCAGGAAAAGAACGAGCATCAGCGCGACGCGCGCTACCGGAAGCAGGATCAGCACCGCGATCCCGGCCTTGCCCAGGTCCAGACCGGCCATCGCCGCGAATAGCGGGTAGCCCGACAGCGCGGGCAGGCGGGCCAATGCGCCGCCGATAACCAGGACACAGGCCGTCCATGTACCCAGGCGCAGCAGCCACGCCAGCAAAGTTTCCTGGCGGCGCACATCGGATGGCGGCTGGATCACGCCGCGGCTCCCGGAAGCGTGACGCCCAGCGCCGCCAGCAGCATGCCAAGGGCCAGCAGCACGAGTACCGCGACAAAGGCCGTGCGCAGTTTGTCGCCCGGTACCATGACGATGGCCTGGGCGCCTGCCCACGCGCCGATCACCGAACCCAATACGACGGGCGGGGCGATGGCCATGTTGATATCGCCGCGCGCAAAATAGGCGGCGGCGCTGGCCGCCGCCGTTACGCCGATCATGAAATTCGAGGTGGCGGACGATACCTTGAGCGGCAAGCGCAGGGCGCCGTCCATGGCGGGTATTTTCAGCACGCCGCTGCCGATGCCCAGCAGCGCGGAAATCAGGCCGGCGCCGTACATCAGGGCCAGTCCCAAGGGTACGCGGTCCACCCGGTAAGGCAGGCTGCGGCCCGACGCCGGATCGCGATAGCTGCCATGCAGGCGCAGGGCATCCGCGAGACCGGGCCTGGCGGCCAGGTTCGCGGCAAGGATTTCACCGCGGCGCGCCAGCATCTGCCATGACGATATGGCCAGGATGGCGGCGAACAATGCATAAAGCCACGCGGTCGGCATCTGCCCCACCAGCCATACGCCCGACAATGCGCCCAGCGTCGTGGCGCTTTCGAGGACAATGGCCAGCCTGACATTGGTCAGGCGCGCTCGCAGCAGGGGCGCCGCGCTTGCGCATGAACACGCGATGACGGAAACAATGCTGGCGCCGATCGCGACATGGATGTCGAGCCCAAACAGCATGGTCAGTATGGGCACGATGAATATGCCGCTGGCCATGCCCAGCGCGCCGCCGAAAGCGCTGGCGCAGAACGCCGCCAGGAAAAGCCAGTGAAAGTCGGAACCGATCACGCGGGAATCCTTGCGCTCGTGGCCCGGTGCTACCCGCGTGGGCGGCGGCGCAACAGCGTCGAGAACCGGATCAGGTCGCCGCGGTAGTAGAGCTTTTCGTAGTCTATGGGCGTCGGGCCGGCGCAATACGAGGTGCGTTCGATCAGGAAAATCGGCGCTCCCACGGCTATGTCCAGCGCTTGCGCGACGCGCGCGTCAGCGATGGTTGCTTCGAGCTGATACTTGGACTCGATCAGCGGCAGGTCGTACTTGTCTTCCAGCAGCGCGAAGATGGGTTCAGCCTCCAGGTCGTGCCGGACGATTTTTTCGCCTATTTCCAAGGGCAGATAGGTTTCGTCCAAGGACAGCGGGACGCCATCCGCCAGCCGCACGCGCTCGATGCGGTAGACCCGGGTGTCTTCGGGCAGCGCCAATTGACATGCCACTGACGTGGTAGCCGTGACGACACGCTTGTCCAGCAGGCGGGCCGTGGGATGGCGGCCCAGGGCAAGCATGTCTTCCACGAAGCCGCTGAGTTCGGTCAATTGCTGGTCGATCCGCGAGTTCCTGACGAACGTCCCCTTGCCGCGGCGAATTTCGACCAATCCGCGGAAGACCAGGTTTTCGACGGCTTTGCGGACCGTGGTTCTGCTGACCGCGAAGCGCGACATCAGCGCATCCTCGGAAGCAAGCTGGCTGCCCACGGGCAGATCGCCTGCGGCGATATCGGCGGCCAGGGCGGTTTCGACCAGCGCGTAGAGCGGGGTACCGGAAGGTAGATTCGACATCACGACATCATGACGTCACGATGTCATGATGTCAAGCGCGCCGGCCGTAACCCCATGACTCCAATCAAGTAGTTGCAAGCTCGCCGCGGGTAACATGACTGTCCTTCCAGGAACCGGTGGAGCATGCGATGGCGCAGGATAAATGGTCTTCCAAGCAGTACCTGATGTTCGAAAACGAGCGTACCCGTCCCGTGCGCGATCTACTCTCCGCGGTGCCGATCGCCCAGGCGCGCCAGGTTATCGACCTGGGTTGCGGCCCGGGTAACTCCACCGAAGTGCTGGCGCAGCGTTTTCCGTCGGCCAAGGTGTCCGGATTGGACAGTTCGGCGGACATGATCGCGGCCGCGCGCAAGCGCATGCCCGACGTGAATTTCGAGGTGGCGGATATTCACACATGGCAGACGCCGGTCGCCTTCGATGTGATCCTGTCGAATGCGGTATTCCAGTGGGTGCCTGGCCACGAGACCATATTTCCCGCCCTGGTTTCCAAGCTTGCGGAAGGCGGCAGCCTGGCAATCCAGATGCCGGATACGCAGGAAGAGCAGCCCCATCGCCTGATGCGCGAACTGGCCGAGGACGGCCCCTGGGCCGACAAGCTCAAGGATGTCGGCCAGGCGCGCACGGCCTTGAATTCGGCGGACTGGTATTACGGACTGCTGCAGCCGCATTGCAGCCGCGTGGATATCTGGCGCACCACCTACTACCACGTATTGAAGGAAGGCCCTTCCGCGATTGTCGAATGGTTCAAGGGCAGCGCGTTGCGCCCGTTCCTCGATCCATTGAGCGAGGAAGAAAAGAAAGCCTATCTGGCCCGCTACACTGACCTGGTCACCCGGTCGCATCCGGCGCTTGCGGACGGTTCGGTGCTGCTGCCTTTCCCACGCCTGTTCATGGTGGCAACGCTCTGAGATCACGGCGCGGGATTCGCCATGCCACAACACATTACGCCATACGGGGCCTGAAACAGGTGGCGGGATTGGTCCGGGACAAGCGCCCGCAGGTCCCGCCTGCAAGCCGAAGCCCATCCCGGGCGAGTCTTGCGCTACCAAGCCCCGCAGTACTGCCCCGCGCGTTCCTTGATGGACGGCGCCAGCCGTTCGAACGCGATCAGGTAGATCGCGCCTTCCGATGACGCCGTGGAACCATGGACGGTGCCGGCAGGCAGGTCGATGACATCTCCCTTCTTGCACACATAGTCGACGCCATCCGCGTAAACGGTCAGCGCGCCGTCGACGATGATCAGCGTTTCATCAGTCGGGTGGCTGTGCGTGGGGTGCTCCTTGCCGGGGCCGTCGCGCTGCACTTCTATGCAGCCCTGCCGCGGCAGCAGCGCCCGCAGGCCGGCCGCCAGATCGATGTCGCCAAGCAATCCCTTGATTACTTCCATATCATTCTCGCTTTCAGATTTCGGTTTCAGAGGCCAGGTCCACCGCACGCATGGCGTGGAATGGGCATCCCGTGACCGGTCGGTTGTCATCCCCCAGGAAGTACTGCTTGTACTCGCGATTCGACGGATCGCCGTAGGCGCCCAGATCGTCGGAGGGAGGAATCATGTCGTAGGTCGCCAGGCGCTGGCGTACCTTGGATACGCTGGCATCGCGTGCCCGTTTCGTGCCCAGGATATTGTCGAAAACCCAGCGCGGCTGGAAGGTGAGCATGAACGAGCTCGACCGGCGGCTTTGCCGCTGCACGTGCGCGGGCGTATTGCACACCACGAAAATCGGTTCGCCCGCGAAGCAGAATTCCCATTGCGGCGAATCCAGCTCCGCGGGGATGTCCGCCGGCCATTCGGCGTCGTCCAGGGACGCCAGGCGGCCAAGCAGCGCCCAGAACTTCGCGCGGTAGGCTTCCAGCGGCAACAGCGGACGCGGCCGGAAGAACACGATCAGCGACGTGTTGGGCCCATAACTGCGCGATTCCGCGGCATAAGTGCGCAGATTATGTGCCAGTCCCTCGATGTCGTCTTCATCGAGGAAAAGATAGCGCAATTGGTCGGCGCGGTATCCCGCGACGCCAAAGATGCACGGAAAGGCGCGCGTGTCGCTGTTGAAGGTGCTGGCCAGCTCCTGGAAAAGAATGGCCTGCCACGTTCCATCGGCGTGGCGTTGCTCGACTTGCGTACGGTTCAGATAGTGTTTCACGGCTTCGTCTACCCATCAGGTGGAGGGAACTGATACGACTTGCCATGACGTGCGCGCGGCCGTGATGCCGCATCGGCACGATAAGAAGGGCTATGCCTGATGCGCTGTGCGCATCGCCGCCGCGCCGATACAGCCCAGGGCCGAGACGGCCGCCATGAAGAGAATGAATCCGGTATAGCCCTGTGCGGTATAGGACAAGTGGCCAGGGCTGCCCGTGGCCGAAGCGGCCAGCAGGGACCCGATAAGCGGCTGCACCAGTGCCGCCGTGATGCCGGCCAGCGTGGTGTTGAAGGAGGCTCCGATCCCGATCATGTCGGTGGAGTACAGCTTCCTTACCGCCTTCAGTACCAGCGGTACGGTGCCGCCGGCCACGAAGCCCAGGACGCTGAAGCACGCAACGGCATATACATAGCCCAGCGATGCCAGCAATACCGGAAGCAAGGTGAGCAGGATAGCCGCGCGCAGCAGGCAATTCCACAGCAGGGCGCGCCGCACGTTGCGGACACGATCCGACAAATGGCCGAGAAGGATGGAGCCGGCCACATTGCTTATCAGGAATGCCAGGATGCAAGTGCTTGCCTGATCCTTGCCGATCGACAGCGTATCCCGGACCATGGGTAATCCCCATACGCCAGATAGCGTAGTGACGGAGGCGAAGTGCGAGGCGAAGACGATGGCGCATCCCCAGCTGCCGACGTTGCGCAGCCGGCCGCGAAACAGGCGCAAGGTCTGCCCCAGCCGGGGCAATAGTTCTTTCAGAGCCATCGCGGCCTGATCCGTTCGGCTGAACACCAGGATCGCGGCCGCCAGGTTGATGGCGATGGCGACGGCCACCAGGGCAAAGCACTCGCGCCAGCCCAGTTCCGATACGGCATAGGCCAGCGGCGTGGTGGCGATGGCGCCGCCCACATAGCCCGAAACCTGCGATAGGCCGGACATCAGGCCGAAGCGGCTCTGCTTGAATTTCAGCGCCACCAGTTTGAGCATCGCCGTGAACACCAGCGCATCGCCGCAGGCCACCACCAGGCGCGCGGCGAATGCGGCCGAAACCGTGGGCGCGGCGGCGAAACAGGCGGTGCCGGTCAGCGAGACCAGCAGGCTGCCGATCAGGACGCGGCGTACTCCCAGGGTGTCGACCAGGATGCCGGCCGGGATCTGCATGGCCAGGTAGCCGTAGAAGTAGCCCGACGCCAGCAGGCCCAGGCCCGCGGCATCGATGGAAAAGGACGCGGACAGCTCGTTCAGCATGGATTGCGGCGCCAGCCGCTGCATGAACGCGATGGAGTAGGCCAGCGCGATGACGATCCACGATGCATAGACGCGCGCGGAGGGACGGTCGCCGCCCAGCGACGGCAACGTCGGTGAAAGCGATGCGGCCTTGCTCATGACAGGGACGGTCGGCGGACGATGCCCAGTGAGAACAGCGCGTCGGAGGAATTCGGCGCCAGCGTCGCGATGCGCTTGCCGACATGCATCGCGACCCCCTTGTATGAAGGCTTGCGGTGCTTGATATGGCCGTAGACGTCGCGCATTACCAGCGCGGGAAGCTCCAGTACGCGGTCGGGATACAGCCTTTTGGCTGCCAGCACCGCGAGGGCCAGCAGGCCGGCCCGTCCACCGTTTTCCTTGGGCGGATCGGCCTGCAGGTCGGGCACGACCTCGGCGCAGCGGCGCGCGTTGGCCAATGCCACGATGGCATTGCGGGTCCGCCAGCAATACAGCAGCCGCGATTGGTGCGGCCGCTGGCGGAAGGCCTCAGCGAAGATCAGATCCGTGACGTCGCTGTATATACCCAGGCCCTGGTAGGGTGGCGCCAGTTCGGTACCAGATCGGTACAGGCAAAGGTCGCCATTCATATCGAAGAACTGGTAGATCGAGAACCCGACGAGCTCCTTGTCGGCAAGAACGAGCACCAGGCCGTAACCGCTGCGGAAAGGACTGTGGGTAGGTGTCCAGTGCGGCTCGCTGACGTCCCAATTCATGCCGATAAGGCGATTGAAGGCATCCATGGTGGCTGCGCGCTCCTCGGCCGGAAAATCCTCGGCACGTGGAAACGACCTGAGGGTGACGGTCTTTCCGTTTGAGAGAAGCTTGATCGGCATCGCGCAGCCCTGCCTTCTATATCGTTTTTTTGAAAAACCGTAGATACCTGTCCGTTTGCCGGCGCGTTTCGCGCCCTGGTTTCCGTGCAGATTCTTCCCCCATGGCAGCCGGATTCTCAACCATCCGCACTAAATGGTTCGCCGGTTTTCGGTCAATTTTCGCTAGAATTGGGTCAACTCCGAGTCCGTCCCTTTTCACGCCGTCGCACCATGCAAGCGCCCGTCATCGCCGTAGTCGCATTCGACAGGATCAGCGCATTTCACCTATCGGTGCCCTGCGCCGTATTCGGGACGTATGGCGGCGTCGAAGGCGCGCCCAAATTTTCACTGAAGGTGTGCTCTTCAGAAGGGGAAACCCTGGCCACGACCACCTCGGGCTTTTCCGTCGTGGCCACGCCGTCGCTGGAGATCACCCGCACGGCCGATGTCGTGGTGGTGCCCAGCTGGCGCGATCCGCGCGAAACACCCCCTGCCGCGCTGGTCGATGCGGTCGCGGAGGCCAGCGCCCGTGGCGCCCGAATCGTGGGGCTATGCGTGGGGGCCTATGTGCTGGCGGCCGCCGGCATCCTGGACGGGCGTCGGGCCACGACGCATTTCGCCTGGGCGGACCACTTCGCCAGCCGCTTTCCGCGAGTCAAGGTAGAACCATCGGTTCTGTATGTCGACGATGGCAATATCACGACGTCCGCCGGGACGGCGGCGGGTATCGATTGCTGCCTGCACATCGTGCGCTCGCTATACGGCGCCAAAGTGGCGGATTTCGCGGCACGGCGCCTGGTCGTGCCGCCCCATCGCCACGGCGCGCAGGCGCAACTGCCGCCCCAGCCGTTTTCGACGGAGGGCGCGGGTTTTCGCCTGGCGGAACTGCTGGATTTGCTGCGTGGAACCATTGTTGAAAAACATACGGCCGACAGCCTGGCCGAACGCCTGGCCATGAGCCGCCGTACCTTCAACCGGCGTTTTCTGTCCCTGACCGGCTGCAGCCTGAGCGAATGGCTGCTGGCCGAGCGCTTGCGGCTGGCGCAGAAACTGCTGGAGACCACCGAACTGCCGCTGGAGGTCATCGCCGCCCGTGCGGGATTGGGCAGTGGTTCTTCCTTGCGCCAGCATTTTTCCCGCTACTTTCAGGTGGCGCCATCGGCGTACCGCAAGCAGTTCAAGCGGCAAGCCTGATGGTGGCTAGGAGACGTTCTTTCGCAGCCGCGTGAACCAGCGCGGCTGCTCGGCCTCCTGGATGGTTTTCTGCAGTTGCAGATTGCGCAACGTCAGGAACTCACGCGTCGTCGTCCTCTGTATCAAGGCATCGATTTCGTTGCTCACCGCACTGCAGGCCTGCAGCAGGGCGTCCGGCATATCGCGATCCAGCCCGCGGTTGGCCAGGTACCGGTCGACCAGGCGTTCGTATCGCGTCCAGAACATGCGCGGCTTTATGTTGAAGACGTCCATGCCGTGTTTTTGCGTGGAGGCGAACAGGCGGCCGTCGGTCTGCAGCATGCGGTCGAGCAGGCCGTACACCCCGCCGCGGTCATGGTAGATGTGGTCGCGCCACTCGCCCGCCCGCTCCAGGAGCACGGGCGCGGTGCGGCTGATGACGGACTGCAGGGGCGCCCACGAACCCAGGAAGTCCAGGTAGTCGGTATTCCTGGCGCTGGCGATCCGCTCCCGGGCGGCATCGGCATCGGCATCGTTCACTACCGATAGACGGTCGAACTGCATATTGAATTGCATGGCGGGCAGATGGACGCTGTCGCGCAGCAGTTTCTGCAAATGCAGGAAGTGTTCGACTTCGTCGAAACCCTTCAAGTCCATATCGCGGGCTCTCCGGCGCAGCTCGGGTCTCAGGGTAACGAAGAACTGAGTCAGGGTATGCAGATTCAGCATATCTTCGCCGTGGTGCATCAGTTCGATGATTCGGCTGTCGTACACGCCGGCTTCGGCGTCGGCGTTCAATGACGCGATGTGCAGATTGTTCAGCGTGAGAAGGATCTGGTCGTCGCAGGAGCGGGCGCCTTCGCGTGCAACGTTCAGGCACTCGTGCATGAACCTTTCCTGTCCCGGTTGCTGCATTTTGGATAGCAGCTCAACGAAGCGTGCCTTGAAGTCCGGATTAGGATCCTTGGTCCAGGCCTGGTACAGACGTTTGATCAGCAAGCTCAGCGAGAAGGCGGCGTTCGGATCGGCCCGTTGCGCATTGCGCCAAGCGTTATTGGGATAGGACAGCCAGTTCGCAACGGCGGCTTCCAGCATGTCCTTCTTATACATCCGCGCCGTTACGTCGTTCGTCCAGCCCTGGCGTTCTATCTCTTCGATGTCGAACAGGCCTGCCGTCGTTTCCGGAAACCACTCCGTGAACCTGCGGACTGTGATCACGTTTACATATTCAGGTCCGGCCGGGATGATTTCCACGGTTGGCGGCAGCGCGCCACGCACTACGACGTTCTCGCAAACGTTCGAGTCCAGCGTCACGCGAGACAGATTGGGGCCATGACTGTTTGCGGGAGTGCGGATGGGATTTCCGGCCAGATCGATGGCGGTAATCGTGGGTGGCAGCCGGCCGGCCGGCGGAAACGCTGTAAGACGGTTGTCGACCAGCTCCAGCCATTCCAGGCCAGGCAGATTTTGCAGCGGTGGACATTCGCTCAGTACAAGCGAGTTCAGCTGCAGCGGCTGCTCTGGGTTTTCGGCCTGGTTCCAGCGGTCGACGTTCTGCCAAACGCCCACGCGATTTTCGTCCGGCATTGCCGCGTCGCGAATATAGGCTTCCAGGTCGCGCTGCCATCGCGGCACCGTATCGCCGGCTTGCTCCCTGAATGTCAGCGTGGAATATTTGCCGAAGCCCAGGGCCGGTTCCGGGCAGGATTGTCCTGTACGGCTGGCATAGAGCGCCGTGAGCTCCGCAAAAAGGTTGATGGCCTGGTTCAGGCGTAGCAGGGCGGCGGTATCGCTGTCGGACGTATCGGATTGCGTGCCCGAAGATGGCGAAGCGGTCGCGGCGCCACGGCGCATGACCTCGAAATAAATAACGTAGGCGCCGTCCCGCTTACGAGAGCTCGATGCGCCATTGGTGGAATCGTCATCGCTCAGGCCGGAGGAGTCGTATGTCGACTCGCTGTCGTCGGAATCATCATCGCTTTCGAAAATGACGGCCGGCCGTTCGTGGGCGGAGATATCGAAATTGGAGATGGCGCGCAGCAGCTCGGCGCCAATTTCCGTGCTGTTGATGGTGCGCAGCGCAGCTTCGATTTGGGCACTTTCCTGTGCGTCCAGCGGCAGTTCTTCCTGAATGGTAAGCAAACCGCACAGGTCGCGCAGCGCCGGTTCGGAGCCCGTGCTGCCATTGGACGAGCTTGTCTCGGACCAGATCCGCCCCGGGGGGATGCTTGAGCTGAATGGTGCCATGGCTGCCTAGACTCCCGATCGCATGAAGGGAGCGTCGGCGTGCGGGCGCGCCAGGCAGTGGCAGGAAAATTGTTTCGTCATGGTGTCCTCCCGTTAAGGCGCGATGAGTGTCGGCCGCGTTCCGGCCTGTTCCATGGCTGCTGGCGAACTCATGCGCGGGAATTGGACGGTGTGAACCACCCTGTCGGTCCGGGTCGACAATGCGGGGCGCTTTTTCCGTGAACCGCGTACGCCGCCGCGCCGCGATGCAGGTGGACGCGTCACGGGGCGACTGGTAAAACACGAGACATGCGACTGGTGAACTGGAACATTCAATGGGGCCGGGGCGTAGACGGCAAGGTGGACCTGCGCCGTATCGTCGACGAGGCCCGGCGCCTGGCCGACTTTGATGTTCTGTGCCTGCAGGAAGTCACGCGCGGCTTCGATGGCGATAACGCCGCGGGCGGCTTGCCGGGACGGCCGGATGCCGATCAGTTTGCCGCTCTTGCCGCGTTGCTGCCGGGCTATACGGTGCTGTGCGGTATCGGCGCGGATCTGCCGCCCGCGCGGCCTGGCGCCGCGCGCCGCCAGAACGGCAACGCCATCATTACGCGCTATCCCGTCGGTCCCGTGTTCCGGCACAGCCTGCCGTGGCCGGCCGATCCCGCCGTCATGTCCATGCCACGGGTGGCGGTGGAAGCGGTGCTGCTCAGCGATATCGGCCCCTTGCGGGTCACCAGCACGCATCTGGAGTTCTATTCGGCCGCGCAGCGGCTGGCGCAGGCGCATGCCTTGCGGGACCTGCACGCGGAGGCCTGCGAACATGCTGCGCGGCCCAGCCCGCATGGCGATCCCAATGGCCCCTTCGCCGCGGTCGAACGTCCCGCCGCCGCGCTGGTGTGCGGCGATTTCAATAGCTCAACCAGCGATCCGGCCTATGGGAGCATGCTGGTTCCCATGCCGGCCGGCGTGCCGTCTTTTGTCGATGCCTGGCAGGCTTGCCATGGCCAGGACCCGCGCGCGCCGACGGTCGGCGTTTATGACCATGTGCAATGGCCGCAAGGGCCGTTTGCCTGTGACTTCGTTTTCTTGACGCCGGACCTT
>DATJHN010000023.1:0-6447 GCA_035493915.1 Bordetella sp.
GGGCCGATGTACGGCACCACCATTTTCATCGCGATCCAGCTGCCCGCCCAGGTCATGACGGTCAATACCATCAGCCCCCACGCGACGCCGTCGACGCCGCCCTGTCGCGCTTCCATTTTTCCTCGCTTGCGCCGGCGCCACAGCCCGGCGGAAGCGGGCATTCTACTGCGCGCGCATGGCAGCGCCGCTGACGAGCAGTCGATCCCGCCGGAGCCGCGCCGGGCAAATCGGCGCAGCCCCCGTCAACCACTGACCTGCCGACCCGCCAATCCGCTGAACGCTTGTCCGCCTGTCCCTGTCACCTGGCCACTACACGGACTTGGCCAGCTGCTCCAGGATCTGCGGATTTTCCAGCGTGGACACGTCCTGCGTGATTTCCTCGCCCTTGGCCACCACGCGCAACAGCCGGCGCATGATCTTGCCGGACCGCGTCTTGGGCAGGTTGTCGCCGAAACGGATGTCCTTGGGCTTGGCGATGGGGCCGATTTCCTTGGCAACCCAGTCGCGCAACTGGCGCGCGATGTCCGCTGCTTCGGCGCCTTCCGGCCGGGAGCGCTTGAGCACGACGAAAGCCACCACGGCTTCACCGGTGGTGTCGTCGGGCCGGCCCACCACCGCGGCTTCCGCGACCATGGGGTGAGCGACCAGGGCCGATTCCACTTCCATGGTGCCCAGCCGGTGGCCCGACACGTTCAGCACATCGTCGATGCGGCCCATGATCCAGAAATAGCCGTCGGCATCGCGCTGCGCCCCGTCGCCCGCCAGGTAATAGCCGCGCAGCTCGGGGGGAAAATAGCTCTTCTTGAAACGCTCCGGGTCGCCCCAGATATTGCGGATCATCGCGGGCCAGGGCTTCTTGATGACCAGGAAACCACCGTTGCCCTGCTCGACGTCCGCACCCGTTTCGTCGACCACCGCCGCGGCGACGCCCGGCAGGGGCAGTGTGCAGGAACCCGGCTTGGTCGGCGTGGCGCCCGGCAGGGGCGTGATCATGTGGCCACCGGTTTCGGTCTGCCACCAGGTATCCACGATGGGGCAGCGCTCGTTGCCGACATGCTTGTGATACCACATCCAGGCTTCGGGATTGATGGGCTCGCCGACGGTGCCCAGGATGCGCAGGCTGCTCAGGTCGTAGCGCCCGGGCTGCGTATCCGGGTTGGCATCCGTTGCCTTGATCAGCGAACGGATGGCAGTGGGAGCGGTGTAGAAGGTGGTCACCTTGTGACGCGCGATCATGTCCCAGAAGCGGCCGGCGTTGGGATAGGTGGGCACGCCTTCGAACACGACCTGGGTCAGGCCCGCGGCCAACGGCCCGTAGGCAATGTAGGAATGCCCGGTGATCCAGCCCACGTCGGCCGTGCACCAATAGATATCGTCGGGACGCGCGTCGAAGGTCCACTTCACCGTCAGCAGCGCCCACAGCAGATAACCCGCCGACGAGTGCTGCACGCCTTTCGGCTTGCCGGTCGAACCGGACGTATACAGGATGAACAGCGGATGTTCGGCCTCTAGCGGGACGGGATCGCAGGTATCCGCCTGATTGGCCGCGACTTCGTGCATCCACAGATCGCGCCCGGCATTCCAGGCGACCTGCCCGCCGGTGCGGCGGTAGACGATCACCTGCCGCACGGCATCGCAGCCGCCCATGGCGAACGCCTCTTCCACGGCCGGTTTCAGCGGAATGACCTTGCCGCCGCGCACTTGTTCATCGGCGGTGATGATCAGCGAAGCGCCGACGTCGACGATGCGCTCCTGCAGGCTCTTGGCGGAAAACCCGCCGAAAACCACCGAGTGGGTCACGCCCAGCCGCACGCAGGCCTGCATCGCGACCACGGCCTCGACGGACATCGGCATATAGATAATGGCGCGATCGCCCTTTTTGTAGCCCAGCGACTTCAGGCCATTGGCGAAGCGGCACACCCGGGCCAGCAGATCCTGGTAGGTGACCTTGTCCACCTTGCCGTCGTCGCTTTCGAAAATGATGGCAACCTTGGCGGCGTTGCCATTCTGTACCTGCTTGTCCAGGCAGTTGGCCGAGACGTTCAATTCACCATCGGCGAACCACCGGTAGAACGGCGCATTGCTATCGTCCAGGACCTGCGTGAAAGGCTTGGTCCATACCAGGTTCTCGCGCGCCATGCGCGCCCAGAAACCCGAGCTGTCCTGGTCGGCCTCGCAGAACAGCTTTTCGTAGGCGTCCAGGCTGGGAATGGCGGCCCCCTGCGACGCGCTCTGGGGCGGCTGGAATACCCGATTTTCAACCAGCACGGACTGAATGGCGGTGGACATGGCGGTCTCCTGAAGATGGTATGCGTGATTCTGTTGTTCTTTGCTGCCTGGCTGGCGCGCCTGGACGTACCGCGAAATGGCCGCGCGGCGCGCGCATTGTGGAGCGTGATGGCCGGCCCGAAAGTCCTGTCGGAACGGGCACTGCCGACAAGAAAGAAGAATAGCAGCAGCGCCTTGCATCCGTCTTCATCCTTCCTGGGAAAAACCCTAGGCAGAGGAACGCTCGCCCTCCGCTTCCCTACCCAGCCGCGTCGCGCGTCCAGCCCCGCTGGCCGTGCAGCGACTTTTGTATGCCATGGAGACTGAATGTACTTGCACGCCAGCGTTAGTAGTTCTTCCAATTCCCTGCCCGCCATCGCGCAGGACATCCCGCGCGCGCATGATCCGCTGACGCCACAGCCCGGCTGGATCGTCACCTACCCCGTGGGGGGCGCCTCGATCAATGGCAACGGTCCCGATGCTGCCGGCACCATGCTGAACTTCTGCGTAGCAGACAACATAACGCGGTACGAGGAACCCCTGACGGAAGCCCTGGCGGTCATTTCCACGACCACGACCGGCCAGTTGCTGCTGGTCGACCTGGCACGAAAACTGGGCAATCGCCCTGTCTCGGTCACGCGCACGGATCGCGCCTCGCAGGCCGGCCTGACCGCGGACGCGCAGGGCGAGCTGTACATGGCGCTTTATCCAGGCACCCTTCTGTCTTACGGTGCGAGACTGCAGCCGCACAGCGGGTACCCGCAATTTTCCCTGCAGCAGCAGTATGCATGCGGCCTGTTCGAGATCCTGCTGTGCGCGATGAACTATTTGCAGAGCGATACGTTCGAGACGGGCAAGCGCATCGATCTCCACCCCCACACGATTTCGTTCCAGAACGCGCTCCTGGACGCGGCACGCCAGACAGCCCACGCGGCCCCCGTGGCCATACTGCCGGATTCCGGGGAGGAGCCGGTCGGATTGAGGGCCAACCTGAATAGCAACATGACCCTGTACCAGGATGGCTTTCACCGCCTGGTTATGACACTACGATCCATCGAACCCGGCAGGCAAATGCTCCGTAGCCTGGCGTTGGCGACCCCGACGCGCAGCCTGGAGGTCTACCATGTCGAACGTCCTTGCGATGCCGGAGTCTTTCTGGGCAATAACGGCGCGATCCACTGGTACTACAACGTGGGAGCCCTGGCTGCGCACGCGGCGCTCATCCAGATTACCGACGATGACCTCACGCACGCCCAGCGCGACGCCTGCGCGGCTTTCGACCTATTGTTCAAAAGCCTGCAATCCCTGGAAGACCGCCAGGCCGGGCCCGGTGATCGCCTGGACCTGGATTTCACCAGGCGGTCCTTTCGCGAAAACCTGTTAAACGATGCCGCCGGCTACATGCCTGGCATTCACAGCTATCAGGTGGGGGATATGCGGGTTTAAGCCTGACGTTCAGGCTTGGCACCGGGACATGGCATTGAGGCCTGTCATTGGCCTGGTGTTTTGGCCTGGTGTTTTGGCTAGGTGTTCTGGCTTGGTGTTGGGGCGACGGGCAATGGCGCGACAGCGCGTTGGCGAGACTGGCGTTGGCGCGTCGCCCTAGGGCAAGACGACAAGCCGGTTCGGAAGTTCGTCGCGCTGCGATGTACTGGGCAAATGCTGGGCCAACAACGCTCCACAGCTTTCTATGCAGCCCACGAAGCCATGTATGGTCGCGCCCTTGCGCACCTGTTCGGTGAAGGCGGCGATGATGGGCTCCCATGTCGCATCGGGCAGGTGCGCGCTGATGCCGCGATCCACCAGGATTTCGACGTAGCGTTCGGCTTCCGATACGAAAATCAGCATGCCGGTTTCGCCCCGCGTGTGATGCAGGTTCTGCTCCAGAAACTGGCGGCGCGCCAGATTGGCCGCGCGCCAGCGCCGAACATGTTGGGGAATCAGCCGCGCGGTAATCGCCGGCACACGAAACAGCAGCGCCAGCACGACGAAAACCGCCCACTGAGTCAGCAGCAGCTCGTGCGGACCAAATACGACCACACCGTAATTCAGCAGCCCCGGCACCACCAGCGCGATCAAGCTGGCCCACAGCAATGGAATATAGGCATAGTCGTCCGCACGCGCGGCCAGCACGGTGACGATCTCCGCATCGGTATCGCGTTCGACCCGCGCGATGGTTTCCGCCACCTGCCGCAGTTCGGCTTCATTCAGCAGTGTCATATCGCCCCGTCAAATCAATGGAGTAGCGCCGTCGCGGCCACGGACTGCTACCAATTGCCCGATGCCCCGCCGCCGCCGAAGCCGCCGCCACCGCCCGTGAAACCGCCACCGCCACCGATGCCGCCACCGCCGCCGAATCCGCCGCCGCCACCGAAACCGCCCTGCCCGTTATATCGGCCACGGCTGCCGAGGATGCCGCCCAATATGGCGCCCGGTATCACGCCGCCGCCGCGGCGGCCCATGCGCGCGCCGCCCATGCGCGAAATCACCACGATCACGATGAACAGCAAAAAGATGAACATCGGAATCGATGTCGGTCCTTCCCGCTGCGCGGGCACCTGCCGCTGAGGCACCGCATCCGGATCGCCGCTCAACACCTTCAGCATGGCGTCGGTGCCGTCGGCGATGCCTTTGTTGAAATTGCCCTGCCGGAAGGCCGGGATGATGATCTGGTTGATGATGGTCGACGAAATCGCATCCGTCATCGTCCCTTCCAGGCCGTAGCCGACTTCGATGCGTACCTTGCGGTCGTCGCGCGCGACGATCAGCAGCGCGCCGTTGTCCTTGCCTTTCTGGCCGATTCCCCAGCGGCGGCCCAGCTGGTAGCCGAAGTCTTCGATGGGTTCGCCATTCAGGCTGGGCACCGTAACGACGACCACCTGCTGCCCGGTCGCCTTTTCATGGGCCGCGAGCATCGCCGCCAGCCGCGAGCTGGTAGCCGGATCGAGCAGGCCGGCGTCATCCACGACCCGACCGACCAAGGCCGGCGCGGGAGCCCCGGACGAACCGGAAGATGGCGTCTCCGCCTGGGACCTGTCAGGCCCGGCAGACGTTGGGGCTTTGGATCCCGGCGCACCCGATGCAGCCCCATTCGACGCGGGCGCGTTCGAAGCCGGTGACTTCGACACAGGTGCATTCGACGACGGCGCGTTCGATGCCGGCGTATTCGATGACTCGCCGGCAACGCCCGGCGTGGACGACGCCGGCGCCGCACCCGGAGCGCCGGCCGAGAATGGTCCTGAAATCGTCGACGGTGAAGAATGCCCGGCATCCGGCCGCGCGCTCGGCTGCGCCCCCACCGCCAGCGCGTACGCCGACAGCAGGATCGCCAACCCCAGCCGTGCCGTCGTCCACGCCATCAGAACTTGACCTTGGGTGCCTGCTCGGCCTGTGGCGTGGTCGCCTTGAAGGTTTCGCGCACAGGCAGATTGCTGTACAGCACCTTGTGCCACACCAGTCCGGGGAACGTGCGGATTTCCGTGTTGTAGCGTTCGACCGCCGTGATGTAATCGCGCCGCGCCACGGAAATGCGGTTTTCCGTGCCTTCCAGCTGCGACTGCAGGGCCAGGAAATTCTGGTTCGACTTCAGGTCGGGATAGCGTTCGGAAACCACCATCAGGCGGCCCAGCGCGCCGCTCAGCTGCTGCTGCGCCTGATCGAATTGCTGCAGCTTCTGCGGATCGTCGATGGTGCTGGCGTCCACCTTGATCGAAGTCGCCTTGGCACGCGCCTCGATCACCGCGGTCAGCGTGTCCTGTTCCTGCTTGGCATAGCCCTTGACCGTCTCCACCAGATTGGGGATCAGATCCGCGCGGCGCTGGTACTGGTTTTCCACCTGTGCCCAGGCCGCCTTGACCTGTTCGTCCAGCGTTGGAATGTTATTCATGCCGCAGCCGGACAGCAGCGACGTAAGCAGCATCAGCGCCAGAACGCGCCAATGCCATGCGGACGGTAAGCTGATTTCCATTGGAACCTCCCCTGTTGAGTAGCGTGCTATACCTTATCCTTCAATTGAAAACCGTGCATCAAGGGATCGCGGTCATCGATGAATATCGTGTTGTAGCCGGTCATGCGCGCCCACCCTTCGATGGAAGGCACGATGGCGTCCAGTTCGCCGACCCGCGTGCGGGCTTCCACCCGGCCACGGAACAGCGTACCGATAATGCTTTCATGCACGAA
>DATJHN010000024.1:0-11163 GCA_035493915.1 Bordetella sp.
CGCCGGGTGGCGCGCTGGCCAAGGGTGCGTTCCTGTCGCCCAGCCTGGTAGCCATCGATGATCTGGATTCCGAATACGTGCAACGCGAATTGTTCGGCCCGTTGCTGATCGTCGAACGCTTCAAGGACGAAGAGGACGCGATCCGCCGCTCCAACGCCACGCGCTACAGCCTGGCATCCAGTGTGTGGACCGGCGATGGCGTGCGCAGCGAACGCGTGGCCGCCAGGCTGCGCTTTGGCACGGTCTGGGCCAATACCCACAATCGCCTCTTTGCCGAAGCCGAAACGGGCGGACACGCCGACAGCGGCTACGGCCGCCTGCACGGCGCGGAAGGGCTCAACGATTTTCTGGAAACCAAGCACTACTACTTCGAGACGGGTGTTTGAGCGAGGTTGGCGACACGGCCACGGTGCGACAGCCACGTCGCGCCGGTAACGGCGCGGCGATACCGACACAACGACACCGGGGCAACCATGCAACGACGCAAAGCAACGGTGGCAACGCGACATCAGTCGTGCGGCGATAACGAATGTCGACACGACGAAGCAATACGGCGAGACAACAACGGAGACGATATGGACAAGCAGCAACCGGCATCCGGCGCGGACACCGCGCGCACGGCGGCACACTACTTCCTGGAAGGGCTGGCCGATACCGGCGTCGAGTACATCTTCTCGAACCTGGGCACCGATCACGTGACGCTCATCGAGGAACTGGCCCGCTGGCAGCGTGAAGGCCGGCGCGCGCCGGCCACCGTGCTGTGCCCGCATGAGAACGTGGCCATGCATATGGCCGCCGGTTACGCGGCCATGACGGGTCGCGGGCAGGCCGTGATGGTCCACGTGGACGCGGGAACCGCCAACGCGGCGATGGGCATGCACAACATGTTCCGTAGCCGCCTGCCGGTGATGCTGATGGCCGGCAAGGCGCCATACACTTTGCGCGGCGAGCTGCCCGCTTCGCGCGACAACTACGTGCACTTCGTCCAGGATCCCTTCGATATCGGCAGCCTGGTGCGCCCTTATGTGAAGTGGGAATACACGCTGCCGTCCGGCGTCGTCGCCAAAGAGGCGTTGCGTCGCGCGCACACGATGATGCAAAGCGATCCGCCGGGGCCCGTCTACATGACGCTGCCGCGCGAGACGCTGGCTGAATCCTGGCCGGAATCAAAGATGCCCGCCTATCCGGCGGACCGCTACGGCGCCGTCACGCTGGGTGGTATCGATCCCGAACATGCGGAGGCCATCGCGCGCGACCTGATCGCGGCGCGCTCGCCCATCGCCGTGACCGCCTACCTGGGCCGCAGCGCGCGCGCCGTCGATGCCTTGACCCGGCTGGCGGACCGCTGCGGCATGCGGGTCTACGAATTCATGCCCACGTACATGAGCGTGCCGCGCGACGCGGCCTGCTTCGGCGGTTTCGATCCAAAGGCCGGCCTGGCCGGCGCGGACTTCGGCATGCTGTTGGACGTGGATGTGCCCTGGCTGCCCGCTTTCGCCAGCGAGAATCCGCGGACCGCATGGACGCACATCGACGTGGACCCCGTCAAGCAGGACTTCCAGATGTGGGGCTTTCCCACGCATCGCCGCCTGCAGGCCGACTGCGGCCGGGCGCTGGAACAGGTGCTGGAGGCGGTCGAACGCCTGGCCACGGCGGATTTCGACCAGGGCGCGCGGCAGCGCCGCGACGGCTGGGCCGCCGACAACGAACAGCGCAAGGCCAATCTGGCGCGCGCTGCCTCGCAACCGGGCGCGGTGCAGGCGCTGTCCGCGCAATACGTATGCGCCGCCGTGGGCCGCGCCATTTCCAGCGATGACGTGGTCGTCAACGAGGCGATCCGTAATTCGCCGGCGGTACTGGGGCAGATTCCGCGCAGCAAGCCGCTGACCCTGCTGGGATGTTCCGGTGGCGGCCTGGGGTATAGCGGCGGCATGGCGCTGGGCGTCAAGCTGGCGCGGCCCGATGCGCGCGTGGTGCAAATCGTCGGCGACGGTGGTTTCCACTTTTCCACGCCGACCTCGGTCTACGCGGTCGCGCAACAATACCAGCTGCCCATTTTTACCGTGGTGCTGGACAACGGCGGCTGGCAGGCCGTCAAGGAAGCAGTGCTGCGCGTGTATCCGGACGGCGAAGCCGCGGGAGTCGACAACTTCCAGGCCAAGCTGGCGGGCCGGGGCGAACGCCGCTTCGACCGCGTGGCGGAATCCTTTGGCGCGCATGGCGAATACGTCACCGAGCCCGCCCAGCTGGAAGCCGCGATCGCGCGCTGCCTGGCCGCCGTCGATGCGGGGCAGGCGGCGGTCATGCATGTGCGCATCGCCGCCCTATAAGGAGACGCCGATGCGGCGCATATTGATCGTGGGTTGCGGCGCCATGGGCGGCATCTTCGCCGCGCATCTTCGGCAGGTGGCGGACGTGACCGCGCTGGACGTCAACACGGAGCACGTCGGCGCCATCCGCCGTGACGGCCTGCGTGTCGAAGGTCCACAGCCGCGCACGGTGCCACTGCGCGCCGTCACCAGCGCGCAGGAGATCGCCGGCGAATCCTTCGACGCCCTGATCTTCCTGACCAAATCCGGCCAGACCGGCGCGGCCTGGGCCGCGCTGGGACCGCTCCTGGGCAACACCCCCTTGCTGGTGACCTTGCAGAACGGCATGGGCAACAGCGAGACACTGCTGTCCGGCGGCGCAGGGCCCGTCGCCCGCGGCGTCGCGCTGGACGCGGGGCGCTACCTGGGTCCCGGCCGCGTCGAGCATTTGATACACGGCAATACCACCTGGATCGGCCCCGTTCGCGGCACGGTCGATGACTGCGAGTGGCTGGCGCGGTTGTTGAACGATGCCGGGATGCCGGCGCAAGCCATCGCCGATCCGATGGACGCGGTGTGGTCCAAGTTCGTGTTCAACGCGGTGATGAATCCGGTCGGCGCGCTGCTGCTGGGCGTGAACCGCGCGCGCTACGAGGTGCCGGAAGTGCGCGACCTGATCGACGATCTGGCGCGCGAATGCACCAGCGTCGTGGCCGCGCTGGGCGGCCGGCTGGCGTTCGATCCGCTGCACCTGGTCAAGCAGACGCGCGCGGGGGAACGCCCCGTTACGCGGCACGCGGGCTCCATGGCATTGGACATCGCGCGTGGCGCCGCGACCGAAATCGATGAGTTGACCGGCTACGTCGTGCGCGAAGGCGATCGTCTGGGCGTGGACGTGACGGCGTGCCGCACCGTCTACCGCCTGGTCAAGGGCCTGGAGTTGGCTCGCGCCGTTCAGCTGAAGGAGAGCACGCCGGCAGACAAACCCTGAACCATGCATTTCCATGCGCGATGCGGCCGATGGCAGGCGACACAGGATCCATGTCACCGCGCGCGGCAGCCGCTACAAGAACCGAACCGCCATACGGCCAAGAGAAGCCGATAAAACCCTGGAGACTGCAATGACCCTGACGCGTTCCCCCGCGTACCGCCTGGGCGCGATGGCCCTGGCCGCCGCCGCCATGCTGGCCGTTTCGTCCGTTCGTGCCGAAGACGCCTATCCCTCCAAGCCGATCACCATCATCGTCGGCTACACCACGGGCGGCGCCAACGATCTGCTGGCCCGCGTAGTGGCGGAAAAGATGTCGACCTTGCTGAAGCAGCCCGTGATCGTCGAAAACAAGCCAGGTGCCGGTTCCATCATCGGTGCGAATTTCGTCGCCAAGGCCAAGCCGGACGGCTACACGCTGCTGATGGGTGCCAGCGGGCCGATCTCCTTCAATCCTTCTCTGTACAAGAAGCTGCCCTACGATCCCCAGAAGGACTTGACCCCGGTGTCGCTGGTGGGCACCTTTCCGCTGATATTGCTGACGCAGAAATCCAATCCGGATACGGGATCGCTGCCCAACCTGATCGCATACGCCAAGGGGCATCCGGCGAATTCGAACTACAGCGCCAGTTCGGCCTCGTTCCAGCTGATCTCCGAGCTGTTCAAGCGGCAGACGCAGACGAAATTCGAATACATCCCCTACAAGGGCAGCTACGAATCGGTAATGGCGGTCAGCACCGGCGACGCGACGATGACCCTGGTCGATTCCGGCCCGGCCATGCAGGGTGTGGCGGGCGGCCGCGTGCGTGCGCTGGCGGTGACTTCGCCGCAGCGCACCAGCTTCCTGGCCGACACGCCCACGCTCAAGGAGCTGGGCATCGATATGAATGTCGAACTCTGGAGCGGACTGTTCGTGCCGGCGGGAACGCCGCCGGCCGTGGTGGGAAAGCTGGAGCAGACCGTCAAGACCATCATGGATGACGCCGACGTTCGCAAACGTGTCGAAAGCATGTCGATTACGCCGGCCAGCAGCACGTCCAAGGACTTCGCAGCCCGCATCGCGGAAGAAATCCCCTTTTGGCAGAAGATCGCCCAGGCCGCGGGCATACAGCCGAATTGAGTTGCCCTGGGGATCTGGCATACGATATGCCCCGTCGCATGACAGGCCATGCGATAGCCCCATCCGCATCTCTGGAAAGCACCCGCATGAAGTTCGAACGCATGGTCAGTACCGTGGAAACCCACACGGGAGGCGAGCCTTTTCGCATCGTGACCAGCGGCTTGCCGCGCTTTCCAGGGGCTTCCATCGTGCAGCGCCGCGCCTGGGTCAAGGACAATCTGGACGACGTCCGGCGCGCGCTGATATTCGAACCCCGCGGCCACGCCGATATGTATGCGGGCTATCTGACCGACCCGGTATCGCCGGGCGCGGATTTCGGCGTGATCTTCGTGCACAACGAAGGCTACAGCGATCACTGCGGCCATGGCGTCATCGCGCTGGCCACGGCGGCGGTGGAACTGGGCTGGGTGACGCGCGTGCAGCCGGAAACGCGCGTGGGCATCGACGCGCCCTGTGGCTTTATCGAAGCCTTTGTCGAATGGGACGGCGAACGGGCCGGCGACGTGCGTTTCGTCAATGTGCCGTCGTTCCTGGTGATGCGCGATGTGTCGGTGGAAACGCCCACCTTCGGCCGCGTGACCGGAGATATAGCGTTCGGCGGCGCGTTTTACTTCTATACCGATGCCGCGCCGCATGGGCTGGCGGTCAACGAATCGGATATCGAGCGGCTGATCCGCTTCGGCGCCGAAGTCAAAGTCGCGGCCAATGCGGCATATCCCGTCGTGCATCCCTTCGTTCCCGAACTGAATCACATCTACGGGACCATCGTGAACGGCACGCCGCGCCATCCCGGGTCTACGCAGGCGAACTGCTGCATCTTTGCCGACCGCCAGGTGGACCGCTCGCCGACAGGCTCCGGCACCGCCGGGCGCATCGCGCAGCTGGTGGCGCGCGGCGAGCTCGAAATGTGGCAGTCCATCCAGAACGAATCAGTGATCGGCACCATCATGCGTGGACGGCCGCTCAGCCGGACGAAAGTGGGAGACTACGACGCCGTCATTCCCGAGGTGTCCGGCCGCGCCAGCATCCACGGGTTTGCGAATTGGGTGCTGGACGAACGCGATCCGCTGAAGAACGGGTTTTTGGTGCGTTAAGAAACTCTTATCGCCCTGTGTCCGCGAATTCGCTTATCCGTTGTGCGAGCGCGCGCGGATATTGATACATCATGGCATGGCCGGCATCGGCGGCTTCCAGCATCGATGAATCAGCCAGCGCATCGTGCAGCGCCACGCTGTTGCGCGGCGCCAGGATCGCATCTTCCATCGCGTAAGCCACCAGTGTCGGGATGGTGACGCCGCGTAACCGGCCGAACGCCTGTCCGTTCGCTGCCCAGGCATCCAGCAGGGCATCCTGCGATCGCGTGACCTGAGCCGGGATTCGTACCGAACCGTAGTCCGCCGGCTTGAACATGTCGCGCACGAAACATCGGTCGGCCTGCTCCTGCACATTCGGAGGAAACAATACCGACATCACCTGGTTAAAAGTGACGCCAGGTCCGCCGGACAGAATACGCATGATATTGGCAGGCACGGGCACGCCGTGTGGGCCGGGCGGCGCGGTGTTCATCAGCACCGCGTTGCGGATTTCCGGTGGCTGCTGCATCAACAGCGTTTGCACGACCATGCCGCCCATGGACCAGCCGACGACCGTGGCATCGCGCAGCCGCAGCGTCTGGATCAGCGTCGCCGTATCCCGCGCCAGGTCTTCGATGCCATATTGGCTGGTGTCCGAAGCGGAAGCCCCGATGCCGCGGTTGTCGAAGACGATGACTTCATGCCGCCGGGCCAGTTCACCCAGGAAATAGGCGTTCCAGTTCGCGATCGTGGCGCGGTAGCCGGTGACCAGAACGATGGGGCTGCCGCGGCCAAAGCGGTAATAGGCGATCGTGCCCGTGGGCGTCAGCACGTAGCGTTGCGAAAGTCCGGCCTGCGTGTCGGGACGCCGCGGGTCGGCGCCGCAGACCATGTCTTCTTTCCAGCTTACCGGTTGGGTATGCGTCGCCGTGTCCCGCCGAGGCGACGCGGCGAGCTGTGCGTAGCTTGTGGCTGTTTTCGCCTGGGCATGAGGCTGAGCGTATGGTGGTGTGTGCGCGTGTGTCCGAGTCTGTGCCAGGGGGGATTGTGCCTGGGCCAGTCCCATGCCCGCCGTCGCCAGTCCGACACACGCCAGCATGGTTTTCAGCGGCTCCGCCAATTCGCTCCAAACAGATTCGATCGCCCGGTTCATGGAAGATGTTCCCGCGTCGCCGCCGGCCGATATGCCATCAAGGCCAGAACGTCATGAAGATGAACGTGCCGAAAATAACCAGATGCACGAAGCCGTAAAGCACGTTGGTGCGGCCGCTGCCCAGCGTCAATAGGCTTACCACCAGGGTAAGCGTCATCAGCACCGTTTCGCCTGGGTCCAGGCCCAGGACCAGAGGCTTGTGCAGCGTCAGGCTAAGCACGGTCACGGCCGGGAAGGTCAGGCCTATCGTCGCCAGCGATGATCCCAGCGCCAGGTTCAGCGCCTTCTGCAATTCGTCGCGCCGGGCGGCCTGGTAGGCCGAGATGCCCTCCGGCAACAGTACCAGTATCGCCACCACCAGGCCGGTCACGGCCGGCGGCGCGTCGATGGCCAGGCGGCCGAACTCCACCACGTTCGCGAATTTCTTCGACAGCAATACGACAGCGACCAGGGCGACCAGCAGCAGGACCACGCTGATCGTCACCATGCGGCCGCTGATGTGATGCTCATCGTCCGATGCATCCTCGGACAGCGTAATGAAGTATTCGCGATGCCTGACCGTCTGGATGTACAAAAACGCCGCATAGAGCAGCAGCGTCATCACCGCGACGAACACCAGCTGTTTATCGGAGTAGGATGGGCCCCGGACTGCCTGGGTGTAGTTCGGCAGGACCAGCGTCAAGGTGGCCAGTACGATCAGCACGGCCAGATAAGCGGAAGCCCCGGTGCTGACGTAGCGCTGCTCGCGGAACCGCAGGCTGCCGCCCAGGATGCAGATGCCGGCCAGGCCGGTACAGACGATCATGACCACGGCGAACACGGTGTCGCGGGCCAGGGCGGGGCTGCCGCTCTGGTCGGAAATCATGATCGACGATATCAGCGCGACTTCGATGACCGTTACGGCGGCGGTGAGTACCAGCGTTCCGTAGGGCTCGCCGGTAACGTGGGCGATGATCTCGGCATGGTAGACGGCCGCGAAGATAGCGCCGAACAGCACGATTATCAGCAGGACCGCGACGACGGCGTTGCCCAGCGTGGGAATAAAGGGCATCGCGAACCCGTAGGAGGCGGCCAAGAAATAGAAGACCAGGGCCAGCAAGGGGTAGATCCAGGCCGATTTCGGCATGGAGATGCCATGGGTTTCTGACTGCATGTTCACTCCGGTTCGTGAAGCTTCATCGCCCCATAAGATGCCGCCGTATCTTAGCCGCAGTCGGCATGCGCGTGTCGTAATCGGGTGGCGTAACTCTCATGGGCCCCAATGGCCCGCCCGGCCCCGGTCCCGCTGCCCCACGCAATGTATCGCACTGTATTCACGGCGCCGCGGGGTACATGGAGATACCGCACCGCGCAAAACGAAAAAACGCCCGATACACCCGCCGGGTGTAATCCCTTCAAGCCGGACCGGGAAGGGGTGAGCGACCGGATACGGCCGGATCGCCGGCTGCGGACAGCAGGCATCCCCGTCAAACTGCACAGGAATATCAACCATGTCGGACCAGATCAACAATCGTCGCCGCCGTTTCCTCGGTACCGCGGCCGTGGGCATCGGAGCGCTGGAACTTGGATTGGCCGGGCTTGCCAAGGCCGACACCGGGAATGCCGCCGATAGCGGAACCGAGCCCCCCGCCGCCAAGCCCGGCCGTGGTGTCGCCGGATCATCCGCCGCTACGTTCGGCACCATCAAGCAGATCGATGCCGGTCCGCTGAATATCGGCTATGCGGAAGCAGGTCCCAGCAGCGGGCAGGTCGTGATCCTGCTGCACGGCTGGCCATACGACATTCACAGCTACGTCGACGTGGCGCCCATGCTGGCCGCCAAGGGCTATCGGGTGATCGTCCCCCATCTGCGCGGCTACGGTACGACGCGGTTCCTGTCCGATGCCACCAAGCGTACTGCCCAGCAGTCCGCGGTCGCGGCGGACGTCATCGCGCTGATGAACGCCTTGCAGATCCGCCGGGCGGTCATCGGCGGCTACGACTGGGGCGCGCGCACCGCCAACATCGTCGCGGCGCTGTGGCCGGAACGCTGCAAGGCCATGGTGTCCGTCAGCGGCTACCTGATCGGCACGCAGGGGGCGAACAAGGCGCCGCTGCCGCCCGAGGCGGAACTGGCCTGGTGGTATCAGTTCTACTTCGCCACGGAACGCGGACGGCTGGGCTACGAGAAGAACTGGCATGACTTCGCCAAGCTGATCTGGAAGACCGCTTCGCCGAAATGGCGGTTCGAGGATGCCACCTTTGAGCGTTCCGCGGCGTCGCTGGCCAACCCGGACCACGTGGCGATCACCATCCACAATTACCGCTGGCGACTGGGGCTGGCAGAGGGCGAACCGCAATACGACGCATTGGAAAAGCGCCTGGCCGACTTGCCCGTCATCAACGTGCCGACCATCACCATGGAAGGCGACGCCAACGGCGCCCCGCACCCGCCTCCCGCCGCGTATGCGAAGAAGTTCACCGGCAAGTACAAGCACATCGACCTGCCGGGCGATGTGGGGCATAACCTGCCTCAGGAAGCACCACGGGAGTTCGCCAACGCGATCATCGAAGTGGCTGGATGGTGAATCCCGGCACGGGATTCAGGGCGTCGCTCGGGAATGTCCAAACGATCCGCGCGGCCGTTGTGGCCACCGCCGGAAGCCAGGCAGTCCAGCAAGAATGCCCATGCAGTTCAGGCGGCTTAGGTGGCCAGGCGGCCTACGCGGCTTTGTGCGACCGCCGCCCGCGCGAAATCCCCGCGCCGGCTTCCGGCGCCAGCGCCGCATAGCCTGGCGCGGCCGCCAGCACGACCGCGGCAATGGCGATGAACGACCAGGCAAAGTCCCAATGCGCGGCCGTTTCGCGGCCCGAAAACATCATCGATAGCTGCATGACGCCCGCGGCCACCGCCACACCGGCGGCGCGTGGCAGTTGCTGGGCCGTGCCGGAAAACGAAGTCGCCGCGGATAGTTGCTGCGGCGGCACGTCGGCGTAGGTCAGGGCATTCATACAGGCGAAGTTCAGCGACCGGGCCAGCCCCGCGCATACCAGCACCAGGAAAATGGCGATTTCCGGCCAGTCAGCCGTCAGCGTCGCGCACACCAGCAGAGTGGCGGCGAAGGTATAGCAGCCGCCCAGCAGGATGCTGCGCACGCGGAACCGCTGCAGGAAGAACTGCGCCATGGGGCGCATGCAGAAGGCGCCGACGGCGCTTGCCAGCGTGAGCATGCCGCTGCGCGAAGCCGATAAGCCGAATCCCAGCTGCAGTGTCAGGGGCACCATGAAGGGCAGGGCGCCCGCACCCGCGCGGAACAGGCTGCCTGCCGCGGTCGCCGCCTTGAACGTGGGAATGGACAGCAGCGAGAAGTCGGTGGCCGGGTTGGGCACGCGCTTGCAATGGCGGACAGTAAGCCAGAACAGCACCAGACCCGCCGCGATCGCCAGCCAGGGGATCTGCGGCGCGACGATGCCGCGTCCGACGGTTTCCACGCCCATCATGAAGACACTGATGGCGGTGCCCATCAAAGTCATGCCGATTATGTCGAGCTTGGGCGGCCGTTCGTTCTCGGACTTGGGAATCAACCGCCATACCAGCAGCAGGCCCAGGATACCCATGGGCAGGTTGATCCAGAAAATACTGCGCCACGAGAACGTGTCGGTCAGGAAGCCGCCCAGCGGCGGACCGATCACCGGGCCCACCATCGCCGGCATCGACAGCCAGGTCGTTGCCGAAAGCAGGTCTTCGCGGCGCACGCCGCGCAGCAGTACCAGCCGTCCCACCGGGACCATCATCGCGCCGCTGGCGCCCTGCACGATGCGCGCGATGATGAGCTCGCCCAGCCCGTTCGACAGGGCACATGAGCAGGACGCGGCGGTGAACAGGAAGATCGCCCACATAAAGATCCGCTTGGCGCCGAAGCGGTCCGCCACCCAGCCGCTGACCGGGATGAAGACGGTCATTGCCACCAGATAGGAGGTAATGGCCGCGCTCAGGTGCACGGCATTGACATTGAGGTCCCGCGCCATCGCCGGCAGCGCCGTCGCGATGGCGGTGCTGTCGATGTTCTGCATGAATAGCGTCGTGGCGACCACCACGGCGATGATGCGGAAGTTGCTGTGCTGATTCACAAAAGATCGCCAAAATCCCGGTTTCGGTGCCGGATTGGGGCTAAATTCTGAGCCAGACAGCTCGGCCTTGTCAAAACAGATACTTGTGCGGGCCGAAATTCATGGCATTGTCAGAAAGCGCGGCATCTCCGCGCAACGAGAGCGGCAGTCTATGCCCAGGGGGGCCCGATCATGACGACCAATAATACGCAGCCAGACGAAACAATCCATATTGGCCAACTGGCCATTCGATACCTGATCGATGGCGCCGCCACCGGCGGGATGGGAGTCTTTGAATTGACGGTGCAGCCAGGCTCGCAAGTCCCGCCGCCGCACAGCCATACGCACAACGAAGAATGCGCGTATGTACTGGAAGGCATGCTGCGGTACTCGGTGGATGGCGCTGCCCGCGACCTGAAACCGGGCGAATG
>DATJHN010000025.1:0-6612 GCA_035493915.1 Bordetella sp.
CGCGATGAAGCTGATGGACGTCGACGTCGATGCGGTGCGCGACCTGATCGTCACCCACATGCACTACGACCACGTCGGCAACCTGGCGGCGTATCCCAACGCCACCTTCCATCTGCAGGACCGCGAAATGGAGTACGCCACGGGGCGCTACATGGCGCACCGCTGCGTTGCCGAAGCCTTCAATCTGCGCGACGTAATGCAGATGGTCGAACAGGTCTACGCCGGCCGCGTTTGCTTCCACGACGGCGACGCCGAGCTCGCGCCGGGCCTGACGGTGCACCACGTCGGCGGCCACACCAAAGGCCTGCAGGTGGTGCGCGTGCATACCGCGCGCGGCTGGGTCGTGCTGGCGTCCGATGCCTCGCATTACTACCGCAATATGGAAGAAGGACGCCCCTTCCCTGCCGTGTTCAACGTGGGCGACATGCTGGAAGGACACCGCCGGCTGGAAACGCTGGCCGACAGCCATGCGCACATCGTGCCCGGCCACGATCCGCAGGTGCTGCTGCGCTATCCGCCGCCCAGCCCGGCGCTGGCGGGCCAGGTGGCGGTGCTGCACGTGGCACCGCGCGAATAGACCGTGCTCGTCTACACGTTCCGCGCGGCCCACGCTTCCTCCAGAATAGGGGCCGCCACGGCCGCGCCGTGGATGCCTATCGTGCTGACGATCTCCAGCATTTCCATGATTTCGTGGGCGGTGGCGCCATAGCCGATTGCATTGCGCATGTGCAGCTTTAGCCCCGGCACGTACAGATGCGTGGCCGACGCGTCGAAGGCGCAATAGATCAGTTCCTTGATCTTGGGCGCCAGCACGCCGCTGCGCCACGGCACGGAAGAAAAGTCCAGATAGGCCTGGAAGAACTCCGGGTCCAGCTCCAGCAGGCCTTCGAAGGTTTCGTGCCAATAGCCACGGTTCTCGCGGAAGTCCTGCTTAAGCGCTTCGCGCCGCGCATCCAGCGGCGCGGGGCCACCGCGCAGGCCCTCTTCCGTCAGCACCTCCAGCAGCACGGGCACGCCCACGTTGGCGGCGTGGATGCCCAGGGTGCTGGTCAGCGTTAATACCTCCATCAGTTCCTCGCGGGTCGCGCCGTGGCGGATGGCCGCCTCGATATGCGTGCGGATGCCGGGACTGTAGAGATGCGTGGCGGCCGCATCCGCGGCGATGTGAATGAATTCCTTGACCTTGTCTTCCAGGTGATTCTTTTTCCAGGGCACCGCGGCCAGATTCAGATAGGCCTCGAAAAAACCCGGGTCCATGCGCAGGATGCTTTCCCATTCCCTGCCCCAGTCGCCATGCAGGCGCACGAAGGCATCCTTCAGGTTCCGCTGCCGTTCAGTCAGATCCATGTTCGTCTCCTCTGGGCCTTGCATGGTCATGCAGGCTCCTTTGCCCTGGTCGCTCGCTCATGCGAGCCCATGTGGCGTGCAGCGCAGGCCTAGCTCTTCAGCCGTATTCCACCCGACACGTCGCCGATAGCGTCGACCACGCGATTGCTGATCTTGTCGCCATAGCCCAGCGCTGTCGCCAATCCAAAGCACGACAGGGGGCCCGCGGCATTCAGCGAAGCCACGCCCAGTTCGCGCGCCAGATCCACGTACAGTACGACGTCCTTGGTCATCAGCTTGCTGGTCAGGCCGCCTTCCAGGTAATTGCCGTCGACGATGAACGGAAAGCGGTTCTGCGTGGCGAAGTTCACGCCGCTGCTGCTGTTCAGGACGTCCAGCAATTGATGCAAGTCCAGCCCGGCTTTCTTGCCCGCCACCATGACTTCCGCCGTCGCGGCCAGGCTGACGGCATTCAGGAAGTTGTTCAGCGTCTTGGTGGTGTGCCCGGCGCCGCTGGCGCCCATATGCAGCGCCTTGGTGCTGAAGGGCTCGAAGACCCAGCGCACGGCGTCCACGGCGTCGGCATCGCCGCCTATCATCAGCGTCAGCGTGCCCTTCTCGGCGGCCGCCGCGCCGCCGGAAATGCCTGCATCGATGTAGTGCGCACCCTTGTCGCGAAAGCGCTCGTTCAACCGCATGGTGGAACTGGCCGCCGCGGTACTCAGGTCGACAATGGTCTGGCCCGCGCGGCAATGCGCCAGCACGCCATCCTTGCCCTCGACAACGGCTTCGACCACGTGGCTATCCGGCAGCGACATCAGGACCACGTCCGCCGCCTCCACGACCTCGCGCACGCTACCCGCCGTTGCCGCGCCGCAAGCCGCGGCGCGCGACGCGTCCGTATCGAATCCGGTGACCGCGATCCCCGCTTGCACCAGCCGCCGCGTCATGCGGCCGCCCATATTGCCCAAACCGATGAAACCTGCCCTGTCTTTGCGCATAGCCGCCACCCCTAAAAGTCCACGTCGCGGGTCTCCGGACCCATCATCGCGCCGATCATGCCGATCAGGCCGCCGATCACCAGCAGTGCCACCGGCGCCGCCCGCATGGGCATGAACCGGCCCAGCCAATTCATGTAGAAGGCATAGAACGACGGAATGATCACCGACAGGCTGAATCCCACGCCAAAACCGGTCGCCCGTACATCGGTCACGAAGCGCTCATTCACATAGGTGACGATCACGCCCCATGGCGAAGTTACCAACACAGCCAACAGAACCACCAACAGCATGACGACGGACAGCGGCATGCCCTCAGCCCGCGACAGCGCGTAGAACAGCGCCGCGCCTACGGTCGCGATGAGCGGGCCGGCCAGGATGAAGAAGCGCCTGCGCCCGATGCGCTGCCCCAGCATGCCGGAACCGATGTAGCTGAAGAACAGCATCGCGTAGCAGACCAGCAGCGTGGATGCCGTTTCGAAAGCATTCAAGTGCAGCGTCCCGGCCAGCAACCCCGTCGGCATATAGATGGTGATCAGGTTCTGCGTCAGCCAGAAGCCGGTCATCAACAGCAGCACCTGCAGCAGATTGCGTCCACTGGCGCCGCGCACCAGATCCATCAGCGGCAGTTTCTCCTTGCCCTGGGCCTTGCCCGCTGCATCCTTCTTCAGCTCGCTCTGCCATATTTCCGACTCGGCGACCTTGTAGACGTAATACCAGGCCAGCACACCGGCCAACACAGCGCCGATCAGGAAGGGAATGCGCCAACCCACCTGTGCGTACGGAGACTGCGCGCCGTCCAAGGGAAAGAGAGAGAACATCAGCATCGCCACCAGGTTGATGCAGACGTAGGCCGCGGGAAAGCCGGCCAGGATGAGTCCGCCGACGAAGCCGCGTTGCGATTTGCGCGAGTACTCGATGGCCAGCGGCATGGCGCCGGTATAGCCGCCGCCCAGGAAGATGCCATCGACGAAACGCAGCGCGACCAGCAGCAGATACGATGCAATGCCGATGCTGTCGTAGCCCGGCAGCAGGCCGATCAGCAGCGTCACCACGCCGAATCCCGACACCGACCAGATAGATGCCTTGCGACGGCCGATGCGGTCCGCGACCATGCCGAAGATCAGCGCGCCTATGGGACGGCCCAGCAGCGTGGTAATGAACACCAGGGACGCCAGGATGGCTTCGGTCGCAGGCGCGATGCCACGCGGCTGGAAGTAGAACAGCACGGGGGCCAGCACGACCACCGGCAGGTAGATATCGAACATGTCGATGAACTCGGAGAAGAACGCACCCTTTATGGCGTTCCTGCGCTTCTGGTCCATCGAAGTGTCGGCCAGCCGGGCCGGCGCGGCTTGTAGGTATGACTCCATTTCGCTGCTGTCTCCCTATTGATGTTATTGACGGATTGTCTGACGAAAATTCAGGCAAAAAAATTCCGCCGGGGCCGGCGGTCATCAACGTGATTCAGGAATAGTGGACGCGCGCGTCGGCATCGCCAAGGAACAGCGGGTAGCCAGCATTGGTCAAGCACCGGAACATCGGCCCTCGCATCCTGCCCAGGGCGATGAAAGCAATGCGTTGCGAAGGCGACTGTGTCATGGGATATCCCTGCCCGTGTCGGCGCGCTGATTGAACCGGCCGCTACGCACGGCCCAGGCACAGACTAAATCGCGTCATACAATCGGTCAATATTATTGCGCAAGGGTTTACCCGGAAATTCGCTCCTTGTGTATGCCTATCTTGCAGGGATGCTGGAAGGAAGTACGATTCCTGGCGATCCGGTAACGGGTGCCCATGATTCTCGTACTCTCCGTCGCGAGTTGGACAAATGGCGCGACCAAATGCCAGAGGAATCCATGTCCGATCAAGATTGAATCGACCGACGTCAAAGAGATGAAGCCCCTACTCCATCGGTCAGGAGCCGGTGCGCCGCCTCCTGCACTTCATTGAACGGAAATGGCCTCGCCGCAGTTGACGGAGGCGGCTTTGTTTTTATGCGGCTATCTTTTCAACGCGAAAACCATTGACCAGCCACACGTTGTCAAGACCGCACTCAATGTAGTGGTACATATCGAACTCCTCAGAACACCGTCAGTACCGCGATCGATGCTGGAAGGGTCCGATGCATGCGGGCGCATGAGGCCCCAAAAGGACCGGCAGCAAAAGAAAAGCGGCTTGAAGGATAGACCTTCAAGCCGCTTTGACTGCCTTTTACAGCAGTGAGATTCTGGTGCGCCCGGCAGGATTCGAACCCACGACCCCTTGGTTCGTAGCCAAGTACTCTATCCAACTGAGCTACGGGCGCTTGGTACTGCTTGCTGAAGTTTTGCCGAAACCCGTTGCTTTCGCAACGCTTTTTGCAACGCCTCAGTAAAGAGGAAAGATTATAGCACGAATTTCTTTCCCTTCAAGTCCCTGCCGATCCGACCTGTCTTCCGTGAGATGGAAAACCCCGGCGGCGCGGGCAAGGGGCCGAACTATAGCAGAAAGTCGCTGGCGTAAAAATCGTCAGCGCGGACGGCGCGACGGTAAGGCGCGCTCGGCCGCGCGAGGCGTCACCCTGCCTGCCCCGCTCCGCCCGGACACCTGGCTGAAGTACTCCTTGATGGCGTCCGTGAAGGCGGTACGGCTGTGGCGGGCCCGTTCCAGCAGGCCGACCCGGCGATGGATATCGATGCCGGGCAGCGGGATCACGCGCAAGGCGCGATCCTGGCTCCACTCCACATTGGCCAGGCGCGGCACGATGGACACGCCGAAGCCGTGCCGCACCAGTTCGATGATCGCTTCGACCGAATTCAGCTCCATGCTTTCGTGCACCTGCATCCCCAGCCGGTCCAGCACGTCCTGGACCAGGATGCCTGTCCAGGTATTGCGGTCGAAGCGGATGAACGGCGATTCCGGCAAGATGCGGCGCACCCCTGCCGGCAAGGGAAAATGCGGTTTGCGCGGCACGATCAGGATCATGGGCTCCGTATACAACGGCGTCCACAGCAGGTTCGACGACAAGGGCCGCGGCGGCTGCGTAACGATGGCCGCATCCAATTCGCCGCGTTCCACCCGCAGCGCGAAATCGCTGGACAGGCCGGCGAACAGGCGTACGTCCAGCCGCGGATAGCGTTGGCGCACCGTCCACAGGGCATCGGCGAAGGCACCCATCAGGGCCGATACCAGCGCGCCCACCACCATGGTGCCCGACATGCCGTCACCGCCCGCCTCGGCGCCCAACGATTCGTAGCGCCGCACGATATCGGAGATCTCCGGCACCAGCGCGCGGCCGGCCGGGTTCAGCACGGCGGCCCGGGCGCTGCGGTCGAACAGCTGGCAGTTCAGGCTGTCCTCCAGGGCGCGTATCTGCAAACCGATGGCCGCCGGCGTCAGGCCGATTTCCTTGCCGGCGGCGGCGAAGGTGCCATGACGGGCTACGGCCAGGAAAGTTTTCAGAGTACGAATCGAGGACATGGAAGTATCCGGGTTGTCGGCGGCGTGGCCGATCGGTACATCTGGAGCATCCGAGACGCGGCATGAGCTAACGCACCGACAGTACAGCGATCGGCCGGGTTTTAAAAGATTTACTTTCGCTGAACCGAAGAATTATTAGCTTTTGCTTTATATACCGCACATTGAACAATGATGCGGGCCTTGCCAGGCAGAACGCGACTCCGGCCCACACACAACAACATCGATAACAGCGTGGCGCAGGACGCCCGCGGCCGGGCGACGCGCCGCCGGAGGAGATCCCATGAAACGCATCGCATCCCGTACCCCGGGCGCAGGCCGATCGGCTCGTCACCGATCCTGCCTGTTGGTGGTCATCGCATCCCTGGCCCGATCCGTGATTCGGCGCGGATCCGCCTTTCTGAGCCGACACGCGGTTCCGGCACGCTACGCCGCCCTGACCAGATCCGCTCTTCTGGCCACCGCTACCGCTCTAACCTGTACGACGCCCACTCCGGCCAGCGCGGCGGACACGCATTATCCGGACCATCCCATCACCATCGTTGTGCCCTTCAGCGCGGCCGGCGATGCCGACCTGGCGGCGCGCAACCTGGCGAAAGCCGTGCAAGGCATGCTGCCTCAGCCCATGGTGGTCCTGAACAAAGCTGGCGCCAACGGCGCGATTGGTTCGATGTTCGTGCGCGAGGCAGCGCCGGATGGCTACACGCTGCTGCTGGCGCGCGTGGGTTCGCAGGCCATCCTGCCCGCCCTGCAATCGGACCTGAAGTACAAATGGAACGACTTCACGCCGCTGGGCCTGCTCGACTTGAACCCCATGGTCTGCGTCGTC
>DATJHN010000026.1:0-5519 GCA_035493915.1 Bordetella sp.
CTTCAGCGCGTGGAAGACTTCGGCGCCCCAGCGCAGGGCTTCGCGGAAGCTGGCCGCGCCCACCGGCAGGATCATGAATTCCTGCAGGTCCAGCGTGTTGTTGGCATGCGCGCCGCCGTTGATGACGTTCATCATCGGCACAGGCATGCTCATGGGGCCGCTGCCGCCGAAATAGCGATAGAGCGACAAACCGGATTCGTCGGCGGCGGCGCGCGCCACCGCCATGCTGGCGGCCAGGATGGCGTTGGCGCCCAGGCGTGCCTTGGAATCAGTGCCGTCCAGTTCGATCAGGGTACGGTCGACAAAGGTCTGTTCCTGCGCGTCCAGGCCCATCAGGGCCTCGGAGATTTCGGTGTTCAGGTTTTCCACCGCGCGCAGCACGCCCTTGCCCAGGTAACGGCCCTTGTCGCCGTCGCGCAGTTCGATGGCTTCACGCGAACCGGTGGAGGCGCCCGACGGCACCGCGGCGCGGCCCATGGCGCCGGATTCCAGCAGCACATCGCATTCCACGGTCGGATTGCCGCGCGAATCCAGGATTTCGCGGCCGATGATGTCGACGATTGCACTCATGATGGTCCTTCCCTAAGTCGATAAGATCGATAAAAACGTTACGCGATGGCGCCGGGCCGGCCGGCACCACCGGGAGCGAAGCGGCCGTGGCGCTTCACGCTGCATCTTTCGCGCGCCGCTCCTGCCGGTCGATGGCAGCCTGGATATAGCTGGAGAACAGGGGATGGCCGTCGCGCGGCGTCGACGTGAATTCGGGGTGGAATTGCACGCCCACAAACCACGGATGCGCCGGCAGTTCCATCATTTCAGGCAGGTTTTCGCTGGGCGTGCGCGCGCTGATCACCATGCCGGATTCTTCCAGGCGGGGCACGTACACATTGTTCACTTCGTAGCGGTGGCGATGCCGCTCGTTGACCTCGGCCCCGTAGATCTGCGCGGCGCGCGTGCCGGGCTTGACCGGGCAGCGCTGCGCGCCCTTGCGCATGGTGCCGCCCAGGTCGGAATTGACGTCGCGCTTTTCGACGCGGCCTTCGCGGTCCATCCATTCGGTAATCAGGGCCACCACCGGATGCGGCGCGGCCGGGTCGAATTCGGTGCTGTTGGCGCCGCCCAGGCCCGCGACGTGGCGCGAGAATTCGATGACGGCCAGCTGCATACCCAGGCAGATGCCTAGATAAGGCACGCCGTTTTCGCGTGCATAGCGGATGGCGGCTATCTTGCCTTCGGTGCCGCGCTTGCCGAAGCCGCCCGGCACCAGGATGGCGTCCAGGTGCTTGAGGCTGTCGGTGCCGTGGGCTTCCAGGTCTTCTGAATCGATGTATTCGATCTTGACGCGCGAACGGGTATGGATGCCCGCGTGCACCAGCGCTTCCGTCAGGGATTTATAGGATTCCGTCAGGTCGACATACTTGCCCACCATGCCGATGGTGACTTCGTGCACGGGGTGTTCCAGGGCTTCGACCAGGTCGTCCCACATGGACAGGTCGGCCGGCGGCGGCGTCAGGCCCAGGGCGTCGCACACCAGGTTGTCCAGGCCCTGCTTGTGCAGCATGGCCGGGATCTTGTAAATGGAGTCGGCGTCCCAGACCGAAATCACGGCATCCAGCGGCACGTTGGAAAACAGTGAAATCTTGGCGCGCTCGTCTTCGGGGATGGGACGATCGGCGCGGCACAGCAGCGCGTGCGGATAGATACCGATTTCACGCAATTTCTGCACGGAGTGCTGCGTGGGCTTGGTTTTCAGTTCACCCGCCGACGCGATGAACGGCACCAGCGTCAAGTGGATGAAGGCGGCATTGTTGCGGCCCATGCGCAGGCTCATCTGCCGGGCGGCTTCCAGGAACGGCAGGGATTCGATATCGCCCACCGTGCCACCGATTTCGACGATGGCCACGTCGGTATTGCCGTCCCAGCAGGCTTCCGCGCCGCGCGCGATGAAATCCTGGATTTCATTGGTGATGTGCGGGATGACCTGCACCGTCTTGCCCAGGTAGTCGCCCCGGCGTTCCTTGCGCAGCACGGATTCGTAGATCTGGCCGGTGGTGAAATTGTTCACCTTGCGCATGCGGGTGGAAATGAAGCGCTCGTAATGGCCCAGGTCCAGGTCGGTTTCGGCGCCGTCTTCCGTGACGAAGACTTCGCCATGCTGGAAGGGGCTCATCGTGCCGGGATCGACGTTGATGTAGGGATCGAGCTTGAGCAGGGTGACTTGCAGACCGCGCGATTCCAGGATCGCGCCAAGGGACGCGGCAGCGATGCCTTTCCCCAGGGAAGACACCACGCCACCGGTGACAAATACGTATTTGGTCATCGTGAAAAGCGCCCAGGGCCACCGGGCGCGTGCGGGAAATTTGGATTATAGCCGGCAGGGCGGCGAATCTTTCTATTTCCCCTGGCGTCGCGAAGTAACAACGCCAGACCGGCTTTCCGGGCCCGCACACCCGGGGCCAGCCCCCAGACCGGCACATCGAGGCAGTTGCGGGAGCCTCCACCCGGTTATTTGAACGGTACGCCGCCGTCCCCGCCTCCGTACACGTTGTCGCCATAACCGCCCTGCACTTCGATGCGCACCGAATTCGGGTCGACCTTGGACTGGTCACCCTTGTAGTGCATGACCAAGGGCGGGAACAACATCACCGCCCCGACCATAATCAACTGGATCACGATAAAAGGCACCGACCCCCGGTAGATCTGCCCGGTCGTCACGGGGGCGATGGTACGGCCCGTGATCTTGTCGCGATAAGGATCCTTGGGCGCGACCGACCGCAGATAGAAGAGCGCGAATCCGAACGGGGGATGCATGAAGGACGTCTGCATATTCACCGCCAGGATGACACCGAACCAGATCAAATCGATGCCCATCTTCTCGGCCACCGGCCCAAGCAGCGGTACGATGATGAAAGCGAGCTCGAAGAAATCCAGGAAAAAGGCCAGTGTAAACGTCAGCACGCTGACCACGATCAGGAAGCCCCACTGCCCGCCCGGCAGCCCGGTCAGCAGATGCTCCACCCATAGATCGCCGCTCACCCCCCGAAACGTCAGGCTGAACACCGTCGACCCGACCAGGATGAACACAACGAAGCAGGACAACTTCGTCGTGGTGTCCATCGCCTGCTTGAGCAGATTCAATGTCAGGCGCCGCCGAACCAGCGCCATCAAGATGGCGCCGACCGCGCCCATGGCCCCGCCCTCCGTCGGCGTTGCCACGCCGATGAAAATCGTGCCCAGCACCAGGAAAATCAAGAACAGCGGCGGAATCATCACAAAGGTTACCCGCTCGGCCAGGGCGGACAACAATTTCAGTTTCAGCGCCCGGTTCAGGATCGCGACGACGAATGCCGTCAGTCCCCATAGCAACAGGGAAACCACGACACGCTCGTCCACGGGTGCCGTATCGTTTTCCAACACGCGGCCTATCCACCATGCAGACGTTGCCGAAAAGAACATCAGCACCAGCAGCGAACGACCGCCGCGCGTGCCGTTGGGCTCGCGGAAACGGCGCGCCTCTTCGGGCAGGGCGGGCGCGGAACCGGGCTTGACGATGCACATGATCGCAACGAACACGATGTACAGTCCGGCCAGCACGAAGCCCGGCACCATCGCGGCGCGATAGATATCGCCGATTGAGCGACCCAACTGGTCCGCCAGGATGATCAGCACCAGCGAAGGCGGGATGATCTGCGACAGCGTTCCGGAGGCGGCGATTACCCCGCTGGCCAGCCGCCGGTCATAGCCGTAGCGCAGCATGATCGGCAGGGAGATCAGCCCCATCGAAATGACGGACGCGGAAACGACGCCCGTGGTGGCTGCCAGCATCGCCCCTACCAACACCACCGCGATGGCCAAGCCGCCACGGACGGAACCGAACAATTGTCCGATCGTTTCCAACAGGTCTTCCGCCATGCCGGATCGTTCCAGCACCAGTCCCATCAGAGTGAAGAACGGGACCGCAAGCAAGGTGTCGTTCGAAATGATGCCGAAGACGCGTTGCGGCAAAGCCTGGAACAGCGCCGGGGTCAAAAGGCCCAGCTCGATGCCGATCAGGCCGAAGAACATACCGTTGGCCGCCAGCGCGAAGGCCACGGGGAAGCCCAGCAGAAGGAACGCCACCAGCGTCGCGAACATGATGGGCGCCAGATTGGCGATCAGGAATTCCATATCAGCTCCCCTCGCGCGCCATCTGCGCCATCTCTCGCGCTTGCGCCTCGCGAGCGATTTCCTCGGCCAATTCTTCCTCCGCTGAACGGGCGTTCTCCCGCTGCATGGGATCCCCGCACGTCCCGAACAGGAAGCCCACGCACTTGATCAAATGCGAGATGCCGGCCAGCACAAGCAAGCCGAAACCGATGGGTATCAGGAGCTTCACCGGCCAGCGCACCAGCCCACCCGAATTCGACGACATCTCGTTGCTGGCGTAGGAATCGACGAATACCGGCCAGGACAATGCCAGGATCAGGCAGCAAACCGGCAGCAGGAAAAACAGCACGCCGAATATCTCGATGCCGATCTGCTTGCGGCGCGATAGCCTGGACGAAAGGATGTCTACCCGTACATGCTCGTTGCGCAGCAGGGTGTAGCCCGCTGACAGCAGGAACATCGCGCCGAACAGATACCACTGCAACTCCAGCCACGCATTTGAACTGTTGTGGAATACTTTGCGCACCACGGCGTTCCCGGCGCTGACCAGCACCACCAGCAGCGTCGCCCACGCGACGGTGCGGCCTACTCTCGCATTCAGCGCATCAATGATGCGCGACAAGGCGATCAAGAACTGCATCGTTTTCCCCTTCCTTATCGTGTATGTCACGCGGCGCCTTGACGGCGCCGGCCGGCTCGCACTTCGCTCAGCGATCCCCCCGATGGTGCCGCCACGGCGTCGCCTTGCGTTCCAACCAGGCCAGCGCCCCGAATAAGGCCAGGCCGACCAGGGCCAGCACGAACAGCGCGGCGAATACGCGCACGGTGTCGAACGTACCCTGCGCGGTCATGATGACGTACCCCAGCCCGCTCTGCGAGGAAACGAATTCCCCGACGATCGCGCCAACCAAGGCCAGCGAAATGGCGACCTTCATACCCGCCATGATCGAGGGCAAGGCGCAAGGCAGCCGGACCTTGAAGAAGAAATCCCGTGGCGAGCCTTTCAGCACGCGCCCCAGATCCAGCACGTCCTGCGGAACCGAGCGCAGGCCGTGCACCGTATCGACGATGATGGCGAAGACCGCGATCAGGAATGCGATGGCGATCTTGGGCTCAGCCCCGGTACCCAGCCAAATGACGAAGAGCGGCGCCACGGCCACTTTCGGCACGCTGTTCAGCGCGACGATAAGCGGATACAACACGCTTTCGAACCAACGCGAGCCGACCAGCAGCACCGCGATCGCAACGCCGCCCAGTACCGAGAGCGCGAAACCCGCCAGCGTGGTCATCAGCGTGTAGGCGGCCTGGCCCGCGTACCAGCCTGCGTCATTGGCCAGTTCCAGGCCGATTTTGGACGGCAACGGCAGCATGAT
>DATJHN010000027.1:0-11959 GCA_035493915.1 Bordetella sp.
CCTCTACCGTCATGTTGTGCAGCGGCGCCCAGTGTTCCAGGTACGAACGCCGGCGTCCCGTCATGACAGGCCCCGGCAGCACGCTGTTGACCTGCACGCCATCGGTGATGCCGCGATCCGAAAAGGCCTTGGCAAGAGCGACGATCGCGGCATTGATGGTGCCTACCGCGGCATACGGTGCCTTGGGCTGTTCCGCGGAATTTCCGGACATCAGCACCACCGACCCTTTCGCTGTCTTCAAGTGCGGCCAGGCAGCGATGGTCAAGCGACGCGCGCCATGCAGCTTTAGCGCCATGCCGTTGTCCCACTGTTCGTCCGACATATCAAACAGATCGATCTGCGGTACCGCGCCGGCGATATTCAACAGCGCGTCGATCCCCCCGAACGCCGTCACGGTGGCATCGACGATTGTGGCGGGTGCTGACGGGTCCGCCAGATCCGCATCGATGACCAGCGTCTCGGCGCCGGCGGCCTGCACCGCTTCGGCGGTTTCATCCAGGTTGGAGCGATTGCGCGCCACCAGCGCGACGGCGCCGAAATCCCGCGCCAGACGAACAGCCGTCGACCGGCCGATACCTTGGCTGGCGCCTGTAACGATAGCCACTGACTTGTGCATTTCCATGCTCCTCGATCACTTGGTACTTGAATAGACATTCATGGACCGGCCACACGCCGGTCCAGGCAAGGCTTACGCCAGCGAATTCAGGAATGGGCGGATTTCCGCCGCGATCTCGGCGGCATGGGTTTCCAAGGCGAAATGGCCGGTATCGAAGAACCGCACCTTGGCCGATGGAATATCGCGCTTGAAAGCTTCCGCGCCGGGCGGCAGGAAGAAGGGATCGTTTTTGCCCCATACCGCCAGCAAGGGCGGCTGATGGGAACGGAAGTACGCCTGAAAGTCGGGATACAAGGCGACATTGCTCTTGTAGTCGCCAAAGATGTCCAGCTGCACTTCATCGGCGCCCGGGCGAGACAGGTAATAGTTGTCGAGCTCCTGGCCATCCGGCGACACGGCGGCGGGATCGGCAACACCGTGCGTGTATTGCCACTGCGTCGTTGCCGGCGTCAGCAAGGCACGCAAGGCCTGGCGGTTTTCCTGCGACGGATCGCGCCAATAGGCCTGGATGGGATTCCATCCTTCGCTCAGGCCTTCTTCATAGGCATTGCCATTCTGCGTAATGATGGCGCGTATGCGTTCCGGGTGGCGCAAGGCCAGGCGGAAACCGGTGGGCGCACCATAGTCGAATACGTACATCGCATAGCGGTCGAAACCGACTGCTTCGGTGAACGCCTCGATCACACGCGCGAAATTGTCGAAGGTATAGGCAAACTGTTCACGCGACGGCATCTCGGTCTGGCCGAAGCCCGGCAGGTCGGGGGCGATGATATGGAAGTCCGCGGCCAGCAATGGAATCAGGTCGCGAAACATATGGCTGGAGCTGGGAAACCCATGCAGCAATAGCAGCTTCGGCGCACCCGGCAGGCCCGCTTCGCGGTAGAACACATTCAGGCCGCCGGCCTGGACTCGGCGATAGGCAATCTTCGTCATGGCGTTTTCCTTGCAAGTCAGTGGAAGTTCGTGCAGAACCGCTGATGATCTACAAGCACGTTGCAAATGTAACTATTAAAACAATTCAATTAAGTTACAACAGCCTAGCAAAGCGTGCCTGCCACATCAACGTAAATTTTCTTTCCCGGCATTCCTGAAGAGCTATCGCCAAATCTGGATATCGAAGTTTTTCCCTGCTGAAGAGGACATCTCTATCGCCGATATTGCGTAGCCGATCCGCGGCTTTCCGCTGGTATCAGGCCACCTCCGCTTCGGCGCGATCGGTAACCTGTTCAGGAATGTTTGCAAGGTTATCGATGGTGGTGCTAACCTGTCAACTACTTTTTGATGGGTTACCATAAACCAGCCGCGATACGACGCGGCAAGGGACACGGAATGCACGATCACCACCACCCTCCCGCCATCTTCATCGCCGACTCGACGGCACTGGATTTTTTGAACTCGATCGCGACGCCCGTCGATACTCCGGTGGACTGGATCGGTAACGGGGAAGGTTTGCTTGCCTGGCTGGCGCAGGCCGGCCTGGTGCCGGCCGAAGAACTGGCTGCGTTGCGCAAAAGAGCCATGCCGGGAGAACTGGACGGCGTGGCCGCCCAGGCCCGCGCGCTGCGGGAATGGTTCAGGGGCTTTGTCCAGCACCACATGGGGCGGCCGCTTACCCAGGACGCCCTGCGGGCGCTGGAGCCGCTGAACCGTCTATTGGAACGGGACGAAAGCTATACGCAGATCGAAGCGCCCGGAACGCAGATGGAAGCCCCCGAAGCAGGCAGTCCGCTACAACTGCGCGTCATGCGCCGCTGGCGCTCGCCGGAATCGCTGCTTCTACCCATCGGCGAAGCCCTTGCCAAATTCGTCGGCGACGAAGACCTTACGTACGTAAAGGCCTGCGAAGGCGCACGCTGCACACTCCTCTTCGCCGACCACACGCGCGGCCATCGCCGCAGATGGTGCAGCACCGCCGTCTGCGGCAACCGCGCCAAGGTCGCCGCGCATAGACAACGCGCGAAGGAAGCCGGCGCACGATAGCCCTACCGTTCACGCTCGACAAATCGTGCCCAGGACATCTCGCCGTGTCTTTGCGTTGCACGTCAGCTATTGAGCATCACGTCGGACGTAGCCACACCTCAACGATTTGGAACGTCCAAATACGACGCGTCACGTAAGCGCACTTGCTCAATATACGTTCGCTAGACGCCCTCGTGCCATCAAATTCAACCCTGTTCAATTTCGGAATTTCTCGGGCCGATTTCTTTGCTCACCATTTCGAGAAAGCGCCCTACCTCGCGCGAACTGCTATCTCCCAGGAAGTTATCTCCTTGGTGGATATGGAGCGGTTGATCGCCTCATGGGACCCCACCGATCCTCGTCTTCGAATATTCCGAAACGGGCTTGTCCCGCCGTCTGAATACATCGGATTAATCGATGATGTAGATGGCCCGCGAGCTCACCTCATCCCTGATAAGTTTCAATCCCTTTTATCGACTAGCGCCACGCTGGTTCTCGATCGAATCGACGCAAAGCTGCCCATGGCCAGACAGCTTTGCAAGCAACTCGGTGAATTCACGCAAGAAGCAACTGCCGCGAATGCATATCTCGCATTTGGCGGCTGCGGGATTTTCGGCAAGCATTGGGACACCCATGATGTCGTCGCGATCCAGCTCCTGGGGGCGCAAACGATGGCAGGTATTTCCACCGACACATCCCCTTCCTCTTCGCGGCCAAACAAGCAAGAACCACAAGGCGGATTGCCCCGCGGTACCGCTGTTTGATGAAGAGCTGAACGCGGGGGACGCACTTTACATCCCCCGCGGATGGTGGCACGAAGCCAAGCCGTATCCATCGGAACCGACCCTGCATATAGCAATTGGCGTTCACACGCGCAGCGTACTCGACTATGTAATTTGGTTTTCTGAAGCGTTCGCAGCCGATCTTCCTGATTTTCGCAAGACGTTGCGGGCAGGTTCTCAGAATGCAGCACTTATAACGAAGGCGCTGGCGGCCCTGAGCAAATCTCTGCTCGAAGAACAAAGAATTTCAGAGTTCTTGACCCGCGAATCACCCCAGACTTCGTACAAGGAAGGACGATACCTTCCACGTTTGGATATTCATTCATAAAGGAGAAGTCATGTCGATAAATTTCAACACCTCGTACGGTTCGCATGCATCCATGCCTTTCGAAATCGGTCGGACTAAACAAAGCAATGATCAAGACCGGATAGAGGTAACCCTGGGACCTGGCACAACGGTGCAAATGCGCCCCGAGGTCAACCGATCCGCAACGGTCGAACTGACACTTTCAGACGGCCGAAAAGAGAGTTGGAATAGCGACAGCACGTCACCTGCTATGCGATAACCAACGGATTCGTCCTTATGGGCAAGATACTTCCTGCACACTATCGTGTGCTGGCTAACGTATTAGTTGCGGCCGCATGCCAGTACTCGTTCATTTCTGGCAGCCAAGACGGCGATAGTTGACGATGCTACTCGGTTCGCTCCGCGCTCCGCGCCTGGCTGCACTCAAAAAACGCGCGCTGTTCTACAGCCTTCTGTGCCTGACCACCATTGGCATCTGGTTTAGCCCCGAGCCCCTCCTGCGCGAGATCGCCTTGCCTGCGATTTTCTTCTATTTCCCTGTTTCTCTATGCCATCTGATCACCACCCTCTTGAGTGACAACCAAACCTCGATGCGGCTGTCGAGACGACACATCAACGTCCTTAACGCGATACTGGCGCTCACCGGCGTCGCGCTCATCTTTTGGGCGATGGTACGCGGCGAACCCATGATCGCTCAGATCGGCATTGTCATGCTGCTTGTCATTCCAGAGATGTACTTGGCCGAGGTAGAGGATATGTCTCGGCGCGAGGTTTCCCACGACAACCCATTGCAAGGCCGTTTTCGCGGGCGTAGTTGATTTCCCTTTCGATGGCCAAAACCATCTGCATGATCGGGGTCTCCTGGAATGTAGGAAAACCCAGGATACCGCGGCCCCATCCTCAATGCAGGATCTGGCTGAGGAACAGCTTGGTCCGGTCGTTTTTCGGATGGTCGAAAAATTCGTCCGGCGTGTTCTGTTCGATGATCTCGCCGCGGTCCATGAAGATGACGCGGTCGGCGACCTTGCGCGCGAAACCCATTTCGTGCGTGACGCACAGCATGGTCATGCCGCTTTCTTCCGCCAGCTTGACCATCACGTCCAGCACTTCCTTGACCATTTCCGGATCCAGCGCGGACGTCGGTTCGTCGAACAGCATGATCTTGGGATTCATGCACAGCGAACGCGCGATCGCTACCCGCTGCTGCTGTCCGCCCGACAACTGGCCCGGAAATTTGTTGGCCTGTTCTGGGATGCGCACGCGCTCCAGGTATTTCAGCGCGGCGGCTTCGGCCTCGGCACGCGGCGTCTTCAATACCCACATGGGACCCAGCGTCAGGTTTTCCAGAACGGTCAGGTGCGGGAACAGATTGAAGTGCTGGAACACCATACCGACTTCGCGGCGGATGATCTCTATATGCTTCAGATCGTTGGTCAGCTCGGTGCCGCTGACCACGATATGGCCCTGCTGGTGTTCTTCCAGGCGATTGATGCAGCGGATCAGTGTCGACTTGCCGGACCCCGACGGGCCACAGATCACGATGCGTTCGCCGGACGCGACGTCCAGGTTGATATTGCGCAGCACGTGAAACTGCCCGTACCACTTGTTCACGTCCTGCATACGGATAATAGCGTCGGCCATGCGCGCGCTCCCTTGCATCTCGCGGCCGCCGGAAGCCCGCGGCTCCGGACGGTTCGCCATCTTATCGTTCATAGCCCTGGGCCAATCGGCGTTCCAAGGCCTGGCTGTACTTGGACATCGAGAAGCAGAAAATAAAGTAGATGAATGCGATGAATAAATAAGCCTCGACGCCGAAGCCGCGCCATGCCGCATCGGACAGCGCGGCCTTCGCCGCCAGCGTCAGGTCGAAGATGCCGATGATGACCACCAGCGACGTGTCCTTGAACAAGGCGATGAAAATGCTGACCAGCGGCGGGATCACGATACGCAATGCCTGCGGCAGGATAATCTTGCGCATCTGCTGCCAGTAGGTCAGGCCCAGCGAAGCAGCACCTTCATACTGGCCCTTGGGAATGGCCTGCAGGCCGCCGCGCACCGTTTCGGCGATATAGGCGGCCGCGAACATGATGATGGCGATCTGCGCGCGCAGCAGCTTGTCGATGGAATAGCCTTCCGGCAGGAACAGCGGCAGCATGACCGACGACATGAACAGCAGGCTGATCAACGGCACGCCCCGTATCAGCTCGATGTAGATCACGCACAGCGCCTTGATCGCCGGCAGGCGCGAGCGCCGGCCCAGCGCCAGCAGCACGCCGATGGGAAACGCGAAGGCGATGCCGAAGGTGGCCAGGATCAGCGTCAGGGGCAGGCCGCCCCAGCGTTCGTTCTCGACATAGGTCAATCCAAAGACGCCGCCCCACATCAGCACCGCGACCACGGCCAGGCCGACGATCCACAGCACGGCCAGCATCGGTGTCCAGAAACGGCGGATGCCGCTGCATATGATGACCGCGATCAGCACGATGCTGGCAATCAGCGGGCGCCATTGTTCGTCGTAGGGATAGGTGCCGAACAGGATCAACCGGTGCTTTTCCCGGATGAAGGCCCAGCAGGCGCCGCCGGATGCCCGGCATTCCTGGGCCGTGGTGGCCGAGAAATTCGCCTTGATCAACAGCCATTCCACCAGTGCCGGAATGGCCAGCAGCAGGAACCAGACGATAAGGACCGTCAGCAGGATGTTCAGCGGCGACGAGAACAGCCTCGATCGCAACCATCCCACCAGTCCGGTGTGGCTGATGGGAGGCGCCAGCCCGGGCACGGCGACAGCGCCGCCCGCGCTCGCCGCGGGCAACCCATCGGCCGGCTGGACGGGCGCGCTGAGCATGCTGCCATCCGGCTGCGCCCCGGTTTCGCCGGGAAGGGGAACATCACCTTTGGGCGGACGCGTGCTCATCTACCGCTCCACCAGCGCGATGCGCTTGTTGTACCAGTTCATCAGCACCGAAATCGACAGGCTGACGGTCAGGTAGGCGCCCATGATGATCAGGATGCCTTCGATGGCCTGCCCAGTCTGGTTCAGCGTGGTATTGACCACGGACACGATGTCGGGATATCCGATGGCGACGGCCAGCGAGCTGTTCTTGGTCAGGTTCAGATATTGGCTGGTCATCGGCGGAATAATCACGCGCAAGGCCTGCGGCAACACCACGAGCCGCAGCACCAGGCTACGCCGCAGTCCCAGCGAGCCCGCCGCTTCCCATTGGCCGACATTCACGGCCTGTATGCCCGAACGCACGACTTCGGCAATGAACGCCGCCGTATAGCTGACCAGCCCCGCCAGCAGCGCGGCGAATTCGGGCGACAGGGTCATGCCGCCGGAGAAATTGAAGCCGCGCAGCGCCGGCACATCCAGGCTGAGCGAGGCGCCGCTGACGAGCCATCCCAGTAGCGGCAGAACAATGATCAGGCCTATCGCCCAGCGAATCAGCGGAAAGATGCGCCCCGTGACCTCGCGCCGCTTGTTGCCCCAATGCGCCAGGGCCAGGATGACCAGGATCGCCAGCCCCAGTCCGCCCAGCATCCAGTCCAGCGCATCCCCTTGCAGCGTCGGCAGTTTCAGGCCACGGTTGGAGATGAATACGCCGGGCAAGGGCTGGTGCGCCTGCCGCGGGCCCGGCATGTTCTCGGTGATCAGCGCGTACCAGAAGAACAGCTGCAGCAGCAGCGGGATATTCCGCATGACTTCGACGTAGACCGACGCCAGCTTGGCGATCAGCCAATTGCGCGACAGGCGCGCGATGCCGATCACCGTGCCGAAGACGGTGGCCAGCACGATGCCGATTACCGCCGCGCGCAATGTGTTCAGCAAGCCGACGACGATCGCGCGGCCATAGGTATTGGCCGGGGTGTAGCTGATGGGCGTTTCGCCGATGGCGAAACCGGCCTCGCGGTCCAGGAAGCCGAAGCCCGTGGAAATATGCCGCGTAGACAGATTGTGCAGCGTGTTCGATACCAGGAACCACACAACCCAGGCGACCGCCGCCACGGCGACGACCTGGTACACGATGGCCCGTACGCCCGGATCGTTCCAGGACAGCTTGCGGACCGGCGCCGCCGTCGGCGGGGATTTGGAAGCGGAGGTCATGTCACCACCATACACCAGGCGATACGACGGAATGTGGCGCGGCGCCGGCTGGCGCGCGCGCCCGGCTCACGGAAGATCAACGCAGCGGCCAGCCATACATCAAACCGCCCTGCTTCCATTGCGCGTTCAGGCCGCGCGGCAGTTTCATCGGGCTGCCCTGGCCAAGATTGCGTTCGAAACTTTCGCCGTAATTGCCGACCTGCTTGACGATGGTGTAGACCCATTTGTCGTCGACACCCAGGTTCTTGCCCATGCCCGGCGTGATGCCCAGGATGCGCTGCACGTTGGGATTGGTGCTTTTCATCATGGCGTCGACGTTATCCGACTTGATGCCATATTCCTCGGCTTCGAGCATGGCATTCAGGGCCCAGCGCACCACGTTGAACCACTGGATGTCATCCTGGCGCACCATGGGGCCCAGCGGCTCCTTGGAAAAGTCTTCGGGCAGGATGATGTACTTGTCCGGATTTTCCAGGGTCGTGCGGGTCGACGCCAGCTGCGATTTGTCGGTGGTGAAGGCATCGCAGCGGCCGGCCGAGAACGCCCGCACGATTTCATCGTACTTTTCGATGACGACCGGCTTGAACTCGATCTTATTGCCGCGGAACCAGTCGGCCAGATTCAATTCGGTCGTGGTGCCGGGCTGCACGCACACCGTGGCGCCGTTCAGTTCCTTGGCGCTCTTGACACCCAGGTCCTTGGACACCATGACGCCCTGGCTATCGTAATAGTTCACGCCGGTACCGATCAGCCCGAGTGTGGTGTCGCGCGTCAGGGTTTCAGTGGTGTTGCGGGTCAGGACGTCGATTTCGCCGGACTGCAGCGCCGTAAAACGCTGCTGCGTGTTCAACGGCGTTACCTTGAACTTGGTCGAGTCGTTGAACATGGTCGCCGCGATCGCGCGGCACATATCGATGTCCAGTCCTTTCCATTCGCCCTTGCTGTCGGCGGCTGAAAAACCCGGCACGCCCGTGGACACGCCGCACTGGACAAAGCCCTTTTTTTTCACGTTGTCGAAAGTGGCGCCGGCATGGGCGCTACCGCACAGGGCCAACAACGCGGCGCCGATGGCAGCCGTTTTCCAGGTCTTCATGGTGGTCTCCATTACGAAGTGGATGGAAGTTCGCACAACGGCGGAAAAGGCCTGCCGCCTTTACTGCGGCGCATGGTAGCCCCCTGCCAAAACCAGGGACATGGGGGAAATCCCTGCGACAGGCACGCCTCATTTCAGGGACACATCATGCCACAAATCGCCTGGGATTCCACTCACGCACAAGGGGCGGGGCCGCCTCGTACACGGTAATATTGCGGCTTCCTCCGCATATCCGCCATGATCGAATTCCAGCACGTATTCAAATCGTACGGACGCGGCCGCAACATACTGGCCGATATCAACTTCCGCATCATCGCGGGCGAATTCGTTTTCGTATCGGGACCGTCGGGCGCCGGCAAATCCACCTTGCTGAAACTGATCGGCGGGCTGGAACCGCCCAGCCGCGGCTCGATCCAGGTGAACGGACAGCGGCTCGATAAATTGCCGCAGCGGGCGCGCCCCTACCTGCGGCGTGCCGTGGGCGTCATCTTGCAGGATACCCACCTGCTTTATGACCGCAACGCCTTCCAGAACGTCGTGCTGCCGCTGGCGGTCACCGGGCAGCCGAATGATTCGGCCGCCGCCCGCGCCCGTGCCGCGCTGGACAAAGTCGGCCTGTCAGGCAAAGAAGGCCTGAATCCCATCGAACTGTCCGGCGGCGAGCAACAGCGCCTGGCCATCGCCCGCGCGATCGTCAACCGGCCGGCCATCCTTATCGCCGACGAGCCCACCGCCAATCTGGACCACGAAAGCGCCTTGCGCATCATGAATGTATTCCGCGACTTCAACCGGGTCGGGGTGACGACGCTTATCGCATCCCATGACCAGGAATTGATGGCCCACTACGCCCAGCGGGTATTGCGGATCGACCCGGGCCGGTTCGCCGATTCATCCCAAGAGGCCCAGGCATGAACGCATGGCTGCGGCAACATCGCTATGCGCTGGGCGTCACCCTGCGGCGCATGCTGGCCCAACCGTTTTCCTCGCTGGCGAATCTGCTCGTCATGGCGCTGGCCCTGGCGCTGCCCGTGCTGGGCGCCGCCATCCTGGTATCGGTCCAGCCGGTGGCGCACCAGCTTTCGGTAACCCCGGAATTGACCATCTTCATGAAGATGGATGCGCCCGCCGGCGCCGCGCAGGCGGTGGCGGATCACATCCGCAAACAGGACGGCGACCAGGTAAGCGAAGTCCGCACCGTCGGCCGGGACGCGGCCCTGGCCGCCCTGCGGCGCAATCCCACCTGGGCGGAAGCGCTAGCCGTCCTGCCCGGCAATCCGCTGCCCGACGCCGTCGTGGCGACCCTGCGCGATGGCGACGATCTGGCGGACCGGGCGGCCAGGCTGGCGCAGGCCTGGAAAGGCCTGGACCAGGTCGAACAGGTGCAACTGGACAGCGATTGGGTCCAGCGTATGGAAGCCCTGCTGCGGTTCGGCCGTATCGGCCTGGTGTTCCTGGCCGCCTGCGTCGCCGTGGTCGTTCTGGCGACCGTATTCAACACGGTGCGGATGCAGGCGCTCACGCAGCGCGAGGAGATCGCGGTGGCGCGTCTGGTGGGCGCGACGGAATCCTTCGTCCGGCGTCCGTTTCTATATCTTGGCGCGCTGTCCGGGGCCTTGGCCGCCCTGCTCGGCATCCTGATCGCGGTGTTCGCGCTGGCGCCGCTGAACGATGCGCTGACCGCCCTGGCGCACAGCTACGGCGCGGACTTCGCCCTGCACCTGCCCGAAGTGCCATGGCTGGCCGTCGCGGTAGTTGCGGCAGCCATCCTGGCGGCATTGTCGGCACGCTGGTCAGTCACCCGCAGTACCCGCTTTTAAGCCGCTTAATCGGGCGAATCAGGCTGCCGGTTCCGTGGAATAGTGCAACCATGGCCGGCCATGCCGATCGCGCGGCCTGATCCCGAGACGCATTTGTAACAAAACCTTGCTGTTGATGGCGGACCTGGCGTTGCACAGTACCCCTCTGGCGAGCAGATGTAGAAATAAAGTAGAAACTTCAGATAAATTTAGTAATATCCGTTCGTTTACATTCCCCTCGCCTCTACAAGCCTCCGACCCTGCCATGTCTGCCCGTGACGCCCGCGCGACGCGCCACTATTTTGATAGTGCCTTCAACTATCAAGCAGTCAAAGTGCTGCCCAACGAGTACTACGTCACAGGCGACGACCTGATGATTACCACCGTGCTCGGCTCCTGCGTGGCGGCCTGTATCCGGGACCCGCAGACAGGCGTGGGCGGCATGAACCACTTCATGCTGCCGGAAGGCGACAGCCTGTCGCCCGCGTCGGCGACCATGCGCTATGGTTCCTTCGCGATGGAAGTGCTGATCAACGAAGTGCTCAAGGCCGGCGGCGCGCGCGAGCGCCTGCAGGCCAAGGTATTCGGCGGCGGCGCGGTGCTGGAGGCGATGCAGCAGATGAACATCGGCGAACGCAACGGCCACTTCGTGCTGAGCTACCTGGCGACGGAAAACATCCCGGTCCTGGCGCGCGACCTGGGCGACGTCTATGCCCGCCGCGTCAGTTTCTTTCCCCGCGATGGCCGGGTCATGGTGCGCAAGATGACGACCAAGACCCGCGCCACGGAAATCATCGCCAAACGCGAAGTCGCGGTGGTGGAGACGCTGAAGGAAAAAACCGTGGCCAAGCCGCGCCTGGAACGCTTCAATATGCCGGCTCCCGCCGCCAAGCGCGCGATCGCACCCTGAATCTGGATGGGTGCGCCCCGCACCGGGCGTACCCAAAAAAACGACGCGCCATGGCGCGTCGTTCGGGGCCGGGAACAGCTATGGCCATTAAGCGGCGCGGGCGTTCCCCCGTGCATCCGCCCCCGTGCGGCCATCCATGCGACGCAGCAAATCCAGGCGCTTGGCCTGTGCCTTGTCGATCGCGGCTTCCTTGATATGGCCATAACCCCGGATCTCTTCAGGCAAATTGGCCAGCGCGACCGCCGTTTCCAGATTGCCGCGACCAAGACCCGGCAGCAGCGCCGCGATGGTCTCGCGGTACTCCTTGACCAGGGCGCGCTCCGTGCGCCGCTCCTTCGTGTATCCAAAGGGATCGAATGGAGTACCACGCAGGAAGCGCATCTTGCCCAAG
>DATJHN010000028.1:0-8834 GCA_035493915.1 Bordetella sp.
ACCCGATTACAGCGGTGATGCCGCCGCGGGCAAAGCGCATGGTGGCATTGCGCACCACCGGTACGTCGCCGTAGCCGGTGGTCACGCCCAGCATCTCCAGAAAGGCGGGTTCTTGCGCGTTCATGCGGTACTCCCTTGCGGTGCGGCCCGGGACGGCGGCACAAGGCCACCGTGACGGGCCGGTTTTCAGCGCTTGTTCCAGGACGGCATGGGAATGACGGCCTCGGTGGTCTTCAGGTCGACGGGCATGACGATTTCGCGCTTGCCGTCGCGGACCTGCACCAGCAGTCCGGTCACGCCGACTTGCTTGCCGGTTTTCGGATCGACCTTGTGATGGCCCATTACCGTGTCGATCTCCAGGGTGGTCAGCACCTCGCGCAGCTTGTCCTGGTCCAGCGAGCCGGCGGCCTTGACGGCGGCTTCCATGACCGTGGCGCCGGCATACGAGAATGCGGAGTAGTAGCCGGGAGCGCTTTTGTAGGTGTCCTGGTAGGCCTTGACGAACTCGGGGTTGCCCTTGGTCTTGAGCGACGGTTCGTACAGCGACATGCCGAAGGCGTATTCGCCGTCCTTGCCGGATGCCTTCATGAAGTCGTCGATGGATACGCCGTTATGGACGAACACCTTGGGCAGGTAGTTCGACGCCTTGAACTGGCGCACCATTTCGATGGCTTCGTTGGGATAGCCGACCGACACCCAGATATCCGGCTGCAGCTGGCGCGCCTGCGCGATCATCGACGAGAAATCCGTGGTGCCGGCGGGAAAGAATTCCGACGCCACCACTTTCAGGTTGCGATTCTCGGCGATGGCCTTGATGGACTTCTCCATGTCCCTTGCGGCCGGATAGTCGCGGCCGAAGAAGGCGATGGTCTTCAGGTTGTTCTTTTCCGCCAGCGGGCCGATGCTGGCGACGTAGGCGCTGATCGGCGCCGCGGTCTGGAAGACGTATTTGAAGCCGCGCTCCTGTATCTGCTCGGAAGCCCCGCCCGAATTGAAGAACACGCGCTTGTGGCGATTGGCGACGCCCGACGCCGTGGCGGCCGATGCGGAACCCCAGGGGCCGAACAGCAGGTCGACGTTGTCGTCGGTGATCAGTTTTTCGTACAGGCGCGCCGCGGTTGCGGGGTCGCTGCGGTCGTCATACAGGACCAGCTCGACTTTGCGTCCCAGCAGGCCGCCGCGCGCATTCACCTGGTCGCGCCATAACGCCACGCCTTCCCAATAATGCTTGGCGCTGTCGGCCAGATTGCCCGATTGCGACAGGGCGACGCCGACTCGTATCGGCTTGCTGTCCTGGGCCTGGGCGCTGCCCGTCATGCCGACGGCGGCCGCCGCCAGCGCCAGCACGGCCGCCGCTTTTAGCGCGCGCCTATTGCACAGGCGGCGCAGCGCGGGGGCCAACCATACATCCAACAGCTGCTTTTTCATGTTCTGTCTCCTCCGGTTGTAAGGCCGTCCGCTCGTGCAGGCCGGGCAGCGCGGTCGGACCGTCGAGCGGTCCAGGCACGGTCAGAAATACGCCTCCTTGACGCGCTCGTCGGCGCGTATGGCGGCGGCATCGCCGTGCGCGATGACCTGGCCTTCGGCCAGCACATACAGGTCGTCGCAGATTTCCAGCACGATGCGCATTTCATGGTCGATGAAGAACAGCGTCAGCCCCTGTGTGCGCAGGGCCTGCAGATGTTCGACGATGCGGTTCTGCAGACGCGGATTGATGCCGGCGAAAGGTTCGTCCAGCAGCATGACGCGCGGCGCCAGCATCAGGGCGCGCGCGATCTCCACCAGCTTGCGCTGGCCGTAGGAAAGCTCGGCGCCCCATTTGTCGCGCAGCGCGGAGATTTCCAGGAAGTCCAGCAGTTCCAGGGCGCGCTGCACGGCATCCGCGTCCGACAGCCCGTGCGCCACCACGACCAGGTTCTCCAGCACGGTCAGCTCGGAGAACAGCCGCGAGATCTGGAAAGTGCGGCCCAGGCCGCGCCGGCAGATCTCCGCCGGCGAGGTGTGCGCCAGGTCCTTGCCATCGAACAGCACGCGTCCGGCGTCGGGCGGCAATGTGCCTGCCACGATGTTGAACAGCGTCGACTTGCCCGATCCGTTGGGCCCGATCACGCCGGTGATCGAGCCGCGCGCGATGCGCAGGCTGGCGCCGTCCAGCGCCACGCGGCCACCGAAGCTCTTGTGTACGTCCTCCACTACAAGGACATCTTCCTGCATCATGCCAGCTCCTTCGCGTGACCGCGGATCCAGTTCTGTTGTCCACCGTGCCTCGCACAATCCTCGACGCATGAACCCGCCGTCACCGATCAGGGACGCCGCGGATCCGGCTCCGCCGGTCCGCCGGCGTTACCCCCTTGAGCGGGACGCGCGAAGCGCTTCGGGGGTGGGTTTACCTTGCCGCGTCGTTCGGCCAGCCGGCGCAGATGGCCACGGGGCGTTGGAACCCAGGACCAGGCGCGCCGCTGCGCGAAATTGACGATGCCGCGCGGCATGAACAGCACGGCGATCAGGATGATCACTCCCACCAGTGCCAGGTAGATTTCCGGCAAACGCGCCCACAGCACTTCGTTGACCACCGATAGCGCCAGCGCGCCCACCAGCGGCCCCAGCACCGTGCCCATGCCGCCCAGCAGCACCATGGCGATGACGGTCAATTCGGTCATGGGCGCGAAGGCCGTGGTGGGGTCGATGTAGCCCAGGTAGCAGGCGTACAGGCTGCCCAGCGCGCCGGGCATGAAGGCCGACGCGATAAAGGTGCCGATCTTCAGGCGCGTGGTGCGCACGCCCAGCGCCGCCGCGGCGGTTTCGTCTTCGCGGATGGACAGCAGCTGCAGGCCCAGGCGCGAACTGTCCAGGCGCCAGGTCGCGATCAGCAGGATCAGCACCACGGCGCCGGCGGCGTAGTAGACACGCTCCAGGTCCACGGCGGTCAGGTACAGCCCGGTGCCGCCCTGCGTGATGTTGTCCAGCCCCAGCGCCAGCGATTCGCACACGCGGGCGATGCCGAACATGCCGATGGCGAAGAAAGGCCCTTTCAACCGCAGCATGATCCCGCCCAGCAGCGCAGCGCACACCGCCGCGAAGAGTGCCGCCAGCAGCGTGGCCCACAGCCAGGGTACGCCGTTGCCGATGGAGATCGCGCCGACATACGCGCCCAGGCCGAAGAACGTCACCTGTCCGAAATGCGTATAGCCCGCATAGCCGCCGATCAGGTTCCACGAATACGCCAGTCCGATGAAAATAAAGGTCTGCACCAGGAAGGACACCGGATACGAACCGGCGTAGAGGGGTATCGACGCGGCCGCCAGCAGCACGACGGCAATCAGCAGGGCCGATTTCATGCGCGCGCCCCCATGCCGAAGATGCCGCGCGGGCGAAAGACCAGCACCACCAGCATCGCCAGGAACACCGTGGCCGAGCCCAGCACCTGTCCGTACAGATAGCCGGCAAAGACTTCCAGCACGCCCATCATCAGCGCGGCCAGCATGGCGCCGGGATAGCTGCCCATGCCGCCGACGATGATCACGGCAAAGGCCTTGATGCCGAAGCGCGCGCCCAGCTGCGGGTCCGATGCAAAGGTCGGCGCCAGCAGTACGCCCGCCAGGCCGGCCATCGCCGCGCCCAGCGCGAAGGTCACGTTGCGCACCTGGTTGATGGAGATGCCCGATATCACCGCCAGTTCCGGCGCCTGTGATACGGAGCGGATGGCCTTGCCGTAGCGCGTGGCCTGCAGGAACCACCACACGCCCAGCGTCGCCGCCATCGCCACCAGGAAGGACACCAGCCGCGACAGCGGAATGTCCAGGCCCGCGACGGCGATGGAACCGCCCAGCACCGTGGGCAGGCCGCGGTAGCCGCCGCCCCAGATCAGAATGGAAATATTGACGATGATGGTGGATAGCGCGAAGGTCGCCAGCAGCGACATGATCATCGGGCCGTCGGCTATGCGGCGGATCACCAGCCACTGCATGAGGAGGCCGATCGCGGCCGTCAGCAGCGGCACGAGGATCAGCGCGGCGATGTAGGGCAGGTGCATGCCCGCCACCAGCGACACGGTGGTCAGCGCGCCGACCGCCAGCAGGTCGCCGTGCGCGAAGTTGATGACCCGCATCACGCCGAACACCAGGTTCAGGCCGCAGGCCATCAAGGCGTAGAGTCCACCCAGCAGGATGCCGGCGATGAACAATTCGACAAAAGGCACGATGAGGTCTCCTCCGTTGCACGGCCGGGCACGGCGCTTGTTTCCGCGCCTGGGATACGCGAATTCCCGCTGCTCCCTTCGATATCGCGCTGACTTCTCTAGATCACTCCCGCGCGCATCAGCGCCTGGATGCGTTCCTCGGACAGGCCCAGGCGCTGGCGATAGACCTCGTCGTTATGTTCCCCCAGCGCGGGGCCCAGTCGGTCTATGCCTCCTGGGGTATCGGTCAGGCGCGGCACGACGTTGGGTACCGAGTACTCGCCCACGCGCGGGTCCTTGAAATGAGCGATGTTGCCGCGCGACGCATACTGCGGGTCCTCGAAGATTTCGTCGATGGCATAGACCGGCCCGCAGGGCACCTGGTGTTCCTCGCAGTGCCGCAGTACCTCGTCGCGCGTGTACTGCGAACTCCAGGCACCGACGTACTCATCCACCTGGGCGCGCTCGGCTTCGCGCTGCGTGATGGTCCCCCATTTGCCGGTCCCGCCGAATTCCGGCACGCCCATGGCCTGCGCCAGGCGTTCGAAGATCTTGTCGCTGGTGCAGGCGATCGCCACCCAGCGGCCGTCCTTGGTCGGGTAGTGGCTGTGCGGCACGACGTTGACCGTGCCCGGCCCCATGCGCTGGCGCACGTAGCCCTTCATTTTGTAGGCCGGCGCCAGTTCATCCAGGATGCGGAAGATGGGTTCGTACAGGCCGATGTCCACCACCTGCCCGCGGCCGGTCTTGGCCAGCGCCTGCAAGGCCAGCAGTACACCCAGCGCGCCATACAACCCCGCCATGTAGTCCGGAATGGTCGCCGACCCCGGCGTCACCGGTGGACGGTCCGGGTAACCCGCCAGATAGGACAGGCCGCCGAAGGCATTGCCGATGCGGCCGAAACCCGGCCGCCCGCTGTACGGGCCGGTCTGGCCGTAGCCCGATATGCGCACCATGATCAGGCGCGGATTCACTTCCTTCAGTACATCCCAGCCCAGGTTCCATTTCTCCAGGGTGCCCGGCTGGAAGTTTTCCACCAGCACGTCGGCATCCTTGATCAGCGCCTTCAGCAGTTCCGCGCCTTCCGGCTTGCGCAGGTCCAGCGTGGCGGACTTCTTGTTGCGGCACTCGGATAGCCAGGGCAGCGAGTCGCCGCTTGGCGTGATAGTGCCGAAGCGCCGCAGCGCATCGCCCACGCCCGGCAGCTCCAGTTTGACGACGTCCGCTCCGAACTCGGCCAACTGGGTCGAGCAGAATGGTCCGGCCAGAAAACTCGATACGTCGATCACTTTCAAGTGATCCAGGGGCCGGACGCCGGCCGCTGCGTTTGCCATGGATGTCTCCTCCCATTCGCGCGGGCATAGCCGCCCGCGGGCTTGATCACTGCTCGTGCGTCACTACTTGTGCGTCACTGTTTTTGGGTCGCTACTTCCGCGTTTTTTCCGCCAGCGCCATCACGCGCCGCGCGGCGTAGACGATGGGGTAGTCGATGAACTGGCCGTCCAGCTGGATCGACGAAGAACCTTGGGATTCGGCTTGCGCGAAAGCATCCAGCACACGCCGCGCGCGTTCGATCTGCGCCGCGGTGGGCGAGAAGGCCGCGTTGACGGCCGCCACCTGGTCGGGATGGATGCACATCTTGCCCTGGAAGCCGAGCTCGCGCGCCTTGCGCGCCGATGCCGCGAAGCCCTCGGGATCCCGCAGATCCACCCAGACCGTATCCAGCGGCGCCTCGATGCCCGCCGCGCGCGAATGCAGCACGACTTGCGCGCGATATGCGTTCAGTTCGTCCTCGTCGCGCGTCCAGATCAGATCCAGGTCCAGGGTAAAGTCGCCGGCGCCGAAGGCGACGCGCTTCACGCGTGGCGTGGCGGCCAGGATTTCCGGCAGGCCGGCCACGCCGCGCGCGGTTTCGATAATGGGGATCAGGTCCACGCCGCCATGCGGCATGCCGTGTTCGCGCTCCATCTGCGCCATCAGCCAATCCGCGGTGCGCAGGTCGCTGGCCGATTCCACCTTGGGCAGCACGACGCCATCCAGGCCGGGCCGCACGGTTTCAGTCAGATCGCCGTAGGCGAATTCCGTGGCCAACGGATTGACGCGCACATAGCCCAGGCAGCGGCGCGGACGCGCCATGGCCTCGGTCACCTTGACCCGGCTGGCTGCTTTTTCCGATATCGCGCAAGCGTCCTCCAGATCCAGGATCACCGCGTCGGCCTCCAGCGTGAAGGCTTTTTCCACCCTGCGGGGATGGTTGGCGGGCGCAAACAGAAACGACCTGAACACTGTCATGCGTATCTCCGTTCTTCGCGCGCGGGGGAACGACACAGTAGTCCGCCAGCCAGGGCAGGGCCCGGGTACGTGTCTCCGTCCTCGTCCGCATCGTTTGTTTTAAATGTGCGTTTGTACGTACAATACGAGCCGGGCTGGCGCCTGTCAACACGGGGCGTTTACCATCCACCTTTTTGTCGACCCCATGCCTTCCACATCTTCTTCCGCCGACGGGCTTCCCTATACCGGCGCACTTTCCGGGGGCCGCAATCCGCTGTATGTCGCGCTGGCCAGGACATTGGCGTCCGACATACATGGCGGCCGTTATCCCGTCGGCAGTACGCTGCCGACCGAAGGCGAACTCGCGCAACGCTACGGCATCAGCCGCCACACCGTGCGCCAGGCCCTGCGCGAACTCAAGGAAGAAGGCCTGCTGTGGTCGCGGCCCGGCATCGGCACCAAGGTGCGCGCGCGGCCGGAATCGCCGCGTTTTTTCAGCGGCATCCACAACATCTCGGACCTGCTGCAGTTCGTCGACGCCACCGAAATGCACGTCAAGTCGCGCCGCGAAATCGTCGCCGACGCCGGCTTCGCCGAATTGCTGCGTTGCGCTCCAGGGCAGGCCTGGTCGGAAACCAACATCGTGCGCAAGGTGCCCGGCGGCAAGGTGCCGCTGTGCTATCTGCAGGCCTACCTGCGTCCCGAATACGCCGGCGCCATCGGCCGCGCGCGCGTCATCAAGCGTCCCATCTATTCGCTGGTGGAAGAACACTACGGCGTACGCATCGTCGAAGTCCTGCAGGAAATCACCGCCGCGCAGCTCACGCCGGAAATGGCGCATGCCCTGAACGCCCACGAAGGCCAGGCCGCGATGCGCATTTCGCGCTACTACCTGGACAAGCAGGGCTCCGTCGTTGAAATCGGCATCGGTCATTATCCAAGCGGGCGCTATACCCAAAGCACGCGCTTCCGCGCCCACAGCGCGGAAGAATAGCGAGCCTGGTCTGGCGGAGACATTCCCTAGTCTGGCAGACATCGGCGGTGCGCGGCAGAAGCCAAATGACCTAGCCGCCGTGGCCTTGATATCAGAAACCAGCCTGTCCGCAGTGATCCTGATATCGGCATCCCGCACGGCCCAGGCGGCATAAATACCCGGATCGCCGCGGCCAGCGGCCAGAGCCATCATTCAGGATGCTCGTGCGGGTGATCGCGCCCCCACTGCATTACGGCCTCGCGTGTGCTGCCGTGCATGGAATGACTGCGCGGCGGGATGTCCAGCATGCGGGCGATATCGCGCGCCGCGGCCAACACGGCGTCCGGGTCCAGTCCGGTATCCAGGCCCATCAGCGACATCATGCGCACCATGTCCTCGCTGGGAAAATTGCCCACCGCGCCCAACGTTTCCGGCATCGCGATGCCGCCACCGATCCCGCAGATCGCGCCTTCCAGCCACACCGCGCCGCCATCCAGCGCCGCCAGCATATTGGCCGTCGCCATGCCGCCCAGGTTGTGCACATGGAATCCCAGTTCGACGTCGGGAAGGCGGTCGCGCAGGCGCGTGAACAGTTCGTTCACATGCCGGGGGTCTTCCAAGCCGACCGATCCGGCCAGGTACATGCGGTGGATGCCCGCATCGCGAAAGCGGCTTACCATCTCCATTACGCGTTCCCGCGGGATCAGGCCTTCATAGGGACACCAGAAGGCCATGCCGATCGCCAGCACATAGCGCAGCCCCTGGGCGTCAGCGATGCGGAAGGCCTCGATCGCCTGCGCATCGGCCTGTTCCGGCGTCATGTTCTGGTTTTTCTTCAGATACGACGCGCTGGCGATCGTCAGCCCGACGATCTCGTCCACACGCGCCGCGGCGGCCCGCTCCGCGCCGCGCGCATTCGGCGCCAGGCCACGATAGATCACGCCCGGCCGCCGCGTGATCCGCTCGCATACCGCCTCGGCATCACTCAGGTTCGGAATCACGCGCGGGTGCACGAAGCCGGTGACCTCGATGACCGGAAATCCCGCCTGCGACAGCCGGTCCACCATCCGCACCTTATCTTCCGTGGGCACCCATTTGCGCAGGCTTTGCAGGCCGTCGCGCGGACCGACTTCCACGATATCGATCTGTTCAGGTAGCAGCATCGCCGTCTCCGTCATGTGCGCTTTCATCGTCCAGAACGATCCCCGCGCGGGCCAGCTCGTCCACGCCATAACCCAGCTTTTCCACCAGGATTTCCCGATTGTGCTGTCCCAGGCGCGGCCCCGGATGGCGGATCGCGCCGGGCGAGACCGATAGCTTGCCCACGACATCCTGCATGCGCAGCTCGCAGCCGAGTTCATCGTCGTACACCGCCCGGATATTGCCGCGCTCGCGTATATGCGGATCGGCAAA